>CAIQZX010000129.1 GCA_903876445.1 uncultured Pseudomonadota bacterium | reverse complement strand
CTTTTTCTTTTGTTGATTTTAATTCTACTTTTTTAACGGGTTCAACTTTCACGGGTTCTGGTTTTTTAACTTCCACCGGTTTTTGAACCTGTTTGATTTCAACTTTTTTAACCGGCTCAACTTTTACTTCTGCCTTTTTAACAGGTTCAATTTTTACTTCTTTTACTTCTTTTACTTCTTGTTTTAGTTCTGTCTTAGGTTCTATTTTTTTTTCCTTTATTTCAGGTGCGGCAATTGGAACAGCCTGAATCATTGGCTTTTCTAATAACGGCTGAATTTTCATACCTTGAGCTGGTTCAACTTTTGGAAACGAAATAATTGGCGGCGTGATTGGCTTTACCGGTTCAATGATAAATGGCGGTGCAGGAATCGTTTCTACTTTTACGGATTCTGGTATTTTTGCTGGTAATTCAACAATTTTTTCAGGTTCTGGTGTCGGTTGAACAGTAGGCTCTGCAATTTTTTCGGGTTCTACAACAGGAATAACCGGTGGCGGTTCAGCCACAACTTCAGGTGTTTTTTCGATAGGTGGTATTTCAACTTTTGGATTTATTGGAGTCGCCTCGGAATTTGTATTAACGGGTGCGGGCGCAATCCCTTTTTCAATATCTAATTTAAACTCAGGAATCACAATATCTGTATCGTTTTTAATTTCAGATTCTGTTGTTGGCGCAGCTGTCGCTTTATCCTTTGAAACACTGGGTAACTTTTCAATTTCCTTTGTGTTTTCAATTTTTTCTATTGATGAAACTGGCTCAGATTCAAGAGATTCTTTTTTGAAATAACGAACACTTTGATTTATCACGATTGCTAAAACTAATAATCCTACTGCACCGACGATAATCCATTTCGTATCGCTTTTTTCATTCTCTCGCGATAATTTTTTGTAATCCGCAATAATACGCGCCGGAACGCCATGTGTATCATGATAGAATTTTTCGAGCAATTTTTCGTCAATCGCTACCGTGCCATAAGTTCTTGGTTTTGCAGCTAAATGCCTTACAAAATAGGCGCATTGACGTTTCGTTAACGAGGGAATTTCAAGCAAATAACACGCATCTAAAGCCTTATCTGTTTTGCGATGATTATTTCGCGCTTCTGGCGTAAGTGAGAAAATTAACTTTAATGCTGGTTGCGTTGCAGCATATTCAATCAATGTCGTCATCAAACCTGAAACTAGAAGTCCCGCATCATCAATAATCAACACAATTTTCTTATGCTGTTCTTTAAAATCCTGAAATGCACTTTCTAATGATGGATGTTTATTTCGTAGCATCGCTTTGGTCAATTGCGTTTCAATCATTTCGAAACTCAATTCCGCGCTACCTTGCACAAAACAACATTGCCACCCATCACTATCTATGTCGTAAAGCATATCAAGTAACAATGTTTTACCAATTCCTGTCACACCACTTACGATTAAATGCTGTTTTAAATTCGGAATTAAATGCAACAATAATTCAAATTTTTGCGTGCGTTCTTTTGTGATAAGAGGCAAAATTTTAGATTCTTCACTGTCGAAAGAATCTTGATTTGTCGCTGTTGAAAAAAGCTCTTTATCTGCCATACGTTTGTAAAGTTTGTGTCAAAGACAAATTATCCACAGACATTGGCAATGTCGCCTTGCCAATCGCTTCCAGTAAAATTACTCGAATTGCGCCGTCCACATTTTTTTTATCAACCGCCATTAACTCAATAAAATGGTTTGCACTTAATTCTGCGGGCGATTTAACGGGTAAATTTGCCCGCTCAAATAATTTTATAACTCGTGTCACGTCATCGGAATTTAGAAAACCTTTACGCTGCGATAAATCCGCCGCTAAACACGTTCCAATCGCAACGGCTTCACCATGTAAATAATGACCGTAACCCATACCCGTTTCAATGGCATGACCAAAAGTATGCCCTAAATTTAATGTCGCCCGCACGCCGCCTTCATGTTCATCTTCAGCGACAACTTCTGCTTTCATTCGACATGATTGCTCAATGGCGTAAGTCAATGCTGTTTTATCGCGTGCCAATAAAGCGTCAATGTTTTCTTCTAACCATTCAAAAAAATCTAAATCACGAATTAAACCGTATTTAATCACTTCCGCTAAACCTGCAGCGAGTTGTCGGTCATCAAGCGTATCTAAAACATCGACATCCGCAATTACAGCTTGTGGCTGATAAAATGCGCCAATCATATTTTTACCAAGTGGATGATTTACACCTGTTTTACCGCCAACGGATGAATCAACTTGTGCTAATAACGTCGTTGGAATTTGGAAAAACGAAATTCCACGCTGATAACACGCTGCCGCAAACCCACCCATATCGCCAATTACACCACCACCTAAGGCAATTAATGTCGTATTTCGACTAAATTTACTGGCGAGTAATTTATCAAAAATTAAATTAAGTGAATCAAGTGTCTTAAATTGCTCACCATCAGATAAAATAACGCTTTCGACGTGATATGCACTCAAATGCGTTAGCACTTTTTGTAAATATAAGGGCGCAACGGTTTCATTTGTCACAATTACAACTTGCTTTGATTTTATATGGCGCGTGAACAATTCAGTTTGCGATAACAAATTAGCCCCGATATAAATCGGATAACTGCGTTCGCCTAAGGCAACGGTCAATTTTTTCATTTTTCTGCCTAATTTTGCGCCGCTTGATAGAATTCTAAAATATGCAAAACCGCGTCTTTACTTTGCATCGCGCCGGTATCAACCGTTAAATCGGCACACTCCGTATAAATGGGCTGACGAATTTCAAATAGTGTTTCAAGACGCGCTTTAGGATCTTCCGTTTCGAGCAATGGACGATTTAAATCTTTGCGCGTGCGTTCAAGTAATTTATGTACATCACAATGCAGGTAGACGACAAAACCGTTTTTCATCAATAATTCACGATTTTCCTCACGCAAAACAGCACCGCCACCGGTTGCCATCACAATTCCTTTAAGTTCGGTTAATTGTGCGATCATTTTTTGTTCGCGATTCCGGAAGCCATCTTCGCCTTCAAACTCAAAAATTGTTGGAATATCAACGCCCGTGCGCTCTTCAATCGCTTTGTCGCTATCGTAAAATGGTAACTGTAATAAGCGTGCAAGTTGTCGTCCAACAGTGGTTTTCCCTGCACCCATCAAACCAACTAAATAAATATTTTCTGATTGTTTCATGCGTTCCGTATTTGTGTTTATTAAAATTAAAATATCAGGGTGCAGACGTTAAATCTGCGTTCTATACAAACCTAAGTTCGTGTTTCGAAATCCGTGTTTATTTGCGTTATTTCATATCTTTAATGATTTTTGGCGTAA
This sequence comes from uncultured Pseudomonadota bacterium, assembly GCA_903876445.1. GTDB lineage: Bacteria > Pseudomonadota > Gammaproteobacteria > Methylococcales > Methylomonadaceae > UBA10906. Next base: position 6,192 of record CAIQZX010000129.1, on the reverse strand, counting down.
CGAAAATTAACAGTTCTTTTTTGTTGTTTTTGTTTGAGCTATTGGTGAATAAATCACCAATCCATGGTAAATCCGAAAAAAATGGAATTCTATTTTTGGTCAGTGAATCACTATTTTCATATACACCGCCTAATACAATTGTTTCACCATCTTCGACTAATACAGATGTTTGAATTTCTCGTTTATCTAAAACTTTATTACCACCTAAACCTGCGCTAGCAGCTTCATTTACATTGTCTTTTTTAATCACTAAATTCATCAATACAGAACCGCTAGGTGTAATTTGTGGCGTAACATTAAGAGCTAATGTTGCATCTTTAAATGACACAGTTGGAACAGTTGTTGATAATGTTGTGTTACTGCTAGATGCTGTCGTGTAAGGCACTTGCAAGCCTTGTGTAATATGTGCGGTGCAGCGATTCATTGTCATTACACGCGGATTTGAAAGACTTTCCCCACGCCCATCGCTTTGTAATGCTTGAACTTCTAAATTCAATACATAATCGGCACCTTTTGCCAATGTCATTCCTAATGCACCGACTGGCGTGCCACCTATTTTTTCAACGCCCAAATCAAACAACGAATCTTTTAATTCTCCCATCGAGCCATCTGTACTTTGTACAACATTACCGTGAGTTCCTGTACCACCAATAGCGTAACCGGTATTGTCGTTAATCACACCTTGTTTTCCTGCGCCAAATTTTACGCCCAAATTTTTTGCGAACGTATCATCCGCAATCACAATCCGGGATTCAATCATAACTTGTTGAACAGGTATATCTAATTTAGCAATCAATTTTTTTACATCCTCCAATTTTTTTGCCGTATCTTTGACAATTAACGTATTTGTACGCGAATCGACAATAACCGAACCACGCAATGACAACAATTTATTTTCTTCAATCGGATTATTTTTATCGTTTGAATTTTTATCATCCATGGGTTTTTGAATAGTTGTTTCGAGAGAACGTTGCCCTGGTAATATCGTTTCCTTAGATTCTTTTTTTATTGTCGTTGTACTTAAATTTGAAGCATTATCCGAATTTGAGCCACAACTTCCAAATGCACCCGTATCGAGACCATTAAGTAAATTTTTAAAATTTTCGGCTTCCGCAAAATTGATTTTAAGATACTCCGTAATTAACTCGTCTGATTTTTCAACCACTTCTTCCATTTTTTGTTGCTTTTCTTTGTACCCTTTTATTTTATCAAGTGGTGAAATCAATGTGACATTTCCTGACTGATATTTACCTAACTCTTTTGTCATCATAATAAAATCAAGTGCTTCATCCCACGGCACATCATCTAATTTCAACGTGATATTGCCGGAAACATCTTCACCTGCGACCATATTTTGTCCTGTAAATTCCGCCAAAATTGAAATAATGTTTCGAATCTCAATATTTTGAAAATTTAATGATAATCTATCACCGACGTATTTACGGTGAGTTTTTTCTTGTTTTTCTTTTTCTTCGTTACTCAATGGTCGGAATTCAATCGTCAATAAACCGTCTGATTGAAAAACTGAATAATCGTACAAGTCATTCACTGTCGTAACTGATAATGTCGTTTCTTGTTTTACCGAAACCGTGTCAATAAATTTAACTGGTGTTCCAAACTCTGAAACGTCTAGTCGTTTTGCTAAATTTATTGGTAATTGGGTATTCAAAAAATGAATAATAACTTTACCTTTTTCTTTTTTAGAATTCACAACCGTATTCGGATTAGCCAGTAATACTAAAATTCGTCCTTCATTTTTATCGCCGCGTTTGAAATCAAAGCCGCTAATTTCCTGTTCTGGTATGTAAACATTAACAGCCGAATTTGTAATTATTCCGGATAAATTTGATTTTACCGCTGGTTGGCTGTGTGTTGCTATTTTAGTTTCAATTGCTGGCGTTAATACTAAAAAAATCTTATTCCCTTCTGTTCTTAATTCATAAGACATGGATTCCAGCAAATTCACAATAACGCGCACTCGTCCATCCGCTTCAATAACATAGGCATTTAACGCGCCACCTTGATTGATGGGATATATTTTTCGTGATAAGCCATTTTTTACACCAGAAAAATCAAGCACAATTCGTGTTGGATTCTCGGTTCGAAATACTTTAGGCGCGATAGCCAAACTTGATAAATTCATTTCAAGTTGTAATTTACCACTTGTTTGCGATGAAAAGTTAATTGTTGATAACGTTAATGTTTCAGTAGCACGAGTAATGAAAGAGACTATAAATAAAAAAATCATTAACATGATTGTAAGAAAATTTATTTTTGCAATTTTCATTCATTACTCCGCGAGCATTAAGGTCGTGGATTGCTTGTTAAAATGTCCAGATTTGTTGGGCATAATTTCGATTATGTCTATTTTATTTTTATCAATACCGATAATTTTTCCATCATTTTTTCCTAAATAGTTTCCTACTTTAACACGATAAATAGAGCCATCGTTTTTAACTAAACCCCATTGCACTGAATTCATTTTAATTGTGCCAACCATTTTCATTTCATTTATCGGAAATGCTTCGAGAGATTCTTTAATTCGATTTTTATCGGGACGGATACCATTATCTGGTTCTTCATCGCTCTGTTCATCCGGTTTTTTTTCAACGGGCTTAAATGGATCACGCAAACCCTCTTCGAGTTTGAATAGGATTGTGTCAACATTTTCAAATTCTGGTAATGGCTTAATAGGTTCATTTGGCCTTGCTTTTACGCCAGCAATATAAGCGTGTAAATCCGTAAAATCTGAATTATTACAAGCTGCTAAATTTATAGCCGTCGCCATTATGCTTAATTTAATTCCATGAAAAATGACGGTGTTATTTACTATCATTTTGGGGATTTCCATTTTCACGATACGTTTTTACCGTTACAACCATCATCATATTACTTTGTTTGGAAAGTTTTATTTTATCAATCGGTGTAATTATGAAATCGTGAATCGTTACAATACGAGGCAATGCCGCTAACCCACTAATAAATAAACATAACTCTTCATATTGCCCTATCACTTCAATGTTAATGGGTAATTCTGAATAAAAGTCGTTAACAACCGATGGCAATGGCTTAAACAATTTAAATTCTAAGCCGCTAGCAATTCCTGTTTGTGAAATATCGATAAGCAATCCCGCAATCTCTTCATCGATTGGCATTTGCTTAATCATTTCGTTTAATTTTTGTTTAATGAGTTCTAATTGGTTTTCATGCTCAAATACATCCGAGGCTTGATGACGTTTAAGTTCAAATAACGTTTTTAATTCTGTTTCTTTTTTTTCACTTGCGTCTAAAATTTGTAATTGCTCTAAAGTATCGAAGTAAATCCCACCGGCAAGAACTAAAAAACAACTTAACACAATTACGCCAATCTTAACGGTTTTTGGCCAACTTCCTGCCGCGTTAAAATCCCAATCTACATCAGCTAATTTTATATTTTCTAAGCCCATATTATTTTACGTCAGGCAAATTTCTTTGTTTAGTTCGTAATGTAAAATCGTGCATTTTTACGTTATCGTTATTTTTAGCCTCTACAACGGTTTTGTCTTGAATCACATCTAATGTCGGCGTTTGTAACCATTCAGAATTTTCAATCGCATTCATAAAATCAGACACCAACGTATTCGACTGCGATTTACCTTCAAATGTAAAATCACGCCCGACTCGCGTTAATTTTGTAATAAACAGACCGTCAGATATAGCGCGTGGAATTTCATTAAATATATGCACAATTTCTGGTCTTGAACGTTGTAAATTATAAATAAGCGCAATTTTGTTAATTAAACGGGCTTTTTTCGCTTCGAGATTTTTAACACTACTAATTTGTTCTTCAAGAAGTGTAATTTCGTTTTGTAATAATTGATTTCGTTGAAACTGATAATTTTGTTGCTGTGAAAAATAAAAATGAATCCCAATCAAAATAAAGCCTGTTAACAGCATCGCTACAGCAAAAGTTTGAGCGAATGCGTTTTGCTTTTCTTGGCGCATCTCTTCACGCCACGGTAGTAAATTTATTTTAATCATTATCAAAACTTCGTAATGCTAAACCCGATGCAATAAGCATCGTCGGTGCATCTTTACTCAATGCAATAGGATTTATTCTTGATGATAACGCCATATTTACAAATGGATTAGCAATGTACGTTGGGACACCTAAAACTTGCGACACCAATTTATCAACATCTACAATTGAAGCACAACCACCCGCAATGATTACACTATCAATCTTGCGATTTACATTAGACACAGCAAAAAATTGAACCGCACGTTGAATTTGTTGCACCATATTTCGTTTGAACGGTTCCAGAACATCACTTTCGTAATTATCCGGTAATCCGCCGAGCTTTTTTGAAATACCCGCTTCTTCATAACTTAAATTATAAGCGCGTTGAATATCTTCGGTGAGCTGTTTTCCACCAAAATTTTGCTCCCGTGTATAAATAACCCGAGAATTATACAAAACGTGTACGCCAGTCAAATTCGCACCAATTTCAATAACTAAAATTGTTTTATTTTCAACGGAATACGGTAATTGATTGGCTAATAATACAAACGCATTCTCGATGGCAAAGGCTTCAACATCAACAATTTTTACCTTTAAATTTGCCTTTGTTAAGGCGGCAACACGATTTTCTATATTTTCTTTTCGAGAAGCGGCGAGCAGCACGTTAACTTGGTTTGAATCGCTTTCATTTTCGTTTTGAACAACAAAATCAAAATTTACCTCATCAATACCGTAGGGAATATATTGCTCTGCTTCAAATTGAATTTCTTCAACTATTTCATCATCGGTTAAACCTGCGGGCAATGTAATCCATTTAGTCATGACAGACGAACCGCCAACTGCAACAGCCGCTTGCTTCAAATTTGTTCCTGAAGATTGAACCGCTTTTTTAATGACATCACCGATAATTTCAATGTCGTTAATATGTTTATCAATTACAGCATCACGCGGTAATGGCGCAACAACATAGCTTTCGACTGTGTAATGATTTCCTTGTTTGCTTAGTTCCAATAATTTAACGACGGTTGTTGTAATATCAATGCCTAAAACCGCCGTTTGTTTTTTACAAAAGCGCGGCAGTTTTAATGTGAAATCCTGTTGAAAGCGGGATTCTATACTTAGTTTTTCTTTGAACCAATTCATGATTTTTTGAGATTATAGTCAACCAAAATTAAAAATTATTTGTGAGCATAAAGCATCCACGCTCACAACATTTATCAAAAATATAGAGTAAATATAATTTCGTCATTATTTTGGTTAAACTAATTTTCCATGACACTGTTTGTATTTTAAACCTGAACCACAAGGACACTGATCATTTCGTCCAATACTATCATTGCTTAAACTTGTTGGCATTTCAACAAATGTCGGCTGTTCAGTATCAGCAATGGCGGCTAAATGTTGGCTATCATGTTCAATCGAGTGTGATGGAATTTCAGCTGATTCCAATGCCGCAAATTCTGCTTCTAATTCCAAATCCAACGTACTCTGTTCTAAAGGAATTTTGAACAATAAACCGACGACTTCGAATTTAATCGTTTCGAGCAAATTGCTAAACATTTCAAACGCTTCACGCTTGTATTCTTGTTTTGGATCTTTTTGTGCATAACCACGGAAATGAATACCTTGTCGTAAATAATCCATTGCCGCTAAATGCTCTTTCCAATTATGGTCTAATGCACGCAACATAAAGGTTTTTTCAACATTTCGTAATGTATCAGCACCAATCGATTCTTCTTTTTCAGCATGATTTGCTTCTAAAATTTCAATTATTTTTTGACGTAAACCTTCTTCATGCAGTTTTTTATCTTGATTGAGTAAATCTCGAACAGCAATTTCAACTCCAAATTCCAACTGTAAATGCTCTTCTAAACCAGAGATATTCCACTGATCCATCATTGTGCGCGGTGGAATGTACAGCGTAATCATGTTGTTAACTACGTCTTCACGAATCGCACTGATAATTTCTGAAATATCATCCGCTGCCATAATGTCGCTGCGTTGTGCGTAGATCACTTTGCGTTGATCGTTCGCGACATCGTCATACGCTAAAATTTCTTTACGAATGTTGAAATTGTGCGCTTCGACTTTGCGCTGTGCATTTTCAATGGAACGAGTTACCCACGGATGTTCAATAGCTTCACCATTTCCCATACCTAATTTTTGCATCAAGCCAGCAACACGTTCTGACG
>CAIQZX010000128.1 GCA_903876445.1 uncultured Pseudomonadota bacterium | reverse complement strand
GGACTTTCGGGGGCTAGTCTGTGAAGTGAACGGTGCTGTAATGCCGTCAGCAGCAGAAACCAGCAGGTAGTAGTGATACACACCTGCTCCTGAGTTAAATCAGGAATCCCCGTTCCCTTTAGGGCGGGGAGGATGTCAAAACCTGCTTTGAAGGCTTCGCTGTCTTTGTCGCACGGTTCTGGTAATTGCACCATGATGAATTTGCGATTGCCGCCGTCTTCTTTGTTTAAATCTAAAACAGCATTGGAAGTTGCAGATGAACCTGCAAAAAAATCGAGAACAATGTCATCATTTTCACAATTCATTTGAGCTAATGTTTTAATCAAATCTGTAGGCTTTGGCGTTTCAAAAACTGAAATTCCGTCAAACAATTCTTTTAAAGAATTTTTAGCAATTTCATTCGTCGCTACGTCCTCGGCAAATAGAATGCTCTCAGGAGTAAGTCCTCTTTCTTTAGCATCAAGATATGTCTTGATTCTTGGAACTCCATTACCCTCTTTACCAAACCAAATTTTTCCTTCGTTAATTTCCTTTTGCATCACGTCTTCTGTGTACAACCAACACCGGCCCACTTTCTAATTCGTGTTTTTTACCATTCGGGGCAGTAAGCACATAAAATTGAGATTTTGTTCCGTGACCAGCCTGTGCTGTTGCTGGGTCTGACTTCCACAATCCCCTAGAATCATTATCTGGATTTTTATAATTAGCTAATGCTTTAGCACTCATCGGCAGTTGTTTCAAAGTTCGAGCGTCAAAGGCTTTATTTTTACAAAAGCAAATTACATAATCATGCCTGACTGATACAACTTTTCTATTTTCTCTGTTGGTTCTTTTTTCCCAAATAAATTCGGCAACAAAATTTTCTTCATAAAAAATTTCATTACATAACGCACGCAAGTTATGAACTTCACTGTCATCAATTGAAATAAAAATAACCCCATCTTCACGCAATAAATTCTTTGCCAAAAACAAACGCGGATACATCATGTTCAGCCATTTGCTATGAAAACGCCCATCGGTGTCTTTGTTGGTCGAAATGGCACGCCCTTCGCCGTCTACTTGCCCCGTGTATTCAAGATAAGTGTTTAAATTTTCAGCGTAATTATCGGGATAAATAAAATCATTGCCTGTGTTGTAAGGCGGGTCGATATAAATCATTTTGACTTTGCCGAGATAACTTTTCTGCAACAACTTCAAGACTTCTAAATTATCGCCTTCAATGTAAAGATTTTCGGTTGTGTCAAAATCCACGCTTTCGTCACGCGCTGGAACAAGCGTTGCAACACTGGATTGTTTAATGGTTTGAAAACAATCGCTTTTACCTGCCCAATTCAAACCAAAACGTTCTTTGCCAGCGTCAACGCTTTCGCCTAACGTCAAACGTAATTTATCGAAATCAATTTTACCGCCTTCGGTGAAAACTTCGGGAAATAAGGCTTTGAGCTTTTGCTGTTGAAGGTCGGTTACGTCCATTGACGTGAGTGGAAACGATTCGATAATGCTGTCTGTCATAATGTGTTATGTGTTCTTTTGTTAAGTTAAACAATGTTCCAACTGATGAAAAATAGCGTTTGTTGGTGTTCTTGTTGCTCTAATCGTTTTTCAATTTCATCAATCAATTCATCTTTAGCGCGATTGATTTCTTTTGCGGCTTCGTCGTAATCGCGCCATGCGGCATCACGTTCAGCTTCACATTTTTTGCGTTCTTTTTCTAATTTGAGTTTGGCAGGTAAATTCGGAGCTTGTTTTGCCTGCTTTTTTAATTCTTTGATTTGGTCATCTAAATCTTTGAGAGCCATTTTAAGCGAATTGCGGCGGTCTTCACTCCATTTATCGAGCTTTTCTAATTCTTCATCAAAAAAAGAACCATTACGCATTCCGATTTCTTCAATCAAATCGGATTTTTGACGTTTTAAATTTTGGTTCAGCAACGCTTCTTCTTTACTCGGTAACGTTACAAAACCGCCTTGAACATTGGCTTGCAATGAAAATAAGCGATGGCAAGCATCGTTTTCTAACAACATGCCATCTGCTGTTACGCCGCTAAATAACAAATAATCTTCGGTTTCAAAACTCGATACGGTTAAATGCGTTAATTCTAACCAGCCCGATTGCCCGACTAATTGTTCTAACACGCTGATTTTCTGTGGGCTTGCGCTATAATCGAAACATAAATGCACGTTGGGTAACGATGCAGATTTACATGATTCAATGATATTTTCTGCTAACCGATGCCCGATTCGATAAACGTGAGCATCTTCAACGTGCTTGCCTAATCGATATTTACCAAGTGGTATGTTTGCCTTCGAGTAAGGATTTTCGGTTAGGTTGAAAGAATAATCGGATTCAAAAAATACCGCGTTATCGTTTAATTTGAATTGTGTAACTCGCCACAACCAATTTTCATATTTTGACAAATACTCGCGGCTTGCTTGCAAATTGATGCGTAATTTTTCGTGAACTTCTTCATCGAAATTTTCTAATAATTGCTCACGAGTTTTTTTCAAAGTTGTTGATATGCTATCTTTTAGTTCTTCCTCTAAATCGTTAAATGCTAAATCAATTTGTTCAGGCGTGCGGCATTCTTGATAGATTCGAGCAATACGTTTTTCAAAATCGACACCACTTTCGATACTGCCTAATACTTCATCACTCGCGCCAAAAACACCGTCAAATAACTTGAATTTAACGTTGAGTAATTCATAAACTCGTTGGTCAGCGGCATTGGCTTTGTTGAGAAAGTTCACAACAACGACATCAAACTTTTGCCCGTAACGATGACAACGACCAATGCGCTGTTCGATGCGTTGCGGATTCCAAGGCAAATCGTAGTTGATAACGAGTGAGCAAAATTGCAGGTTAATTCCTTCTGCGGCGGCTTCCGTAGCAATCATCACCGTTGCTTCTTCTCTGAAATAATCCACCAACGCGGCACGCATATCGGCGGTGCGTGAACTGGTTACTTTGTCCGTGTCTTTGTAACGCTTAACCCATGCTTGATAAATCGCTTGTGAACTGGCATCGGTATTCGTGCCGTTGAATAAAACGACTTTGCCTTCGTAGCCTTGTGTTTCGAGTAGATTCCGTAAGTATTCTTGCGTGCGGCGACTTTCGGTAAAGATAATGGCTTTCTTCGCGGCACTTGTTTTTGATTTTGACTCGCGTGCCAACCGTTCTAATTCTGTAAATCCTTTTTCGAGGGCTTTAAACAGCATTTCACCTTTTGAATTACGCTGTATGGATTCAGCCAGCACAGAAACTTCTTTCAGTGAAGCCATTTCTAAACGAATGTTGGCTATGTCGAAATCAGTATAAATTTTTTCTTTTTTTGCCTCTGATTCGTCCGCATCATCGTATTCATCGGCTAATTCATCGTAAGTGTCGTAATCATCTGATAAATCGAGTGGTACGGTATCTTTGTGATTATGGGAGGTGACAATGTTTTCTAATTTATCGGCTAATTTTGCCAACGTTCCCGATATGGCGTAAGTAGATGAAGCCAATAAACGTCGCAAAATCAATGTCATCAATTGCCGTTGACTAGCTGGCAAGGCATAAAGATTATCGGTTTGTAAATAATCAGAAACTAATTCGTACAAACGTTGCTCGTCTGGGGATGGATAAAATTCTTCAACTAAGGCAATACGATTTGTGTAGCGAATATATTCCAAGACTTGCCGCCGTAATGTGCGTTTGCAAATGGGTTTTAATCGTTCTTTTAATTCGTTGAATTGTTCAGGTGTGGCGTTGCTATTAACGCGGCTGTATTGTGATTTAAAACTTTTCAAATCACCAAAAGCATAATCATCAATGATGCTCACTAAGCCATACAGTTCAAGCAAACTGTTTTGTAGCGGTGTGGCGGTAAGTAAAATTTTGGGTGCATCTTCCAATGATTCTTTAATCGACCGTGCGATTTTGTTCGATGTTTTGTACACATTTCTCAAACGGTGTGCTTCATCGATAACGACTAAATCCCATTTAACTTGTCGTAAATACGGTTCTTTTGATTTCGCAAACTGATAGGAACACAGCACAATTTCAGCTTGTTTGAATGGATTTAAATTCCCTGACTTAATGAAATCGTTAAATGATTTTGCTTCTAATATCGTTGATGGCAGAAAAAATTTATCTTGTAACTCTTGCGACCATTGTTTGCGAAGATTGGCTGGCGTGATGATTAAAATTTTACGTTTGCGTTCCGCCCATTTTTGAGAAATGACTAATCCCGCTTCGATTGTTTTACCCAACCCTACCTCGTCTGCCAAAATTGCCCCCTTGGTTGACATCCTCCCCGCCCTAAAGGGAACGGGGATTCCTGATTTAACTCAGGAGCAGGTGTGTATCACTACTACCTGCTGGTTTCTGCTGCTGACGGCATTACAGCACCGTTCACTTCACAGACTAGCCCCCGAAAGTC
>CAIQZX010000127.1 GCA_903876445.1 uncultured Pseudomonadota bacterium | reverse complement strand
GACTTTCGGGGGCTAGTCTGTGAAGTGAACGGTGCTGTAATGCCGTCAGCAGCAGAAACCAGCAGGTAGTAGTGATACACACCTGCTCCTGAGTTAAATCAGGAATCCCCGTTCCCTTTAGGGCGGGGAGGATGTCAACCAGTGTGAAATTACTCGAGCCGCGTTCAAGCGCACCATAACCATTTGTTGACATGCCTAATTGCTCTGAAAGATATTCCCGCGACCAATTGCGTGAAGTTCGTAATAATCTAATTTTTTCGCGCACTTGCATAAAATCCTCATTCATACAGGTAAATCGTTAAAAATACAGTGAAAAGTTCACTGGCACTTTGTTGTGAAAATCTCGAGAAAAAATTACAATTTTTTCGTTTTTTTTCGCAAGGATTTTGCGAGTGTAAATTTGGAGATTTATTAGAAAAAAGTACATTTTTATTTACATAAAAAAAATAGTAGCGTTCATTGTAATCGCTTTTAACTCTAGGCTGATGATTAGTTTTCTTACCGTGATAATGCTTTATTTTGGACTTGCGATGTATGTGTTACAGGAACTGTCTTTACCGTGCCAAAGTGTAATTTACAATGATACGAAATCGGCATTATGGTTTCGGCATTGATTGCTAAAAAAAGTTGAAATAAAAACAACGTTGAAAGAATAAAGATAATTTTGGGGATTCGCATGGATAAAATAAAAAAAGAAATTTTAGAAATAGAAAACATCATCAAACGTGCTGTAATGTCCGTAGAGAACGTTACACAAAATGCTACCGATTCAGCTGCACAGGTTGTCGCGTCCGCATCTTTATTGTCAGCGATGTCTATCAAAAAAACAGCAGAAAAAACAGCAGATGATGTTGCTACAGCTGCCGTTTTAGTAGCCGCACAAGTAAGTGAAATAAATAGACAAATGTCAGTAGATATGGCGTTAATAAATTCCAATGTAGTCGAGAGAATGAAAACTCTGGTTGAATCTTTAGCCTTAGCAAATAAAAAATATAAAGCTGCGGAAAGAAAAATTAAATTGCTCGCGTTTTATGACGTGCTTACCAAGTTGCCAAATCGTCGAAAATTGCTTGAACGCATGAAAGACTCAATCAAATTAAGTCATCGAGAAGGTAAAACATTCGCGATACTTATGCTTGATTTAGATAAATTCAAAATAGTGAATGACACATTGGGACACGCGACTGGCGATGACTTACTCAAAAAAGTTGCCAAAAAAATTACGTCAAGATTACGAGAAAGCGACATGGTGGCGCGTTGGGGCGGTGATGAATTTGTCATTATTTTGCAGGATTGTTCCGCGCCACTCGCGGCTGAAAAAGTAGCCACCGAAATAATTGCTGATTTAGCAGAACCGTTTAAATTATTGGGAAAAAATGTTGTACAAATTGGGGCGAGTGTCGGCATTAGTTTTTATCCGTCACACGGCATCACACCTACAAAATTGGTAAATGCTGCTGACCGTGCGCTTTATCAAGCCAAAAATAATGGACGTGCTTGTTTTTGCATCGCCAACCCAGTCGCATCCGAACACCCTAAAAGTCTTACTGAAAACACACTCGAAAACACTAACTGATTCAATGGAATTCATTCAAAATTTGGATGTCGATTTTTCAGTATATCGAATTCTGAAATGTTTTAGGATTCCATTTGCGATTTGGTGTAATGGACAAGCATGGCAAGTAATTGTTCTGGATTTAAAGGTTTTGTCACAAAGTCATTCATACCAGAACTTAAACATCTTGCTTGTTCTTCTGACGTTACGCCAGCAGTTAACGCAATGATGGGTAATTTCGCATATTTAACTTGCTCACGGATTTTCACTGTTGCTTCTATGCCGCTCATTTTTGGCATATTTACATCCATTAAAATGGCATCGTAAGTCCTATTTTCTAACAATGCTAAAGCCTCCAAACCATTTCCTGCAACATCAACTTCCATTCCAGAAAGTTTTAAAAATCCACAAGCAATTTCTTGATTCAACACATTATCTTCTGCCAATAATATCTTTAAACCAAACAATGTTTTGCCTAATTCTTGAAGTTTAGTTGCTAAATCGCCTTGCGTATTTTGATTGCTTTGAATGATAGGCGTTTCATCACACATTTCAGCCGGCATAACATTCAACATCAATTCAAAACTAATTCGTGTACCTTTATTTTCGACGCTATCAATTTCAAAATCTTTTCCGTCCATTAAATGCAGCAAATTCCGGCTAATTGTTAGTCCTAAACCTGTTCCGCCAAAACGCCGAGTAATCGAATTGTCGGCTTGGCTAAAAGCGTTAAAAAGCGTTTCTTGATTTTCTTTTTTAATTCCAATGCCCGTATCAATAATCGAAAACCGTACTTTTATCGTTTCTTTTTGTGATTCAAGTAATTGTATTTTTAATTCCACTTTCCCTTTTTTGGTAAATTTAATGGCATTTCCCAATAAATTCGACAAAATTTGTTGAATTCTTAGCGCATCACCCACTAATCCTGTTGGGATATTTGGTTCAACAGAAATGGCAAAATCTAAATTTTTCTTTTCGGCTGAAATTGAAAAAAGATTATGCAAATTACGCAACAATACAACTAAATTAAACGGCGTAGGGTCAATTCTTAACATTCCACTTTCTATTTTAGAAAAGTCTAAAATGTCGTTCAAAATTGCTAACAAACTTTCAGATGAACCGTAAATTTTTTCCAAATACTCGCGGATATTATTTGGCATTTCTTTATTCAAGGCGAGTTGTGATAAACCAATAATCGCGTTCATTGGCGTTCTAATTTCGTGACTCATGTTTGCCAAAAATTCCGATTTGGATTTCGCTAATAATTCCGCCAAACGTTTCGCTTCTAATATCGATTGCTGATATTCTCTGGATTCGGTTATATCGATTGAAACACCAATCAAATAATCGGGTTTTCCCGTTTCATCGAAAACAGGTTTTTTATAAGTGTGAACAACTCTGTTAATTTTTAATCTAGCATTCCAAACAACTTCATCGGATTCAAATTCTTTGCCTTCTGCAAAAATAATTTTATCTTGTTCTAAGAAAATCTGAATTTGTTCAGGTGGGAAAAACTCTACACCGGTTTTATTTTGTAAGTCAGAAAAACTGATTCCCCATTGTTGATCGCAAGCCACATTCATAAAGGTAATTCTACTTTGATTATCTTTAATGAAAACAGGAAGCGGCATCAAATTTAGAATTTCAATCAAACGTTGTTCACTTTTATTTAACGCCTGCGTTTGCTCATTAACGAGTTCTTTCAATAAATATCCACGCCCTGAAGAAACTAAAACAGAAGCGACTATCATGCCGGTCAAAAATAAAATGATAATTAAGCTACTCAATGAGTTTTCAGATTCGTGGGAAATGAAATACTCGATTGTCGGCGTGATTTCAAATCGCCATTTATGATTCCCTAAATAAATGTTGGAATAATGGACGAAAGAGTGATTATCGAATAAGGGTAGCGATTTTGTTTTGGTTGAAAAAATAGCATCTTCGTTATTAGGATTTGTCTCATCGATAATATGCAAACTTAATTTTTTGTTCTGGATAAGATTTTGTAAATCTTTGTTTAATGTTGGCGAGTTAATTGCCGAATTTATTAGCTCATCAATTTCAAATACCGCGCTGATATAGCCGATGATATTTTCGCGCCGTTGTTCAATCGTTGCGTGTGGCGCACCATTTTTATAAGTGGGGATATAGGCAATAAAAGCCCCTAATTTTTTTTGTTGGTTTTGAACAAGCGTAATTCTTGCTGTGATAGTAATTTCATTTGTGTCTCGCGCTGTGTCGAGAATATCTTGCCGTGATTTTTCTGAATATAAGTTATAACCAATCGCGGCTTTATTCACTGAAATTGGTTCAATGTAAATTACGGGAACATATTTATCGTGCGTTGTGACGGGAACGTGTTTTCTTTCTGCATCTAATTCGGTCATTTGAAAATTAGGCATTTCATTTTTTCGGATAGTCGTTTCAAATTCTTTTCTATTACTATCTAAAACGACAGGACTCCAGCCTAGCGCGTGAATGCCACTTCGTTTTGCAATAAAAGAGGTTGCCGCAATTTGAAATTCATGTTGGTTAATGTTTTCAGAAGACGCATATAAAATTTGCAACGAATACAACACATCTAAATTTTTAGAAATGATTCTTTCAAGTTCTGTTTGTATTTCAATCGATTGCTGATTGAATCTGAATTTTAAACGTGCTAATTCTTGCTGCTTTTCGTAATAAAACAGCAATGTAATTAACAAAAATGTTGTTAAAGATATAACGGTAATGATTATTTTTCGGTCTTGAAAATAATCGTATTTCCGAAAAAATAACGCCAACATAATTGGCGTAAAAATAAATATCCCAACAACATCGCCCAACCACCATGAAAACCAATTCGTTAAAAAATTATTTAGGGGGATTTTATTGGTAAAAAGTAAAGTTACCGTGGAAATACTTGAATTGACTAAGGCACTTAAAACGCCGCCATAGAACATGAATGAGGAAACATCGTATTCGCTTGCTAAATGATTGGGAAAATTTGCAAATCGTTTTAATAAATAAGTACCTACGACAGCTTGTAACACTGAGCCACCAGCACTCATGCCAGCAAATACAAAAAGTTGATAATTTGAAATATCTACATTGTTGTTAGCAATGAATAAATTAACTAAAAAAGCTCCTAAAAAAATACCAAACCAAGCGCGATAACCTAATACCAACATTCCACCCAAAGCAATTCCAGATGCAGGCCAAACGATAGTCGCGTAATTTGGTGGAATAGCCAAGAAAGAACCTAATCGCCCAGCATAATAATAGGCAAAAGCCAGCGCAAGGAGTTGCAATAGAAAAATATGACGTTTAGTAGTTTTGATAGCAGTGAATTCCATAAAATTAAAGGTATTGTATTTGAATAATTCATAAGGCTTTACCGCCGCCGATGCTAGCATAACGCATAGGTGAACTACCCCCACTAAACGCTATCGCGTTCTAGTGTTGGCTTCGACCGACCCGTACTGATATTTTCATCGGTATCTTTCGCAGTATCACGAGCTTTGACTCGTGTAGACACTGGGGAACGCTTTACAGTCACGACAGAACCTGCCGCCTCAAATGGGGTTACACAATCCCAATTTTTTGAGATTGCAAATAGATTTACTTTTTACGCATTTATAGCCTATTGGCTTTCGATAACCACAAATGCAAGTACATGGAGATTTTACAATATGAACACAGAAAATCAAAAGCGGCTTCGCCAGAAGAGTGCTATCCATCCCCACCCAAGCCTATTGGCTATGGATGGGCAATTCCGCACGGTCAGTTAAATTACCAATTAGAAAATGTGACGTAACGCAACTTAATTTTCGCTTTGAATGACATAGAGCGTCACCACAAAGAAAAAAAGGCAATTTTATTCATTCTGCAGAATTATCCGTTAAAACTAAGTAAAATTAAGCGATTTGTTGAAAATAGAAGTGGTGTCTTTTGGGTTGCCTTTTCGTGACAGCCCTGTAAAATTCTACCGTTCTTTGTGAAATATGATGTGACCTTAACGATAAAATGAATTTACTGTCTATATGTTCACAGTAAGTGATAGTTGAAAACCAAGAAAAAATACGACAGGTCAATCGAGGCTCTTGCTAAAACTATGTGGTAGTTTGGTGAGGGTAGTTCACAAAATTATAATACAATGCACCAATTACAATTTTTACCGAGTGAGCAATCATGACAGAACTTATGAGCAGTGGCATAGAATTGATGTTTGCAGGCATGGGCATCGTGTTTTTATTTTTAACGATGCTGGTTTTCGTGATTAACATGATGTCTGGACTTATACTGCGCTATTTTCCTGAAGAACCCGCGTTAAGTATGAGTGTTCCCGTTGCCGTTAATTCATCATCTGACACAAGTTATATTGCTGCGATTACGGCAGCCGTACACCAATATCGTAGTACGCACTAAATTTAACCTAACCTTTCAACCTGCCAATCAACGCTAAACAGTCGCTTAACAAAACTGCACAGCATAGAGGAGATATTAAGAATGGCTACCAACACCAAAAAATTAGGTATCACAGAAGTTGTTTTGCGTGATGCTCATCAATCTATTTTAGCCACGCGCGTTCGTATCGAAGATATGTTACCAATTTGCGCCCAATTAGATGACATCGGTTACTGGTCAATTGAATCATGGGGCGGTGCGACGTTTGATGCGTGTATTCGTTATTTGGGTGAAGATCCATGGGAAAGATTGCGGGCGTTAAAAGCAGCGATGCCAAAAACACCACAACAAATGTTATTGCGTGGTCAAAATCTACTTGGCTATCGCCATTATGCCGATGATGTTGTGGATAAATTTATTGAGCGTTGTGCCACAAATGGCATTGACGTATTTCGTATTTTTGATGCGATGAACGATATGCGAAATATCGACCATTCAATTAAAGCCGTGAAAAATGCGGGTAAACACGCACAAGGTACCATTTCTTACACAACTAGCCCTGTTCACACATCGAAAACGTGGGTCGATTTGGGCAAAACTATTGAAGACATGGGCGCGGATTCGATCTGTATTAAAGATATGGCGGGGTTATTAAAACCTTACGAAGCCTTTGAACTGGTATCAAAATTGAAAAAAAGTACCGCGATTCCGATTCATTTACATTGCCATGCCACAACAGGATTGAGTGTAGCGACGTTAATCAAAGCCATTGAAGCGGGCGTTGATAATGTAGATACGGCGATTTCATCGCTTAGTATGACTTATGGACACAGTCCCACAGAAAGTATTGTCGCAAGTTTAGAAGGCGAAAAACGCGATACAGGTTTGGATTTACTAAAACTTGAAGACATCGCGCAGTATTTCCGCGACGTGCGTAAGAAATACGCCCAGTTTGAAGGGGGCTTAAAAGGCGTTGACGGTCGAATTTTAATTTCGCAAGTACCCGGCGGAATGTTAACCAATATGGAAAGTCAACTGAAAGAACAAGGTGCAGCGGATAAATTCGACGAAGTGATGAAAGAAATTCCGCGTGTACGGGAAGATTTAGGTTTCATTCCATTAGTGACACCAACGTCGCAAATTGTCGGCACACAAGCGGTTATTAACGTGATGAGTGGCGAGCGTTATAAATCTATCACAAAAGAAACAGCTGCCCTTTTAAAAGGTGAATATGGTGTTACGCCCGCACCTGTTAATGTCGAATTACAAGCAAGAGTTTTAAACGGCACACAACCAATTACTTGTCGTCCAGCGGATTTAATCGCCGCTGAAATGGATAAATTGATTAGTGACGTAAAAGAAAAAGCGAAATCTAAAAATGTAACGCTAGGTAAAAATATCGAAGAAGACGCTTTAATTAACGGATTATTCGCACAAATTGGCTGGAAATTTTTAGCAAACCGCAACAATCCAAGCGCGTTTGAACCAAAACCGAATGCAGAAGCCTTTGCTGCCGCTCATGCTCCGAAAAAAGACTCCGGCGTTGAAACTTATACCGTAAACGTTGATGGTAAAAACTTTCATGTCGCCGTCGCAACTGGCGGTACCGCATTAAACATTCAGCCTGTTACATCAACGACTGCACCATTAGCAGCGGTTGCAGGAAGTGGCGCGACAATTGAAGCTCCAATGGCGGGAAACATTTTAAAAGTGTTAGTTCATGCGGGTAGCGAAGTGAAAGAAGGTGATGTGGTTGTGTTAATGGAAGCCATGAAAATGGAAACGGAAGTGCGTTCTAAATTTGCGGGCATAGTCAGTGCAGTTCATGTTAAAGAAGGCAACGCCATTGCAGGCGGCACAGTGTTAGTTTCGCTCTAAAGGGTTGTTATGGAAAATTTGATTTCATTATGGCAAAGCACTGGCATTTATAATTTTACTGCCGGTCAAGCATTTATGATGCTGATAGGATTTTTGCTATTGTTTTTGGCGATAAAAAAAGGTTTTGAACCGTTACTATTATTGCCGATTGGTTTTGGCGCAATTTTAAGTAACATTCCTGTCGCAGGCATTTCTGAAGAAGGCGGAATTCTCTACTTTTTGTACTACGGAATTAAACTGGGTATATTTCCGTTACTCATTTTTATGGGCGTTGGTGCAATGACGGATTTCGGTCCTATGCTTGCAAATCCAAAAACATTGCTACTTGGTGCAGCCGCACAAGTGGGTATTTTTGCCTCATTGATTGGCGCGTTAGCACTAAATGTTATTCCTGGTTTGGAATTTACGCTTAAAGATGCGGCAGCGATTGGTATTATTGGTGGTGCTGATGGACCAACCGCCATTTATGTTGCATCGAAACTTGCACCGGATTTGCTTGGTGCAATTGCCGTCGCGGCTTATTCGTATATGGCGTTAGTGCCGTTAATTCAACCTCCAATTATGCGGGCATTAACGACAGAGGCGGAACGTAAAATTGAAATGCAGCAACTTCGTCACGTCAGCAAAACAGAGAAAATTATTTTTCCATTGACGTTATTATTGCTGTCAATTTTGTTATTACCTTCAGCTACGCCACTAGTTGGTATGTTTGCATTTGGTAATTTAATGAATGCGTGTGGTGTTGTGGAACGTTTAAGTCAAACTGCACAAAACGAATTGATTAACATTGTGACGATTTTCTTAGGTTTAGCTGTGGGTTCAAAACTCAGTGCGGAAGCATTTTTGCAATTCAAAACACTCGGAATTTTAGCATTAGGAGCGATTGCGTTTGCGATTGGTACGGCTTCGGGTGTAATGATGGCAAAATTGATGAATCGTTTCAGTGATACCCCCATTAACCCACTAATCGGTGCAGCGGGCGTGT
This sequence comes from uncultured Pseudomonadota bacterium, assembly GCA_903876445.1. Taxonomy (GTDB): domain Bacteria; phylum Pseudomonadota; class Gammaproteobacteria; order Methylococcales; family Methylomonadaceae; genus UBA10906. The sequence continues at coordinate 261 of CAIQZX010000127.1, read as the reverse complement.
CGGCTGTTCCAATGGCTGCGCGGGTTGCTAATAAAATTGGGTTAGAAAGTAACCCACATAATTTCTTACTCATGCACGCAATGGGACCAAATGTCGCTGGCGTTATTGGTTCGGCAGTTGCAGCGGGTGTTTTACTAAGTCTTATTAAATAAATTTTATTTTAAAAAATTTCAAAACCGCTGTTGGCTTTTTTGCTAATGAGCGGTTTTTTAACGTCTATTTCAACTGACCGTGCGAAATTCCCCACCCAGAGCTGATAGG
>CAIQZX010000126.1 GCA_903876445.1 uncultured Pseudomonadota bacterium | reverse complement strand
TCGTGAAAGGAGCATTGAGAGTTGTCAATGCTATACGAACGCAGAGCTTATGTAAGACTAATGCGAGTTATCGCGGCAGCAGTTGGCGTTGAAGCGTTTAGATGAACATAGATACTTTTCTATGGAATTCACAACTATTAACGCCGTTAATTGATGAGTTAATGACATTCGTCAAAAGTTAAAGCAACCGTTTTACAAAAAAACACCAACCGTATTCAATTCGAGTACGGTTTTTTTTAGCTGCATGATGCAATTATCGAAATTGTGCTTGCCAACTGGATTCAGGATTCTCTAAAAAACGCTCGTAAATATCTTCGATAAAACTAGCGTTACTGCCGTAAAAACTCGACGAATTCTGAAAAAATGTTCGTAAATCGCTCATGAAATAATTTGAGAGTTAAAAGCAGTTTGCGCTACAAAATAAACCGCCCCGTCGTGCGCTCGTCCTTCGCTCCCAAAATTGCCCACTCTCAACATCGCAAAAAAGGCGACGTGATTCAACACGCCGCCTTTATTCTTTTATTCCCAGCCAAACCATCAATTATTCCCAGCCAAACCATCAATCAAAAATACAAATTCATTTGCAAAGCGGTTTTGATTCAGTTTTACGCCGTATGGTGCGTCATTGTATACCGACGATTCAAATAGATTTCATAAGCTGTGATAACCCGTTTCTTCGTGTAAGGCGATGTCTAAACCTTGAACTTCTTCGTCACTCGTGACACGCAATCCAATCCAAGCATCTAAACCTTTTAAAATTGCATAGCTAAATACTGCACTCCATGTCGCTGTTACTAAAATAGCTAAGGCTTGCACACCAACTTGTTGTGAAATCGTTACGCCTTCAGGCAAACCCAATCCACCAAATTGTGTTGCTGCAAAAATGCCTGTCATCAGTGAACCAATAACACCACCAACGCCGTGAACAGGGAAAACATCGAGTGAATCATCGATTTTCAATTTACGTTTCACAATTTGTGTGGCATGAAAACAGACAAAACCTGCTGTCACACCAATCACCAATGCGCCGAATGTGCCAACATAACCTGAAGCAGGTGTAATTGTGCCTAAACCCGCCACCATTCCCGTCACAATACCTAAAACGCTCGGTCTACCGTATTTTTGCCATTCGATTGCCATCCATGTTAACGAACCAGCAGCAGCGGCAATATGGGTAACTAAAATAGCCATACCAGCCCGTCCGTCAGACGTTAATGCGCTACCACCATTAAAGCCAAACCAACCCACCCATAACATTCCTGCGCCTGTAACGACCATCGTCATATTGTGTGGTGGCATAGCGATATTTGGAAACCCTTTGCGCTTGCCTAACACGATTGCCGAAACTAATGCGGCAACACCTGCATTGACATGAATGACGATACCACCTGCGAAATCCATCGCGCCCATTTTCGCCAACCAACCGCCGCCCCAAATCCAATGACAAATTGGTATATAAACCAAAATCAACCACAACGCGCTAAACCAAAGCATCGCAGAAAATTTCATCCGTTCTGCAAAACCACCAACGATTAACGCAGGCGTAATAATCGCAAATGTCATTTGAAACATGAAATATACGGTTTCAGGAATATCGCCGATTAAATTTGTCGTTTTAATATCAGGCAAAAATGCTTTCGCAAAACTACCAATCCACGCTTGTGATTCACCACCATCAGCGAAAATTAAACTATAAACACCCGCTAACCATAAAAGCGAAACCAAACAGGTAATTGCAAAACATTGCATTAAAACTGAAAGCACGTTTTTGCTACGAACTAAACCGCCATAAAATAACGAAAGCCCTGGAATTGTCATGAACAAAACCAAGGCTGTTGAAGTCAAAACCCATGCAGTGTTTGCCTGATTTAATTCTGTGGCAAAAACATTTTGCGGCAAAATAAAAAAAGACGCTGCAAAAAGCAGCGTCCCAAAATTAACTTTCTTTTGCATAATTCTTTAGATCGCTTCTTCGCCTGTTTCGCCAGTACGAATACGGATAACTTGCTCTAAATTCGATACGAAAATTTTCCCGTCACCAATTTTTCCTGTATTTGCAGCTTTAACGATTGTTTCAACCGCTTTATCAACAACATCGTCAGCAACGGCAATTTCTAATTTAACTTTTGGTAAAAAATCGACGACATATTCTGCACCGCGATAAAGTTCAGTATGTCCTTTTTGACGACCAAAACCTTTTACTTCGGTAGCTGTTACACCGGCAACACCGATTTCTGATAAGGCTTCTCGTACGTCATCCATTTTGAATGGTTTAATAATGGCGGTAATAAGTTTCATAAATTTTCTCGTAAAATTAAAAAGTAAGATTGAAAGACTGCGCCGTCAATCATAGTGAAAGCCGTTAAAAGGTTCAAGGTGAAAACGAAACTGTAACAATTTGTTTAGCCTTGAACCAGTAACTTCGTTTAAATATGGTACGCCGTTTCACCGTGTGCGGTAACATCCAAACCTTGACGTTCATCTTCTTCGCTAACACGCAATCCAACAATCATATCCACAATTTTATAGGCGACATAAGAAACAATCGCCGACCAAATTACCGCCATCGCTACGCCCCAAAATTGGCTAATAAATTGTGCGCCAAAATTATATTCAGCGACGGCATTCGTAACATAATCCCAAACACCAGTACCACCCAAAGCAGGATTAGCCACAACAGCAGTACCTAATGCGCCTAAAATTCCACCTACGCCATGAACCCCAAACGCATCAAGGGAATCATCGTATTTAAGTTTAGTTTTTAACATTGTCACAGCCCAAAAACACACTGCACCGGATACCAAACCTAAGAAAATTGCACCCATCACACCAGACCAACCGCAAGCAGGCGTTATAACAACTAAACCCGCTATTGCACCTGAAGCAGCACCTAACATACTAGGTTTACCACGAATTAACCATTCTGCTGCCATCCATGACAACGTTGCCGCAGCACCCGCCAATAACGTATTTATAAAAACCAATGCCGCTAAACCGTTTGCTTCTAAATTTGAGCCAACGTTGAAACCAAACCAGCCAACCCAAGCGAGCGACGCACCAATCATTGTCATTGTCACGCTGTGTGGCGCGAGTGATTCACGTCCAAAACCAATACGTTTACCAATTAACAAACTCCCGACTAATCCCGCCACGCCAGCGTTAATATGAACCACTGAACCGCCAGCGAAATCTAACGCGCCTTTTTGAAACAAGAAGCCGGCGGTAGCGGTTGCTGCTTCAGCGGCATTTGCATCAGTATAAGCATCTGGTCCAGTCCAATACCAAACCATGTGTGCTAACGGCAAATAAGAGAACGTGAACCAAATAAATGTGAATAATAGAACCGCTGAAAATTTAATACGCTCTGCAAACGAACCAATGATAATTGCGGGGGTGATTGCAGCGAAAGTCAATTGAAATGCTACATAAATGAATTCTGGAATGGCAACACCTTTGGTGAATGTTGCCGCGAGCGAATCAGGCGTAATGCCTTTTAAGAAAACCTTACTCATTCCACCAAAAAACGCATTTCCTTCTGTAAAGGCGATGCTGTAGCCATAAATTGCCCACAAAATTGCAATCATGCAAAAAATAACAAACACTTGCATCAAAATCGACAGCATATTTTTGGCACGAACCATACCACCGTAAAATAATGCTAAACCAGGAATAATCATCAAAATAACTAAAATCGTCGAAATCATGACCCAAGCGGTATCGCCTTTATTTACAACGGGTGCAGCGATTTCGTCAGCGATACTCAGCGTACTCGCGCCAAGTAATGAAAATGCAGTGAAATTACGCAAAAGTGTTTTCATTTTTCCCCCTAAAATCTTTGGTTAGAAAGTGACTGAAAAATCGGTCGAGAATAAAAATTGGTCTTGTTTTGCATTACCAAATGGACGTGAACCATCGGCTACGTCATAACGGATATTTGGACGAACACTTAACCATGTTTTAGGTTTCCAATTTAAACCAGTTGTAACAGCGTAATAGCTTGAGCCTACTAATCCACCAGCTGTTCTAGCAGGTGAGAAAACACGAACCCCTTTTTGATCCCTAAACCATTCACCGCGAACACCTGCTGATAGAGTATCTGTTAAGTCATAAACTAAATGGGTATTTACACCGTACCATTCAGCGTCTGAACCGTCGGCGGCAGCGCGATTTGCAAAACCGTGGTCATGTTGTAAAACTAAATGTGTTTTGTCGGTAATGTTGTGTTTAAAAACAGCACTATACATTGCCCATGCAGCACTATTTGTTTCGGAAGTTTCGCTAAAAGTTCCTGCTAAATTAAACGATGTTGCTTTACTGTTGCTCGTCCAAGTTGCGCCAAGCAAGCCACCCCAATTTCCGAGTTGTTTATCAAAACTACCGTCCCAACCGCCAGTTTGACTGCCTGTTAATGCGCCGCCTGTAATTGCCCAGTTGGCATCCACTGTATAATTTAACAAAACACCTGTATGCGTAAACGGTTCGCCAAACTGCATTGTGTAAGCGTGAGTGTAGAAAAAGTTATCTGGTGCTGGAACAGTTTCATATCCAATTGGCGTGTAAAAATGACCCACTTTAATGTTCAAACCGTTACCGATTGGCGCGTAGATTTCAGCGTAGGCTTGTGGCAAAGCTAAATCATAAAAACGACTTTTGTCATTTCCATGACCTAAAAGATTTAAATCCCAATGACCTGCTTGTGCGCCATAAGACTGCGTGTAAAAAGAATCTGAACCGAACATCACGTCAAAACGACCGCCGAAATCCCAACCAGAGCCTTCCGTTGCAACAGCGCGTTGAATGAAAAGGTTTAACTGATTGAGCTGAACTTCGCTATGACGATCGCCAAATGTAACCGGACCATTGAATCCATTATCTGAACCGGCGGCGTTGTAAGTGATACCCGCATTTGCCCAACCGCCTACCGTGACACCGTTGTTTTTTAACAACGAAGTTTCATTTGCATCGTAACCCGTTAAATCCGCAATTGCGCCTGCATGAACATTCGCTGCCAATCCGACTAATAACAAACCACTCGCAGCAGCTTGCATTATTGGGTGTTCACTGCGTTTTTTTCTTGTTTTCATAAGTAAAAATCCTAACTTTAATTTTTATTGATAGTTTAAAATGAGCAGATATTATGCCAGTAACTAAAAAACAACAAAAACAATTAGTTAAAATTTAAAACATCTGATTTGATACAATCTATGCACCACAATGATGCGAAAATAACATTTTGTGTTTTATTTCAGTGCAATGGCTCTATAAACACATGATTCATGGCATTATTTTTTTTAGTGGCTACATTTAAAAAAAATGTTATCGTTATCACGGTTGTGACTAAACGCACCAAAATTTTAATAATAATTACTCTAGGAGACGCTCTAAATGTCTGTAGCAAACGTACTTAAAATGATTAAAGACAACGAAGTTAAATTCGTTGATTTCCGTTTTTGCGACACACGCGGCAAAGAACAACACGTTACTTTCCCAGCGCATTCGATTGATGAAGATACTTTTGAAGACGGCAACATGTTTGACGGTTCATCAATTGCTGGTTGGAAACACATCAATGAATCTGACATGATTTTAATGCCAGATCCAAGCACAGCTGTTATGGATCCTTTTTTCGATGACAACACGTTAGTTATTCGTTGCGACATTATCGAGCCAAAAAATATGCAAGGTTACGAACGTGATCCTCGCTCTTTGGCAAAACGCGCTCAAGAATACTTGAAATCTACTGGTATTGCAGACACCGCATTCTTCGGTCCTGAAAACGAATTCTTCATTTTTGATGACGTTCGTTGGGGTGCTGATATGAGTGGCACTTTCTACAAAATCGACTCTGAAGAAGCTGGCTGGAATGCTGAAAAAGTTTATCCAGATGGTAACACTGGACACCGTCCAGGCATCAAAGGTGGTTATTTCCCTGTGCCGCCAGTCGATTCATTCCAAGATATGCGTTCAGCAATGTGTCAAACATTAGAACAAATGGGTCAAGTCACTGAAGTTCATCATCACGAAGTCGCCACGGCTGGTCAATGTGAAATCGGCGTGCGTTTCAACACATTGGTGAAAAAAGCAGACGAAGTTTTAGAATTAAAATACGTTATCGCAAACATCGCGCACGCTTATGGCAAAACAGCGACTTTTATGCCAAAACCATTAGTTGGTGACAACGGTAGCGGTATGCACGTTCACCAATCTTTATCAAAAGATGGCGTGAACTTGTTTACAGGTGATTTGTACGGTGGTTTGTCTGAAACAGCGTTATATTACATCGGCGGTATCATCAAACACGCAAAAGCCTTAAACGCTTTCACTAATGCTTCAACAAACAGTTACAAACGTTTAGTTCCAGGTTTTGAAGCTCCTGTTATGTTAGCTTATTCTGCGCGTAACCGTTCAGCGTCAATTCGTATTCCTTTTGTTCGTAACCCAAAAGGTCGTCGTATCGAAGTGCGTTTCCCGGATTCAACTGCAAACCCTTATTTAGCATTCTCTGCCATGTTAATGGCGGGCTTAGATGGTATTCAAAACAAAATCCATCCAGGTGAAGCGATGGACAAAGATTTGTATGATTTGCCACCAGAAGAAGAAAAAAACATCCCACAAGTTTGTCATTCTTTCGATCAGGCGTTGGATGCTTTAGACAAAGATCGTGAATTCTTAACAAAAGGCGGCGTATTTACTAACGACGTGATTGACGCTTACATTGCGTTGAAAATGGAAGAAGTTACTCGTTTGCGTATGAGTACACATCCTGTTGAATATGATATGTACTACAGTTTGTAATTAGAAATTCAGATTTTGTAATTTCAAAAAACGCCCCAAAAATGGGGCGTTTTTTTTGACTTTCATTTACTTAGAATGCTTGTGTGAATGTTTGTGCGAATGTATGTGAGAATGTATGTGCGAATGCTTATTCTTGCGAGAATTTTTCTTCAAACTTTTCACGCTTTTTGACGAATTCAGCTGTTGAGAATTCTCATACGACTCCATGTGTTTTTGCGCTTTTATAAGATCTTCCGGCATCATCGAAGAGTGATGATGCTCAATTAACCACTGATCATCGTCATATTCATAAACGAAAGAATAGCGAGCTTTAACGTGTTTAACCTTTCCATCTTTTTCATGTAACGTGAATGTATAAAGCCCTGTATCGGAAGCGGTGTTACAGCCAAGTTTGATAATGCGGAAATCAACTTTTCCAACCGGTTTCTTTTGAAGAAAATGTTCAAAATAATCTTTAATCTCTTCGTGATTAGTACGCGGTTGATTGGATACAGTCGGCAATAAAATTGCGTCGTGTGCGTATTCCTCTGCGACTTCTTCTGGATTTAATGTTGCTAAAGCCGCATTCCAACGGTCAAATAACGCGATAACTTCGTCTTCTGTCACTTTAACGCAAGCAACGTTATTATGTGTTTCAGCATGAACCGGTGCGAATTTTGTCTCCGCATAAGCAGCTGAAGAACTCATGGCGGCAACAAACAAAAAGCTAAAAATTTTTTTCATAGTTCGTCCTAAAATTTACTGTTTGATTGAGTTTGACAAAATAGCAGATAAACAAGCGGAATTAAAGCTCTAAAATTATCACTATCTGGTGGTTACAGTTAGAATACACAACTAATTTATGACATTTCACCTTTTGGATTTCGTTTATATGAAAAAATCTTCCCCAATCATGAATACCTCTCATTTTTTTGCTCTAGTATTTTTTCTTTTTTTTCCGTCACTAAGTTTTGCCGAAGAAAGTTCAAATGCAATGCAACTTAATTTAACGACTCATTGGGTTGGTTATGCCGCGCTAATCTTATTTGCTGGTGCATATTTTTTAGCGATGACGGAAGAAATTACAGCATTACGCAAATCAAAACCGATGGTTTTTGCTGCGAGTGGTATTTGGATTTTAATTGCATTTGTTTATGTTCAAGGTGGAATGACAGAACAAGTAGGTGCTGCATTCCGTGCTTCGCTAGAAGGGTATGCGGAATTATTTTTATTCATTATGGTTTCGATGACCTATTTGAATGCGATGGAAGATCGCGGTGTATTTGAAAATTTACGGGTTTGGCTACTAAGTAAAAATTTCACTTATCGGCAATTATTTTGGATTACTGGCATTCAAGCCTTTTTCATTTCGTCGGTTTGTAATAATTTAACAACCGCATTGTTAATGGGATCGGTAATTTTAGCGATGGGTAAAAATAATCGGCAATTTGTTACGCTTGCGTGTATTAACGTGGTCGTTGCATCGAATGCGGGTGGCTCTTTTAGTCCGTTTGGTGACATAACAACCTTGCTTGTTTGGCAAAAAGATGTTGTGCCATTTGTAGATTTCTTTTCACTGTTAATTCCCGCTATTATCAATTTTACATTGCCCGCTGCGGTAATGAGTTTTTGGATTCCGAACGAAACGCCAGATAAAGTTTCAGAAGTTCAAAGTATGAAACGTGGTGGCGTTGTCATTATTATTTTATTTTTGCTAACTATTGTCTCTGCAACCTGCTTTGAAAACTTCCTGAATTTACCCCCAGCTGCTGGTATGATGTTAGGCTTAACATATTTACAATTTTTCAGTTATTACTTACAAAAAACTGATAAAACTGAAAGAATGCCAGATGTTTTAGATCTTCATGTTGATGCGCCTCCACAATCAGAACAATCGTTTGACGTATTTCAAAAAGTTGCAAATTTAGAATGGGATACATTGTTATTTTTCTACGGTGTTATGTTAAGTGTTAGTGGTTTGAGTTTTATTGGTTATTTAACATTAACGTCTCATTATTTATACGGGCAGATTGACCCAACCATTGCAAACATTATGGTAGGGATAGCCTCCGCATTCATTGATAATGGCACGATTATGCTAGCTGTTTTGACAATGATGCCTGATATTTCGCAAGGTCAATGGCTACTCGTAACACTAACAGCGGGTGTTGGCGGAAGTTTATTAGCCGTTGGTTCTGCGGCGGGTGTTGGGCTGATGGGACAAGCAAAAGGTATTTATACTTTCACTAATCATTTGAAATGGATGCCTGTTATAGCACTCGGCTACGTTGGTAGTATCGTGGCACACTTTTTAATCAATGGTCGTTATTTTTAAACTATGTCAAATCATACTAAACAACTAACATCTAAACAATTTGCAGCCCTAACTGCGTCTGCTATCGGGGTCGTTTTCGGTGACATCGGAACAAGCCCGTTGTACGCAATGAAAGAAATTTTTCGGGAACATTTAACACTCGAGACAAGCCATGTTTTAGGAGTTTTATCGCTTATTTTTTGGTCTTTGATGTTAGTTGTTGCGATTAAATATGCCATTATTATCATGCGGGCGAATAATAAAGGTGAAGGTGGTGTGATGGCGTTAACGGCGTTAGCATCAACGGCGACGGCTAAAAATAATCCAGACAAAAAACATATCATCATCATGATGGGAATTTTAGGTGCGACGTTATTTTACGGGGACAGTGTTATTACGCCCGCCATTTCGGTTTTGAGTGCCGTTGAGGGTTTAGAAGTTATCGCGCCAAAATTAGAGCATTATGTCATTCCAATCACGTTAAGTGTTTTAGCGGGATTGTTCATTATTCAATCGCACGGCACAGCAAAAGTCGGCAAAATTTTCGCGCCTGTGATGGTTCTGTGGTTTTTAACATTAGCCAGTTTGGGCGTGATGCAAATTGTTCAACAACCGCAAGTTTTAATGGCAATCAATCCGTATTACGCCATTCACTTATTAAGCGAATTGGGCGTAAAAGGCTTTTTGATTATGGGTTCTGTCGTTTTGGTTATGACAGGCGCAGAAGCGTTATATGCCGATATGGGGCATTTTGGATTAAAACCTATTCGTTACGCATGGTTTGGTTTTGTATTTCCGGCGTTGCTTTGCAATTATTTTGGACAAGGCGCGTTGTTGTTACAACATCCCGAAGCGATTGAAAATCCATTTTATTTACTCGCGCCATCATGGATGTTGTATCCGATGTTGGTTTTAGCGACTTTAGCAACTGTTATTGCGTCGCAAGCGGTAATTTCTGGTGCATTTTCAATTACAAAACAAGCCATCCAATTGGGCTATTGCCCGCGTATGAACGTGACGCATACATCAGATAGCGAAATCGGACAAATTTACGTTCCGACAGTAAATTGGATGTTAATGTTTTCAGTTTTTATTCTGGTTGTCAGTTTTAAATCGTCATCCAATTTAGCTTCTGCTTACGGTATCGCCGTAACTGGCACAATGATGATTGATACAATTTTATCGTTTATCGTTATTCATGCTTTATGGCGTTGGAATTCGATTGTGACGTATTCATTTTTAGGTTTATTTATGCTGGTTGATTCGATATTTTTATCTTCAAACAGTTTAAAAATTTTATCTGGCGGTTGGTTGCCTCTGGCTGTTGGTGCAGTGTTATTTTTAATAATGACAACATGGATGAAAGGTCGCGCCGTTTTAGCCGAAGCCCTTGATGAGAAAAAAGTTTTATTTGAAGAATTAGAAGATAAAATTGCAACACATGAATTAGTAACAGTAAAAGGTACTGCAATTTATTTAGCGAGAAATTTACACGGCATTCCACAAGTTTTATTGCATAATTTAGAACATAATCATGTTATTCACGAACGAATTATCGTTTTAACTATTGTGATTACTGATGAGCCTTATATTGATAATGAAGAACAGCAAATTAAAATTCGTACCTTCGGACATCAAAAACAGTTTTATCGCGTTAAATTATATTTCGGCTTCAAAGAAAATCCCGATGTACGTTACGCACTAAGTTTAGCCATTAAGAAAGGTTTAGATTTAGATATGAATAATGTGTCATTTTTTCTTGGAAATGAACATATTACATTCAAACGTCGTAGTAAAATGCCAGCATGGCGACGTGGTATTTTTCTATTTTTATTTCACAATGCTAGCAGTGCGCTTGGCTTTTTTAGAATTCCTGTTGAAAAAGTTATTGAACTGGGCGTTCGAATCGAACTTTAAAATTTATGAAAAAAACTATCTCGCGCTATCTACTTGATATTTGGTACAAAGATCATTTTATTGGTACTGCCTTATTACCATTGGGATTTTTGTATTCAGATTTTGCAAAATTTCACAGATGGCTATATAAAATAGGACATTACAAAAGTGAAAATCTGTCAGTTCCTGTAATTGTTGTGGGGAACATTACCGTTGGTGGTACGGGAAAAACACCGCTGTGTATTCATTTGGCTAAATTACTGACAAAAGAAGGCTATCGTGTTGGTATTATCAGCCGTGGTTACGGGGGAGAAACGACAACAAAAATGGTTTTGCCAACCAGTAAAATTTCTGAAGTCGGTGACGAAGCATTGTTAATTATTCAACAAACTGATTGTCCCATGGCAGTTGGAGCAAAACGCGCCGAAGCCGGTAAATTTTTACTAAAAAATACGCCTTGTGATGTGATTTTAGCTGACGACGGTTTGCAACATTACGCGCTAAAACGTGATATTGAAATTGCGGTTATTGATGGCGACAGACGTTTTGGAAATAACATTTGTTTACCCGCAGGTCCATTAAGAGAACCGATTGAACGATTAAACTCCGTAGATTTTGTTGTTGTAAATGGCGAACCTGCTGAAAATACCGCATGGCACGAATGGCAAATGCAGTTAATGGGTGACATCACAATCAATTTAAAAACCGGTGAAAAAAAACCACTGACCGAATTTAAAAATGTATCTTGCCATGCAATTGCCGGAATTGGAAATCCAGAACGCTTTTTTAAGCAATTAGAAAAAGCCGGTATTTCAAAACGTACCGACCACAGTTTTCCTGACCATCACGTTTTCACAGCGGATGAAATTGTATTTAAAAATGAATGCGTATTTATGACTCAAAAAGACGCGGTGAAATGTCAGAACTTCGCGACTGAAAACCATTGGGTTGTGCCAGTGACGGTACACTTATCGGCAGAATTTACTGCCAACTTTTTAACTTTATTCAAATCCAAACTTTTAAGAGAAACATTATGATTGATCCAAAATTGTTAGAAATTTTAGCTTGCCCGATTTGCAAAAGTCCGTTGCGTTATCAAAAAGAAGCCCAAGAATTGATTTGTCGCGCTGACCGTTTGGCTTTTCCAATTCGTGATGCTATTCCGGTCATGTTAGAAGAAGAAGCTCGGCATTTATCATTAGAAGAAATGGATGCGCTACCAAAATGAGTACACCGTTTAAAGTTGTTATTCCCGCACGTTTTGGTTCGACACGTTTGCACGGCAAACCTTTATTATTGATTGCCGGCAAACCAATGATTAGTCATGTTTGCGAACGAGCGGAAGAAGCAAATGCTGAAGAAATTATTGTAGCAACAGATGATGAGCGGATTTTAAATGTCGTTTCAGATTTAGGTTTTCAAGCCATTTTAACGCACGAAAATCACGAAAGCGGCACCGAACGGCTTGCCGAAGTTGCAGAAAAATTTGGGTGGTCTGACGATACAATCATCGTAAACTTGCAGGGTGATGAACCGCTTTTACCTGCCGATTATATTCGTCAAGTGGCACATGCGCTAGCCAATCAAAACCAAGCAGGAATTTCAACTTTAGCGGCAAGAATTCACGACACGGACGAGATTTTCAATTCTAACGCAGTGAAAGTTGTGTTAGATAAAAAAGGCTACGCCCTGTATTTTAGTCGTGCGCCTATTCCGTGGAACCGTTCCAAATTTACAGTCCCCCTTACCCTATCTTTTCATGACGAAAATTATTTGAGACATATCGGACTTTATGCGTACACCGCCGGATTTTTGAAAACATACTGTGCGTGGGAAAATTCGCCCCTCGAAAAAATTGAAGCATTAGAACAACTTCGTATTTTATGGCATGGTGAAAAAATCTTAGTTCAGATTGTCGAAAAGACACCGCCAGCAGGTGTAGATACAATTGAAGATTTACAACGTGTGGAGGCGATTTTGAAAAACAAAATTAACTTAAATGTATAAAAATTTAAAATTGAATATCCAAAATTACGCGAGATTGAATTTATTACCGATAGTAAATACAAATTTAGCATTGATAACTGTGATTTTGTAATCAATCGGCATATTCGTTGCTTACAATACAACAACCTTTTACTTAAAACTTTTTAATTTTAACTATGCGAATTTTATTTATTCATCAAAATTTTCCAGGGCAATTTAAACATTTAGCACCAGAACTTGCCGCAAATCCAAACAATGAAGTTATTGCGTTTACGATGCAAAAAAATGCGCCTGAAACTTGGAATGGTGTGCGGTTGATTTCTTATCAAGCCACACGCGGCACAACGCAAAATGTCCATCCGTGGGTCAGTGATTTTGAAACAAAAGTGATTCGTGGTGAAGCCTGTTTTAGAGCCGCATTGGAGTTGCGCGACAGTGGTTTTACACCTGATTTAATTATCGCGCATTCGGGCTGGGGCGAAAGTTTGTTTTTAAAAGATGTTTGGGAAGGCGCAAAACTCGCCATTTATTGTGAATTCTTTTATCACACACATGGCACAGACGTAAATTTTGACCCTGAATTTATCAATGATGATCCGACAAACGATTGCCGGTTACGTTTAAAAAATACGAATAATTTATTGCATTTTGATATTGCAGATGCGGGAATTTCTCCAACTTACTGGCAAGCGAGTACCTTTCCAGAACCATTTCGTAGTCACATTTCCGTTATTCATGATGGTATCGATACAAAAGCAATCTCTCCAAATTCAAATGTCACAATGACGTTAAATGTGAATGGTGGAGGCACGATAAAACTGACTCGTAAAGATGAAATCATTACTTTTGTGAATCGTAATTTAGAACCCTATCGCGGCTATCATACTTTTATGCGAGCCTTGCCAGAAATTATGCGTCGTCGTCCTAATGCTAGAATTTTAATCGTTGGCGCAGACGGCGTAAGTTATGGCTCAAAGGCACCGGATGGTAAAAAATGGAAAGATATTTTCTTAAACGAAGTCCTGGAAGAATTGGATATGAAACGCATTCATTTTCTTGGGCATATTGATTATTTGCATTTTATTCCGTTATTGCAGTTGTCACGAGTTCATATTTATTTAACCTATCCGTTTGTTTTGAGTTGGAGTTTATTAGAAGCAATGAGCGTTGGCTGTTGTATTGTTGCGAGTGATACGCAACCTTTACATGAGGCAATTCATCATAACGAAACGGGTAGATTAGTCGATTTCTTTGATAAAAAAGCACTCGCCGATAATGTTTGCGAACTACTAAACTCGCCTAAAGAACGTGACCGTTTAGGCAAAAATGCCAGAAAATTTGCCCAAGCTACTTACGATTTGAACACAATTTGTTTACCACGCCAACTTGCGTGGGTTCAAAGTTTTGAAAACTAATTTCAAGGTAAAAAATAACATGGATTATCGTTCTAGTCGTCGCCGCTCAAATCCGCACCTTTCCGCTCTGTGGCGTACTTTTTTGAGTTTATTTGCGTTAATTTTTGTCGCCGGTGGGTGTTATTCGGCTCTGATTTATTGGATTACATCTGAACCACCAACAACTGTTTATCTTAATATCGTTGAAGCGTGGGGGCGTTTGGGTGTTTTTATTTTTGTCGGAAATTTAATTACATTGATTATTGCAGGGGCAATTAGCGCAGCAATCGCTACTTACATTAACAACAAAAGTTCAGCACCACTACGTCGTTTAGAAGAATTATGCGAACAAATTGGTGAAGGTGGTGAGCTAGATGTTTTGAGTATTAACAATGAAAAAGGACACTTTCGGAAATTAAGTTCTGCATTCCGTCAAATGGTTAACAAATTATATTTGCGTCGCGCTGCTCAAGAAGAATGTATAGATAGAATTCACGACCGCGTTCAAGAATTACGCGCTGGATTAAATTTAACAGGCAGCCAACGAGATGTATTAAATGAATTAGAATCACAATTGCAGGAATTAGAACGGGTAATTTAATTTATGGATCATTCAACAATGGATCACAGTATGCACATCATGGCAGCTTCTGGCGGCTTTGATTACGGCTTGGCATTTATGGCTGGAATGCTTGGAAGTGGACACTGTTTAGGAATGTGTGGCGCGTTAGTATCGGGTTATTTTATGAATTCGAATGCAACACGCAGCTATTTACCGTATTTATTTTATCAATTTGCACGAATCAGCGTTTATACAATGGTTGGTTTTGCTGCCGCTACACTAGGTGTTGTATTAGTTTCAAGCGGCATTTTCGGGAAGGTTCAAAGTATTTTGCAAATGTTTATTGGCGCGGTAGTGATTATCCTAGCATTTGGAATTTTAGGCTGGATTCCATTTCAAGGTTCAATCCGCTTGATTCCGATTGCCTTTATTCGCAAAGGTTACGCAGCTTCTCGAACTAAAGGTGGCATTATTGGCGCATCATTAGCAGGTGTTTTAAACGGTCTAATGCCATGCCCGCTCACATTCGCTATGGCTGTCAAAGCAACGTCTGCACCAACAATTTTAGATGGTGGGTTGTTAATGCTGACGTTTGGCGCGGGGACGTTACCAACAATGTTATTCATCAGCATCGCGTTTGGAAAAATGAACGCTCATTTCCGTGGATTGATGTTGAAATCTGCCGCGTTTATCATGATTGGAATGGGGCTAAACACGATTTACATGGGCTTATCGTTTTATACAATGGAAACGTTTATGCACCACAATTTTGTTCATGATATTAAAAATGAAATCGATGCTACAATTTTATTTTTGATGCAAATGCTCGAATACTACAAAGGTCTGCTTAATAATTTACAAAATACCGGTCGTTAATTTTCACACTTAAAAAAAATTTATGAATTTAAATCCAGAATTACCTATTTATTTCTCACCTTTACATCGATTGCAGTGGGAAGAAGCACAGCAAAAATATGTCATTTTATACCCCGAAGGCATGGTTGAATTAAATCAAAGCTCTGCGGAAATTTTGAAATTATGTGACGGTACACGAACATTTTTGCCATTAGTCGCCGAGTTGGAAACGCTTTTTGCAACCTCAAACCTAGCAAATGATGTTGCCGCATTTTTAAATGTCGCCTTAGAAAATGGCTGGATTATTCAACGCTAATTTCAAATGTACGAATTCCTGCAATTCCTTGTCCACCATGGATTTGCGCGGTTTGTAAATCGGTTTTGTTCATACCGCCTAAGGCATAAATCGGTAAATTACACTGATTAACCCATTCCGAAAAAATACGCCACCCCAACGGGATAGCTTCGGGATGGGTTTTTGTCACAAGTACAGGAGCAAGCACTGCAAAATCAACGCCTATTTTTTCGGCATATTGTAATTCATCTAAATTATGACAAGACGCACTTAACCATCGTAAATTTTCTGGGCGTTTTTTTAAAGAAAATAAATCACGACTTGTTAAATGAACGCCGTCACATTTCATTTCAAATGCCCCAGCTATTCCAGAATTAACGATGAGTAATGCTCCATTTTCTTGGCAAATTGGGTACGCTACATTAAAAAAGTCATGTACCTTTTCAATAGGTGAATTTTTCAATCGTAACTGAATCAGTTTTATATTTTGCGTGAGCAACTGATTTAATTTAAATAATAAATTATTATCTTCATCATCATTCAAAATTGCATAATACTTTGGCAAGCGTAAAGCCTTTAAAATTCTCTTGTTTGCAGCGGGGAAAGTGTAATCTTCTAATTCTTCAACGCGAATCCATGCCATATTTTGTCCAAGTAAGCTTTTCGCTTCGCCTACATAGTCAGAAATCAAAAAAACATTAAGCTCCACGAGCCATTCAGGATAAATATGCTTTAATTGTATTAACGGCGTAGCTTGAATGACATCAATACCAATTTCTTCTTTTAGCTCTCTCGCTAAAGCGTGAAATAATGTTTCACCAATTTCTACTTTTCCACCAGGGAATTCCCATAATCCACCTTGATGCAAATCGGCATTACGACGTGTAATAAAAATTTCGCCAGCAACATTTTTAACAATACCAATTACTATTTGAATCATTATTGACCTCTTAGAAAAAATTTATCGAGTTCAGATGTCGATAATGAAATCCATGTCGGGCGACCATGATTACATTGCCCGCCACGTTCAGTTTGCTCTAGTTCGCGTAATAGTGCGTTCATCTCATCTTGCGTTAAAATGCGATGCGCTCGAACTGAACCATAACAAGCTATTTTTGCTAAAACTTCGTTATATTCGCCTTGAATACGATAGCTTTCTTCATGTTCGAGTAAATCTGCTAATACATCTCGTACTAACTGTTCGCCATTGCTATCTTGCAATAACGCAGGTTGAGCGCGTAACAATAGTGTTTCTGGAGCAATTCGATTTAATTCAAAACCCAATTCTGTGAAAAAATGTTCTGAATTTTCAGCTAATTCCGCTTCCGATTTAGTGACCGTAATTTTCATTGGTAACAAAAGCGGTTGCGTGGCAATTTTTCCCGTTGCATATTGTTGTTTTAAACGCTCGTAAGTGATTCGCTCATGTGCGGCGTGCGTATCAACTAAAACCATGCCTGTTGCGGTTTCAGATAAAATATAAATGCCATGCAAATGCGTAATGGCATAACCTAGAATCATTCTATTTGGATTTGTGTCGAACACTTCTTTATTATCAATCGAAATTTCTTTCGGTTCAGAATATAACGTTTGATAAATTTTTGGCTCTAAGATTTCCAACGACTGCTGCTGATAACGCGGTGAGAAATCTTGTGTAGGTTTGAATTCGCTTTCTGATTTCAGTAATTCGTTATAATTAGAAATTGCTGGACGTACATTTGCTAAGGTACGTTTAACACATGAAACAATAAAATCATGTACCGCTCGCGTTTCCCGAAAACGCACTTCTAATTTTGCGGGATGTGCGTTGACATCGACTTCTTCGGGATTTAAAGTTAAAAATAAAACAAAAGTTGGATGTCGTCCCTGAAAAAGAACATCGGAATAAGCCTGCTTAATTGCGTGTGACATAGATTTATCTTTTACTAATCGTCCATTCACATAAAAAAATTGCATATCCGTTTGACTGCGTGAAAAAGTAGGTACACTAATCCAGCCATTTAGTGAAAAACCGGAGATTTCAAAATCTAAATGTAATGCGTTATCAATGAAATTTTCGCCACAAATTGACATAACACGATGTTCTTGTTGAGCCAAATTGAACGCAGGAGGGAATTTTAAAACTTCTTTTTGTTGGTTAAAAAGAGAAAAACCTAATGCAAAACGGCTTAACGCCATGCGTTTTATAGCCATTTCAATGTGACTAAATTCCGTCTTTTCACTTTTTAAAAATTTTCGTCTGGCAGGTGTATTGTAAAATAAATCTCGCACTTCAACGGTTGTTCCTTTTGGATGGGCGGCGGGTTGTATGTCGAAAAATTGCTCCGCGCCATCACTGCAAACTGACCAGCCATGTGACGTATTTTCAATGCGTGAAGTGAGCGTTAATTTGGCAACCGAACTCATGCTCGCTAATGCTTCGCCGCGAAATCCCATGCTCGTGACGTGTTCTAAATCTTCTAAACTTGAAATTTTACTTGTCGCATGGCGAGACAACGCGAGTGGCAAATCCTCTTTTTCGATGCCGACACCATCATCACTGATTCGTATTAAACGTAAACCACCTTGTTCAATATAAATAATAATTTGCTTTGCTTGCGCGTCAAAACAGTTTTCAACTAATTCTTTAACAATCGAGGCTGGACGATCAATAACTTCACCAGCTGCGATTTGATTGACGAGTTGAATAGGAAGAATGTGGATAGACATATTATTTTTGCAAATAAAAAAGGCGCGATTCGCGCCTTTATTTAAACCGTATTTTGTAACTATAACGCAGCGATACGTTGTTGTTCATTTTTAGGTTGCTTCATATAACCATGAACGCCTTTTAAAATTGCCGTGGCAATTTTTAATTGATGACCAGAATTCACTAATTTCAATTCTTCCGCATGGTTAGAAATAAATGCCGTTTCAACTAAAATAGATGGAATATCGGGCGATTTCAAAACAGCAAAACCTGCTTTTTGAACGGATTCAAAATGTAATTCTGAAACGCTTTCGAAATTATGTAGCACTTTATTTGCTAATAAAACGCTCGCCTCTTGCGTCGCGCTTTGTGATAAATCCAATAATACGTTTGTTAAACCATTTTCTTCATCGCTAAGTTGTTCGCCTTCAACAAATTCAACCGAATTTTCACTATGAGCAAGCCAATAAGCGGATTCACTTGACGCGCCACTTGTTGATAGCGCGTAAACTGACGCGCCACGAACACCGGTATCTTTAATAGAATCTGCATGAATTGAAATGAAAATATCAGCTTTAGCTGCACGGGCAATATCCATCCGTTTACGCAAGCCAACGTAATAATCGCCCTGTCTTACCATAACCGCTTTCATTCCGGTTTGAGCGTTAATAAGTGCTTCTAATTTTTTAGAAATCGAAAATACAACGTCTTTTTCATACGTTCCACCTGAACCTTGTGCGCCTGAATCATTACCTCCATGTCCTGCATCAATTGCTACAATAAAAGGTTTTACAGCTTTTACTTTGGTAATTTCTGTATTTGTATCTTGGACGGGAATGATTTTTTCAATTGATTTTTTGATTTCAATTTCTTGCGTGTTTTTTGCAATTTGGGCGACTGAAGCAATTTTTGACGTTGCTTTTTCAGCAATAATTTGAGTTTGAGCAGGAGCTAATTTATTTAATTGTTTTTGTTCGATTTTTGCTTCAACTTTTGAATCGGTTTTTGCAATTGCTTGGTTATTATTAGCTAAACCTTTATCTAATAATTCAACGACAAAACGATTATTGCCTAATGCGTCAGTATGCAAAGTTGTATTTTTATTAGAAAGTGGTTTTTTCAAATCAATAACGATTCTTAAATCAGTGCCATTTTTTGCACCAACCCGAATCGTTGAAAATAATGGGTGTGACGCAGCGGGCTGTGTAAGTTCTTTTGTCACAACAGCATTTGGTAAATCAATAACTAAACGAGCGGGGTTTTCAAAAAACTGCACTCTGTTTTGATTTGCTGCCGCACTAACATCAAACGTAATTCGTGACTGATCTGGTGTACTCCAATAACGCAAAGCATTTACGCGCAAAGCGTCGTCAGCATAACCGACAGAAATAAACCAGTGCAAACTAAATAGAACAATCCACAACTTCCAGTAACGTCGCATACCATAACCTATGAGTGATAATATGGGTTAGATTATAGCAGTATGTTATTGTTTTTTCACGCTCTAATTAAATTGTCATTAATGATTATGATGCTGTCTGTCTTCGTCTGACACTGTTACAGCTTGAACTGCTACACCATATTTGTAGACCATCAAGCCACCTAAATCGGCACCCAAGATAACCACACAAAGCAACACAACTGAAAAGATATTGTAAATACCCCAGCCATCGACAGGGCGACGTAATCGCCACGTTAATAACGCCATCGATAATGCAAGAATTGAAATTCCCAATTGTTCATGACGTTCCATGATAGCGTGAACATTCTGACCATGCGACACAGTATCAGCAGCACACATTCCCGCCCAAACCGTAAAACCAGCGAAAACAGTTCCTAAATATAATAAGCAACTTGCAAAATTTCGCCATTCTGGTTTGTGAATTGCTGTTCCTAATAAATCAATAACAACAAATAAACTTAAAAATGCAATTGGAAAATGCACTAATAGCGGATGAATGTTTGCGAGACTAACAATGCCCTCTAAAAAGTTCGAGCCATTCGATGTTCCGCCATTGGCTGTGAAACCTTCAAATAATGCTAAAAAACTTGTCAACATTTCTAAAATTTCATTATGACCATCCGCGTTGCCATGAATGTAAAACGATAAATGATTCATTTTAATCTCGTTAAATTGTTAATTTTAAATTCGATAAGTTTTGAGCAAGGCTTTCAAATTCGCAGGATTTTGAAAATCTTTAATGTCTTTTTCTACTTCTTTAATCGTTTGTTTCAAACTTCGAATATCTTGTGAAACGGTTTTTAACACAAATTCCGGGGTAATTTTTAAATACGGTGGCACATTTAACTGAAGGCGAAATGGTAATTCGACATCAGAAATTTCCTCTTCTAATTCAATAAGTTGTTCTTGTAATACTTTATTGAAATGTTTGAGCTTATCTTCTGCAATCGTATTGAGTTTAGATTGATCAATTTGTTCTATTTCAAGTTGCAACGCGAGCAATTGCAGCAAATCTTTTTTACCATACGCTTCATTCACACGCTGCATTAACTTTGTTTTGCGTTCTCTCTCCGCTTCGTCGGGTTCACGATCTGGATGCAAAGCGGCGACTAATTTACGAAAAACGTCTTGAATTGATTTACTTGCATTTTGAGCCTCTTCTTTTTCTCGAGCTTCTTTTTCAATTTGCTTGGGCGTTTTTTTCCGTTTTGCGCGTTGAGCTTCTTGATGTGCTTGTTTAGCTTGCATTTTTTGCTCAATAGTTTCGCGCATTTTTTCAGGTGAGCTTAAATCATCATGCTCATCAAATTCCATATCGAACATATTTTCCATCATCGATTTCATCATGTCATTTACGTCGGCATTCATGTCTTCTTGCTCAGAATCGAAATCCCGTCCATTATGGCGAGCGTAAATTTCTTTAAGTTCTTCTGCTCCTTTCTGAATTAAATCAATGGCTAAACTGCAAATGATGGCGGAAAGTTTGGCTTTATCATTTTTTTTGAAATAACTATCTGCATGAGCTTCATCGAACAATTGCACAAGCTGCACGCGGATTTCGTTATAACTATCAACGATTGGCTGATATTCTCCATAAATACGGTGTGAAATTTTCGGTTTATTTTCTTCCCAATGCTGCAAAATTTTCTTTTGCACATCGATTTTTTTAATCAAACTGTTAAATTTTTTCTGCGCTTTTGAAAGAGACGCAGATTCAGTATGTTGCTTGATATTAACGACTTTTGACATGGGTGATTTTTGAAGTTTAGTTATTGAAACGCTGTGCATCGGCGGGTAATTTATTAAAAATAGGATTTTTGATAATGCCGTAATGTTCCGGATAGTAAACACCGGCTAAATGCAAACCATCTGACGGAGCAGTCACACCACCTAGTTTTCGACTTTTAACATTCAGCAATTCTTGCGTCCATGAAACGGACTGTTTTTCACAACCAATAGCGATTAAAACTCCCGCGATATTTCGCACCATGTGATGTAAAAACGCATTTGCGGATAATTCAATAATCACTAATTCACCTTTGCGGTAAACATCAATGAAATACATCGTTCGGAACGGACTTTTTGATTGACATCCTTGCGCCCGAAAAGAGGTGAAATCATGATGACCAATTAAACTCTGCGCGGCTTGGTGCATTTTTTCAGCATCAAGTGGTAACGGACACCATGTTGTTTGTCTATTTAATGCCGAAGGCGTGGCGCGGTTTAAAATAACATAACGGTAAAAACGGGCAATTGCTCTATAACGGGCATGAAAATCACCAATTGCTTCTTGCGCCCAAATAACTCTTACGTCAGGCGGCAAATGCGTATTTGTACCACGATGCCACGCCTCTAAACTACGACTAGCAGTTGTGTCGAAGTGTACAACTTGTTCAGTCGCATGAACTCCTGTATCGGTTCTGCCAGCACATTGCACCGTAATGGGATGTTGCGCGATTTTACTCAATGCTTGTTGTAATTCGTGTTGGATGTTGCGCTGTTGAACCTGCCATTGCCAACCAAAAAAACGACTACCGTCATATTCGACACCTAAAACAATACGTTTCATTTTTGAAGTAACAAGGTTTTGACGGGGTTAAATGATTTTCGGTGAATGTCTAAAATGCCGAATTTTTCAATTTCTTCGCAATGGAGTTTTGTGCCGTATCCTTTATGTTTAGTAAAAGAAAAATTGGGATAAATTTTAGCGCATTCATACATAGATTCATCACGCGCCACTTTAGCTAAAATTGACGCTGCACTAATTTCTTGAACGGTTTTATCGCCTTGAATAATAGCGCGTGCTGGGATTGATATTTTTGGAAGTTGATTGCCGTCAATTAACACTTCATCTGGCTGAACATTTAAACCTTCCACAGCGCGGCGCATCGCTAATAATGTAGCTTGCAGAATGTTGATGTCGTCGATTTCTTCAACACTTGCTTGAGCGATTGACCAACTCAACGCATATTTTTTGATTTGTGCTGATAAGAATTCACGTTTTTTTTCACTTAACGCTTTGGAATCGGCTAAACCGATAAGCGGAAAATCAGGATTTAAAATCACTGCGGCGGCAAAAACATTGCCCGCTAAACAACCACGCCCCGCTTCATCAACGCCTGCGATTAACATGAATTTAACGCAAAATGCCGCGTGTGACGTTGCGGAGAAAATTCACCATATTCGATAATTCTTTGCTATCGCCGGCTAAATCTTCCATTTGTTCAATTGCGTCTTCAAGACGTAAATTCATTTTGTAAATCATTTTGTAGGCTTTTCGAATAAGACGAATATCTTCTGCTGAAATACCATTACGCTCCATGCCAACAGAATTGATACCGTGCGGACGAGTCGGACGACCACCCACCATCACAAATGGCGGAATATCTTGAGTAATCGCACTGCCCATTGCTGAAAAACTATATTGACCTATTTGGGTAAATTGGTGTACGAGCGTAAAACCGCCTAAAATCGCGTGACTGTTCAAACGAACATGACCAGCGAGTGACGCGCCATTGGCCATGATGACATGATCGCCAATTACACAATCATGTGCGACGTGCGTGTAAGCCATAAACAAATTATCGCTGCCAATTTTCGTCAAACTATTATCTTGATGTGTGCCACGGTGCATCGACGTGTATTCCCGAATTACATTGCGATCACCAATTTCTAAGCGTGTAATTTCGTGTGCGTATTTTTTATCTTGTGGATCTTCACCAATCGAACAAAATTGGTAAATATGGTTATCTTTACCAAGTGACGTGTGACCTTTAATAACAACGTGTGGCGCGATAACTGTACCTGAATCGATTTTAACGTCCGCGCCGACAATTGAAAACGCACCGACACTCACATTTTCGGCGAGTTCAGCGCATGAATCGATAATGGCAGTAGGATGAATCAAAATTTACTCAACCACAGCAGCACAACGAATTTCAGCACTAGCGACAAATTCGCCATCAACGTTTGCGCTGCATTCAAACGCCCAAACATTACGTTTACTTTTAACAAAACGTGCTTCCAACATTAACTGATCGCCAGGCACAACGGGACGTTTGAATTTTGCTTTATCAATACCGACAAGATAATAAATCATGCCTTTTAATTCTTCACCAGCCGTTTCAGAAGCCAATAAACCCGTTGTCTGAGCCATTGCTTCTAAAATCAATACGCCCGGCATGACGGGTTTTTGAGGGAAATGACCTTGAAAAAATGGCTCATTATAAGTGACATTTTTCACGCCTAATAACCGAATACCAGGCTCACATTCCACTACTTTGTCCACTAATAAAAATGGATAACGGTGCGGAAGAAAGGCTTGAATTTGCAGAATATCTAATGTTATAGACATGATTTTAACTTCACTTTTAAAGGCAGGAGATAGGGTTCAGGAACACAAAAGACGAAAACAACTTATTCTGGCATCGACGTTAATTTTTGTTGCACTTGCGCGGTAACATCAATTTGTTCGCTGGCATAAATAACACCGTCTGTTAATAGCAAATCAAAGCCTTGATCTTTCGCAATACCACGAATCGCTTCGACAATACGACGTTGTAATTTACCTAATTCTTCGTTGCGACGAACATTAAAATCTTCGCTGAATTCTTGTTGCGTGCGTTTGAAATCACGTTTTTTATTTAAAATATCTTTTTCTAAATTACCACGCGCGGCTTCACCTAAAACAGCCGCATCTTTATTCAAACGTTCTTCCATGTTTTGAATATCTTTTTGTTGTGAAACAAGTTGTTTATCGCGTGG
This sequence comes from uncultured Pseudomonadota bacterium, assembly GCA_903876445.1. Taxonomy (GTDB): domain Bacteria; phylum Pseudomonadota; class Gammaproteobacteria; order Methylococcales; family Methylomonadaceae; genus UBA10906. The sequence continues at coordinate 22,372 of CAIQZX010000126.1, read as the reverse complement.
CGAAAATTCTTGTTCTAAACGTTTTTTAGCTTTTTCAGCTTGAGGAGCTTTTTCAAGTACGGCTGGAATGTTCACAAAACCCACTTTTAAATCGGCATAACTGATATTCGCCGCAAAAATTAAGCCTAAAAATAACGCGATTTTGGTTTTCATAAAAATGGAATTCTCCGATGAAATCGTTTGAAATAAAAAAAATATGTTTAAATTATAAGGGATAAGCGTCATAAACTAAAAATAGTTTTAGAAGTTTTGCCCAAAGTTAAATTGGAAAATTTGTTTTTGATCACCTGTTGTCGTATTTCCATTTATACCTTGAACAAGAGGTGAGGCATTTAGTGGCTGTGCAATACTGACAGACAAAGCACCAAATGGTGACATCCACTCACCTGATACCCCAGCTGAATACTTCATATTCATGTTAAAGCCATTGCTTAAAGAACCTGCGTCAAAAAATGTACCTAGCCGCACGGATTTTGTATCAGGCATAAATGGAACTGGGAAGAACAACTCTGCACTACCGATAACCTTTGTTGAACCACCTAATGGGTAATTTTGATAAGGACAGCCTATAGCAGTTGGATTATCGGTCGTGTATTTTTGGCAGCTGTTTATATGTGTATCACGAACACCCAATGTATTATTTTTAAAACCTCGCAATGAACCCGTACCGCCTAAGAAATAGTTTTCAAAAAATGGCAAATCGTTAGTTTTTCCATAACCTTCACCATAACCCGCCTCACCTAAAACACGGAACGTAAAATCTTTTGCGACAGGGAAATACATTTGGTGTTTGTAGCTTAGTTTATAGTATTCCAAATCACTTCCTGGAACAGTTGCCAATGCAGAAAAACGTTGTTGTCCGCCTTTATTTGGGAAAATAGCTCGGTTCAATGTGTCATGTGTCCAACCGATTGCTGGCGCAAAGGTGAAAAATGAATCGCCATTTTTATCCATAAAATCTGAGATTTCATTTGACGTGTAAGAAGTTGTTCCTAACGTCGTATATTTTGTATCGAAATCAAAACGAATTTGGTCAAATTCATTCAATGGTAAACCAAAGTTAATGCCTGCGTTCATAACATTTGTTGTATAGCTAGCAATGTTAATTGCTGAAGCATCGCGTTTTGTATAACCTAAGTTGTATCCCTGACTTACACCATCAACGGTAAAATAAGGATTATAAAATCCAAATTGATAGCTCGTTAAATAGTTACTGTTATTAAACGCTAAATTAACGCGCTTGCCAGAACCAAAAACGTTGTCTTGTGAAATGTTGGCATTCAAAACAATCCCTTGAACCTGCGAATAACCAATCCCTGCCATTAAATTCCCTGACGGTTTTTCAGTGACAGTGTAATTCACATCAATTTCATCAGCCGTTCCAGCAACAGGTGGCGTTTCAACAGCGACTTCTTCAAAATAACCTAAACGCTCCAAACGGGTTTTTGAACGTTCAATTTTTGAACTTGATGCCCAACTTGCTTCCATTTGGCGCATTTCACGACGTAAAACCTCGTCGCGTGTTTTAGTATTGCCTTTGATATTGATGCGACGTACTGAAACCCGTTTTGCAGGATCAACAAAAAACGTCATATCCACGGTTTTTGTGACTTCATGAATTTCGGGAACCATGTTTACATTTGCAAACGCATAGCCATCATCACCTAAACGATCCGAAATGGCTTTTGACGTTTCGGTCGCACTTTTGCGTGAAAAAACTTCTCCCGGTCCAACTTTCATAAGTTTTATTAGCTCATCGGCTGGAACAACTAAATTTCCTGCTAGTTTAACTTTATCCAGCTTGTAAACGTCGCCTTCTTTGACGTTAATCGTGACATAAATATCTTTTTTGTCGGGTGTAATAGCGACTTGCGTGGATTCGATGTTGAAATTGATATAACCACGATCCAAATAATACGATCGTAAGGTTTCTAAATCTGCGCCAAGTTTTTGTTTTGAGTATTGATCATCTTTCGTATAGAACGACAATAAATTTGAGGTATTTAATTCTATTTTTTTCAGCAACTCTGCGTCATCAAACACATTATTTCCGACAATGTTAATTTCTTTAATTTTAGCGACGCGACCTTCTGAAATTTTGATAAAAATTGCCACGCGGTTTCGCGTTAAATCGGTCACTTCTGTTTTAATTGTTAAGCCATATTTTCCATGACTAAGATATTGGCGGTTTAATTCTTGCTCAACTTTATCCAGTAATTGACGGTCAAACGTTTTTCCTTCTGATAAACCAATTTTTTTAAGTGCTTTTTCTAAATCGTCCTTACTTAAATCTTTATTGCCTTCAAAAATAATTTTTGCGATTGATGGGCGTTCTACGACGTTAATAACTAGAGACGAGCCATCACGTTCAATGGAAATATCTTTGAAAAATCCAGTTTTGAATAATGATTTAATAGCAGGTGCGGTATTGTCTAATGAAAAACGTTCACCAACGGTAACAGGCAAATAGTTATAAACAGTACCTTCGGAAATACGTTGTAAACCTTTGACTTTAATATCTCGAACAACAAATTCTTCATCGGCGTGAACGATTGGTGTAATAGCTAAACAAAGTAAAATGATACGAGAAAGTTTTTTTAATTTCATAGACGAGATTCTAACGATTAAAACAAAAAGTAGGGCTTGATTTGATTGTTTGAATTGTATCACAAGGCGGTTGTAGGGATGTAGCCGAGCGAAAATAAATGATGACTTTATCGTCCAGAAAAATAGTCTTTTAACCCGTTTTAAGTAAATCACCCCTATATTTTCTCTCTCAAACTGAGGATTTAATTTAATGAGTTGTCGAATTGTTAAATCATCCACATAATACAAAGTGACAAACCGTGATAATTTTCACAATCTGTCATTTTCTAATTAAAAAATGGTTAAATATAATGGAAAAGAAAAATAGAATCGCTTTATTTATAGATTTAGATAATTTCGTTGGTTTTTGTCTCGATGATGATTTGCCGTTAGACATCAAAAAAGAAATTAAAAAACTCACAGAACACGGTGATATTAGTATTCGTCGCTCGTTTGGTGACATTATGAAATTGCCTATTTCAGAAACACGGAAAAAAGAACTACGGGAAATGTTACAAGCTAATTTGATTCGTCATGAAGACATTCCTTATTACAACGGCTATAAAAATACTTCTGATATTCGTTTAGCCATCGAAGCTATGTCAATTGCTTACACCCATCCCGACATTAACATTTTTGCGATTATTGCTAATGACCGTGACTATATGCCTGTTTTTTCAAAGCTCAAAGAAATTGGCAAAACAATAATTGGCATCGGCAGCACAAAAAATACTGTTGGCGAACTTTACCGTAGTGCGTGCGACATTTTTTATTATCACGAAGATTTTGGTAAAAATGATTATGGGGTGAAAAAAATTGAATCTTCCGTGAATAATGACGAGAATAATTTGATTGATTTATTGATTGATAAAATTCGTTACAACACGGATCACGGTTTAAAGACAAATCAATCAACCATCGCCGCCTCTATGAAAAGCAGTCATGCCATTGATTTTAGTGCTTATAATTCATTTCAAGGTTTTGGCGATTTGTGCCGTAAAGTCGAACGTCTAAATATGGTGGCTATTACACCGCGCCATCTTGGTGATTTGGATCCAGTTTTATCATGTAATAGTATAGAAAACGAAACCGCTATTTCTAATTTCCAAGGTCAAAATCAAGCGCAACAAGAACAATCCGCACCAGCGGGTGAAGATATGAAACGGATTTACAATAACTTTATCAAAACAAAATTAAGTTTAAAAACAGATTTCCCCGCTCACGCCATGCGCGAAAAAATTTATCAACAACTCGATGTTTTATTAGCCGAAAGCGAACCTTATGGCGGTGTTGGTTTAAAAGCCGCTTCCGAACAAGTCACAAAATCACTCAATTTTGAACCCGATGATCAATCATCTGTATTTAAAATTTTGTACAGTTTATATCGTTCAGGCTGTTTCATCGTGCGTCGAACTGAAGATAATTACAATCCCATTATCATGAGTAATCGTGTTGCGATGAACTATGTTTATATGGATAAAAAGTTAATGGAAAGTTTGATTAAATTATTTAAATGGGACAGTGAGGATATTAAGTTTGATCCAAGTCGTTGGTCAGAATTTTTTATTGGCGATACATCTTATTCACAAATTGCAAAATTTGCTTATAACTATTTGTAATCGTAAAAATTAACAAAGAAAAACCGCCACTTGCTATGCACTAAAAGGCGGTTTTATTATCAAATTAGATTTTATTCGCGGTTACCAACGCATTTACGCCAATGCGAGGGGCGATATTAACATTAGAAAATCCTGCATGACGTAATTGATTCAATGCCAGTGTTTCACGCATGATGTAATTTTCAGATTCATCGTTGAACAAATGAATAATCCAATGCTCAAGCAAATCTAATTTTTGCTCCGCAATCAAGACGCGAAAATAATCCGCAATTTCATTCTGCGTTAAGCGTGTATGTTGCGAAATATCATCCAAAGCATAACGATCACCATTTATAAATTGCCCGCCAGATTTTAAAACACGAAAAATTTCCTGTACGACTTCTTCACGATATGAATGAGGGAAATTGTGCAATGTATAAGCCGATGCAACAACATCAACACTTGCGGTTGGTGTGTTCTGTAAGGCGGTTAATGCGTCATCCGATGAAAATGTTAATCGCCCCATTGCAAACCAAGTGTTTAAATGTTTTTTTGCCTGTTCTTGCATCACAGGTTCATTATCAACACTGAGTATTTTAGTATTGTCACTTGCGTTAAGTAATGCGAGTGTCGTAATTCCTGTCCCACCACCTAATTCAACAATTGTTAATGATTTGGCTTGCGTAGCATGATAATTTTTTAACGTTTCGCCAACTAAATGACTCATTTTTACCGCTGATGGACAAATTAAATTGAGCATTTCGTAATCTTGCCCAATAACACCTGAAAATAACGCATCATATTTCTCAGTCATTTTTAATAACTCCTATTTTGCTTTGCGTTATAAATCTCAATTTGTTCAGGCGTAGCTTCGGTTTGAAACATTATTTTCCATTCATCGTAAGGCATTCCATAAATAATTTCGCGTGCCTGTTCATAATTTAATGCCACATTTTGTTCGTCAGCGGCAGCGACATACCATTTGGCTAAACAATTTCGACAAAAATCGCCCGCAATCATTAACTCGATATTTTGAACTTCAGTGTGTGTTTGTAAATGTGACATCAAACGGCGAAACACTGCTGCTTCTAATTCCACTTGTTTTGAATTCATGACTTTCCTTTTTTATAACGATTAAAAATTCACATACTGTCATTGACGACTAATTTTCACAATATTTTTTCTAAATACTGAACAACTAACTGCAAATTCCGATTACCTCGATACTCATTTATATCTAGTTTATAAGCTAAAAGTACGGAACGCATTCCTTGCCACATTTCAGGTCTATCAACATTAAAAGCAATAGCATCTATTTCTTTACAAGCGGCATTTATTCGTACTAACAATTTCAAATGCTGGTCTTTTAAAATCCTGACTTGAACAACTTCAAACACACCGTGAAAAACTGGCTCGGGAAAATGTTGCCCCCATGTTGTTATATTTTGCAATAAATCGGCAAATTCCAAACTCAAATCGGCATCACTTAATTCACCATCTGAAAGAATTTTTTGTTGTAAATCAATTTTTGATAAACGTCGTCCAACCATCTCATCAAATGCTATCGAAAATAATGGCAAATTGTGCGTATGTATACTCAACCCCGCCGCCATCGCATGTCCACCGAATTGTAAAATTAAATTCGGTTGTTCCGTCGTAATATCACTTAAAACATCACGCAAATGTACGCCTTCAATTGACCGCCCCGAACCTTTCAATAAATTGTTTCCAGCAGGTGCAAAAGTAATCACTGGGCGATGCAAGCGATCTTTAATTCGTGCCGCTAAAATGCCAATTACGCCTTGATGCCAGTTTTGATCAAATAAACACACCCCCCATTTTTCATGCGGTTTATCAAGCGCGAAAGTATCGTGTAACAAATTCATCGCTTCTTGTTTCATCGTATGTTCGATTTCGCGGCGTTCAGTATTCAAAGAATCTAAATGCGCCGCCATTTGTTGCGCGACGACAAAGTCATCCTCAAGCAAGCAATTGATTCCCAGCGACATATCTTGAATTCGTCCAGCGGCATTTAATCGTGGCGCGACACTAAAACCAAAATCACTGGCGTGTAAGGTTTCGGGATTTTTTCCAGCAACAGCAATTAACGCTAAAATCCCCGCATGACCTTTTCCGCCTTTGATGCGTAATAAACCTTGATGAACAAGTGAACGATTAACTTGATCTAAAGCGACAACATCCGCAACGGTTCCAAGTGCGACATAATCCAGTAATTGAGCAAAATTTGGTTCCAGTATGTTTTGACTTTCAAACCAATTTTGCTCGCGTAATTGCCGTCGTAATGCGGATAAAACATAAAAAATTACTCCAACACCTGCAATTGATTTACTCGGAAAATCGTCATCTAACAAATTAGGATTCACAATGGCATCGGCGGAAGGTAAAGTCTTTGCCGGCAAATGATGATCTGTTATTAAAACTGTCATTCCACGTTCTTTAGCAATTAAAACGCCTTCGTGACTACTTATTCCGTTATCAACAGTAATCAGGACTTGTGCCTGTTTTTGCTCTGCAAGTTCAACAATTTCAGGTGTTAAACCATAAGCGTGTTCAAAGCGATTGGGGACTACAAAATCTACATTTTCAGCCCCTAACAATCGCAAACCTTTTATCGCTACAGCGCAGCTAGTCGCTCCGTCGGCATCGATGTCGGCGACAACGCAAATTCGCTTTTGATGTTTTAATGCGTCGATTAAATGCAATATCATCGTTTCCATATTTGACAATAGAAACGGGGATGGCAGTTTGGATAAACTACGATCTAACTGTTCACTTGTCGTTAATCCACGCGCTAAAAAAATGCGTTTCAAAATTGGTGATAATCCACCAAAGTCATCACTTTTTTCAGAAATTGGACGTGGTGTGATGGCTTTTTTTACGCCGTGATAATAAAGATTAGTCATTTGAGTTAGCAATAATGTTTAATTTATTGCAAATAATACAGCATTATGTCGATTTATAGGGGCAAACTTTGCCAGAATCTCATTTGGAGATCATTCGCTAATAAACTGTATTCATTAACCTTTATTTCATAATGGATAAACAATCTGTTTTTTAAATGGACACAATTGTTTTTTTGCGGCTAAAATGCGCCCGCTTTCACACGAAAGCGTTTAGGTTGGTAGCTTGAAAAAGCGAAATAACAATAACAATAATCTAGTTAGAAATTTTTTCACTTGAGCCGCGTCGCTGAGTAAAAGACTTAGTACGACAAGAAAATAATAAAAATAATTGCTCAAGCTAGCCCGCTCTTAAAAGCGGGCTTTTTATTGCCTATGAGAAATTAAGTCGCTGTTGTCGATGTAGCAGCACTGTCACTAACTACATTCTTTTTTGTTCCACTTTTAAAGTCGGTTTCATACCATCCAGATCCTTTTAAACGAAAACCAGCGGCAGAAATTTTTTTCACTAATTCAGGTTCGTCACATTTGGGACATTCTTTCAATGGCTCTGCGCTGAGTTTCTGCAAGGCTTCATGTTCATTACCACAGGCTTTGCATTGATATTCGTAAATGGGCATTTTCTAAAACTCCTAAAAATAAAAATAATGATGTTTTTTGTTCATTTTTCAAGGCGTATACCTATAGAATGCCCTTATTTTACAGATTTAGGATGCAATTATGAAAACATTGACAATTACTCGCCCCGACGACTGCCATTTACATGTTCGCAATGGTGAAATTTTAAAAACCGTTTTACCACATACAGCCCGGCAATTTGCGAGAGCGATTATTATGCCGAATTTGAAACCGCCCGTTACAACAGTTGCACAGGCATTAGCATATCGAAATGAAATTTTACACGCCGTTCCTGAAGGCATAAGTTTTGAGCCACTAATGACGCTATATCTGACGGCAGCAACGACAATTAACGCAATTAAACTCGCCGCAGACAGCGAACACATTCACGCATTTAAACTTTACCCTGCTGGCGCAACGACAAATTCAGATGCTGGCGTGGCAGATATAACAAAAATTTATCCATTGTTAGCCGCTTTAGAAAAATATAATCTCCCATTGTTAATTCATGGAGAAGTAACAGAAGATAATTGTGATATTTTTGATCGGGAGCGAGTGTTTATTGAACGTTACTTACTTGAAATTACGGCGAATTTTCCGGCATTGCGGATTGTGTTAGAACATCTAACGACAAAAGAAGCGGTTGAGTTTGTCGAATCCGCAGGCGAAAAAATTGCCGCTACAATTACACCGCAACATTTATTATTTAATCGCAACGCCATTTTAGCGGGTGGTATTAAGCCGCACTACTATTGCTTGCCAATTTTAAAGCGCGAAACACATCGTTTGGCTTTAGTGAAAGCGGCTACGAGCGGTAATCCAAAATTCTTTTTAGGAACAGATAGTGCGCCTCATTTAACATATTTAAAAGAAAATAATTGTGGTTGCGCGGGGTGTTACAGCGCATTTGCGGCATTAGAACTTTATGCAGAAGCGTTTGAAAAAGCGGATGCGTTGGATAAATTGGAAGGTTTTTCCAGTTTTTATGGTTCGGATTTTTACAATTTGCCGCGAAACACTGAAACTGTGACATTGGAAAAATGTGATTGGATTGTTCCTGCAAATTATGCCGAGATTACACCGTTAAAAGCGGGTGAATCGCTGCATTGGAAAATACAAAACGTAATTGACATCTGATTTGATATTTGAATCGATTGCTAATCGCCTCATATTTTTACGCAATCCGCTATAATTGCCCCCTCGAATAAAAATTCACAGGATTTATTATGTCTCAAATGAAAAAAGTCGTCGCCTCAACAATGCTTGGCAACGGCTTAGAATGGTACGATTATGCACTTTATGGCACATTCACTGCGTTAATCAGTAAACATTTTTTCCCTGCTGGCGACGACGCTGTCGCGTTAATTGCTACCTTTGGTATTTTTGCGATTGGCTTTTTAATGCGTCCATTGGGTGCAATGATGTTTGGTTACATCGGTGACAAATACGGACGCAAAAATGCGTTATCTTTATCAATTTTAATGATGGCGATTCCAACAGCGTGTATTGGTTTATTGCCGACGTATTCCATGATTGGAATTTACGCGCCAATCCTTTTGACATTAATTCGCTTAGTTCAAGGCGTGGCGATTGGCGGCGAATTCGGCGGTTCAATCGTATATCTCGTCGAACACGCCAAACCGGCTAATAAAAATCGAGTTGGCAGTTTATCGATGATTAGTATGTTGATTGGCTTATTTTTCGGCACGATGATTTCAGCATTATTAGCGAAATTCATGTCGCCCGAAGATTTCGATACATTCGGCTGGCGAATTCCATTCGTTTTGGGATTTTTCATTGGTTTAGTAGGTTTGTATATCCGGACAAAATTAAATGAAAGTCCTGTATTTATTGAGGCACAAGAAGCAGGACACGTTTCAGAATCACCAATTAGCGAAACTTTCAAAAACAATTACAAAGAAGTTTTATTAGGTGTTGGTTTATATTTAGCAGTAACGATTCCGTTTTATATTCAAACGGTTTTCATGCCGAGTTTTATGGTCAAATTCATGCACTTTAGCAGTGCCGATGCGCTGACGATTTACTTGATTGTATTGGGTGTAATGATGATTTGTGCGCCAATTTCAGCAATTTTGTGTGATACAAAAAACCGTGAACGATTGATGAAAATTGTCACCGGATGTTATTTATTATTTGCAATTCCTTACGTTTATTTACTGGATTATCAAACTTTTACATTCGCGCTAGTTTCGCAGGTTGTTTTTGCTAGCATTATCGCGTTTTATATCGCACCAATTCCGACATTGGTTACGGAGCTTTTTCCAGCTCGAACTCGCTATACGGGAATGTCATTGTCATGTAATTTAGCCGCTGCAATTTTTGGAGGTACATCGCCAATGTTAATTACAGCTTTAATTACAGGAACAGGCTCAAATTATCCGATTGCTATTTACGTTATGATAGCGGCATTTATTTCGTTGCTTTGCGTATGGGAAGTGAAACGCCGTCGTGATACGAAAAGGTTGTATTTAATTTAACTCTTTTTTTGATTTTGTCATGACAAATTCTATGAGTATTTTTGAAACTGCCCATTTTCGCCCAACCCACAATGTTGGGCGAATAAGAGGCTTTGTTTTAGTTATTGTTGCGGCTCTGCACTTTTCAGCCGCAATTTGGTTGTTACAACCCATCATACCAGCTGCTAAAAAACAGCCAAAAGTGATTGAGATTGTCATGCTGCCGAAAGCAAAAACCATTATTGAACCTATAAAAGAACCGCCGCCCGCCCCAGTTGTTAAAAAAGAACCGATTAAGCCTGTTATAAAACCACAACCAACACTGGTTAAGCCTGTAACAGTAAAAAAAGTCACACCCCAAAAAATAATTACGCAACCGAAAGTGGTCACAACAGTCGCAGAAAATACAGAACTAAGCATTCCGAAATATGAAAGTACACCGATTCCGCAAGCCGTAGAAATCCCTATTGCCGCAAATCCTCCCGTTACAAAGTCAATTGCAAAACCGACGGAAACGTCTGGACATGGAAAAGAGGAGGCTATTTCGGGTGGAAATTGTGAAAATTGCTCGAGTATTGAAAATCGCTTAAAACGCCGATATGCGAGACGAAATTTTGCAGGCTCAATTTCATTTTTAATTGCTGTTGATGTAAGTGGAAAAGTGCAAAGAATTTCCGTCAAAAATGTCGAACCTACGGATGTGTTTGACGAAGACACGCAAAATGAAATTAAAGAAAGTCTTATGGAAATGGAATTTGAACCTAAAACTGTTAATGGAAAAGCAATCAGTTTTGATGGTACAAAAACAATTAGATTCCAGCATTAACCCGTGAATAGCGAAACCCCACTTAACGATTTCGTGGGGTACGTTGTTATCTACTTACTGTGATCGAACCCAATCGCCTACTTTGATGCCTGACTGACTGACAGATCCTTCAATACTTCCAATTGAATAACGCGGTGTAACATTCTGAACAGTAAAAACACTAATCGGTTGTTTATCATTAGTAATATAACTGCTACCACCGTCCAAATGTAATCCACCACCACTTCCAGCACTATAAACAATCAACTGATCGCCAACATTAAGTTTTTCTTGTGCGCCGGCATCAATGAAAATTTTATTACCTTTAATCTCCACAATTCGAGTGGAAAATGGATAACAACTTAACGACTGCTGAATATCATTGCTGGCTTTATTGATAATTTCAGTGATTTTCTCACCCGTTTCAGTTGAGCGAAAACCATCACTTCCGACAGTATAACTAGCAGGAATCATGACACTTCCTTCCGACTTATCAACATAACGACGCTGCAACAACAAAGCCCCTGTCATACCATCATGAACATAAACATCAATACCGATATTTCGCTTGCCAGAAATATGTCGTCCCCAGCTATTTACCAATGCTTTAATGCCACTACCATTCATGTATTCGTCTGAAGCAATTTCTAAATCTCGAATTACACCTGATAACACGAATTGTGCGCCAGATTTATTCGCTATTTGCATTACTTTCGAAACCTGATAATTGTTGTTATTTTCTTGCAATTCAGGAGCTAAATCTGGACGTGGATAAAGTGCGATATTTGTAGCGTTAATGCCAATAAATTGGCTAGATTCCATCAATAAATTGTTAATTTCACGAGGAATGCCATTGTCTAAATCATTCGTTTCGTAATCGCTAATTTGTTCTTGTACTACACGCGGAAACGCCGTTGCTATCATGCGTTTACGATAAATTTGCTGGCACATTCCGGTTGGTGATAATTCAACCATGGCTTTAACATAATAAATGCCATCAGCTTGCCATTCTTTTAAAATTCGCGTGTTACTGACCGCAGCGGCAGCTCGCATGGTTGTCGAATCAAGCATTAAATTATTATTTTTAACAGTTGACTGACTATGAATAGCGACTGACGATTGTTGTGAAGCGACACGAATAGCATCTTGTAACGCTTGTTTTTTAGCTAATAAAACCGCGCCATTTTGAATAACAGCTTGACCATCAACAGTCGCAATAGCTGGAGATGACGCAACTACCGATTGCGTAACAGATTGATTTGCACAAGCCGTTATACACAATAACGCACTCAATGTTGCGACTCTAAATAAGTGCGTAGTCATGTATTTATTCCAAAAAGAAAGAATGGTTTAAAGGACGATTAAAACCGGATGTTACAGGATAATCATAACAATCCATGCTATTACAATGAGCTGGGGTTGAATTTGCAGTAGCTACAAGTGTTGTTGAATTTACATTCGCGGCAAACGTGGCTGTAGGCTGAACTTTTGGCGAAACACTAGAAAATGGTGTTAATAATTCTGGCTCTGGTGCTTTTGGCATAGGTTGCTGTAAACATTCGTTAATTAGCTCTGGAGTGCCATTCATACATTCATAAAAACGCGGCGTAAGTTCAAGCTCGACGACTGTTTCAAATGTATCGTCACCTGCGTATTTATCATGGTTGATTGCTACAGTACGCAACACTTTCGCGCCACGCAAATAAGCATCAACATAGGATTTATAACTATCGTGCGTCACAATCATGTTTTCGACTGTTGTCATACCACGCAAACGCACACCATAAACTTGTTCAGCTAAACTGCGGTAAGCATCTAATTTTGACGAACGCATTGCCATCAGTTTAATTTGTGGCAACGAGTATTTATCACTCTTCTCCGCTGTGCCATAACCTGATGCGGTTAGTCTTTTACCTATTGTTTGAACGGAATAACTTTCGGAAGAGGAATTTGTTAATAATGAACACGCCGATAAATTGGCTAATAGCATACCGATCATAATCGGTTTAAAAATAGGATGATTCATGTTGGTTTTCCTTTTGTTAGTAGGCGGCTGTAACGGCAAAAAATGGAATTTCTTAAATTTAGAATATCACGCCGATTAAACATCAAATTTAACAATGTGTAAAATAGCACGAAAGTCATTTTTTATTATCCAAAAGGAACAAACATGAACACTCAATGGGAAGCCGTTATCGGCTTAGAAATTCACACTCAATTAGCGACAAAATCTAAAATTTTCTCTGGTGCATCGACAGCTTATGGTGCTGAACCCAACACTCAAGCCTGTATTATTTCGTTAGGGATGCCAGGTGTTTTACCAGTTCTAAATGAAGATGCAGTAAGAAAAGCGGTTATTTTCGGCACGGCGATTAACGCTGAAATTGCGCCTTATTCTGTTTTTGCGCGAAAAAATTATTTTTATCCCGATTTACCAAAAGGTTATCAAATTAGCCAATTTGAATTACCGATTGTCGGAAAAGGATTTTTAGATATAGAAATCGATGGTGAAACAAAACGCATTGGTGTGACACGAGCGCATTTAGAAGAAGATGCCGGAAAATCATTACACGAAAATTTTCATGGTTCAACTGGCATCGATTTAAACCGTGCAGGAACGCCATTATTGGAAATTGTTTCAGAACCCGATATGCGTTCCGCCAAAGAAGCAGTAGCTTATATGCGAAAACTTCATGATTTAGTGCGCTATTTAGAAATTTGTGACGGAAATATGCAGGAAGGATCATTTCGTTGCGATGCGAACGTTTCTGTGCGTCTTAAAGGGCAAATCGAATTCGGTACTCGTGCAGAAATCAAAAATATCAATTCATTTAAATTTGTTGAAAAAGCGATTAACTACGAAATTGAACGCCAAATTGAAGTGATTGAAAACGGTGGCATAATTGTTCAAGAAACCCGTTTATATGATTCCGTAAAAGATGAAACCCGATCTATGCGTAGTAAAGAAGAAGCAAACGATTACCGTTATTTTCCAGATCCGGATTTATTACCGGTATTTATCAGTGAAGAATTAAAAAACGAAATTCGAGCAACCTTACCCGAACTACCTGAAGCAAAAAAAGCCCGTTTCAAGGCGGATTACAAATTGAACGATGAAAGTGCAACTATTTTAACGTCGTCACGCGAAATGGCAGATTATTTTGAAAATGTCGTGAGAATTTCAAATTGTGACGGCGTGCTTTGTGCAAATTGGATAACTGGCGAATTATCCGCCGCATTAAATCGTGCCGAATTAGAAATTACCGCTTCACCAATTAACGCCGAACGTTTTGCGGGTTTAGTGACTCGAATTGCCGACGACACAATTTCCGGAAAAATTGCGAAACAGGTTTTTGAATTTTTATGGAAAGGCTCAGAATCTGCCGACGAAATTATTGAAACGCAAGGCTTAAAACAAATCACCGACACAGGAGCTATTGAGGCAATTATCGATACAATTCTTGCGGCAAATGAAAAACAAATCGAACAATATCGTAGTGGAAACGAAAAAATGTTTGGTTTTTTTGTCGGTCAAGTAATGAAAGCGATGCAAGGTAAAGGCAATCCTGCTGAAATCAATAAAATTTTAAAAGCAAAATTGTCCTAAAAATGATTAGGCAATAAAAAACCGCCCATATAAAGATGGGCGGGTTTTTTAAATCAGAAAAACCGATTTTTATTCAATAACTTGAACGTAGCAAGATAAACCTTCACTTGCTAAAGCGCAGATTTTGCCTACATCATCAGTCATTTTCCAATAAGAAAGAACGCTGCAAGGATAATTTGGCGCAGTAAATTCAACACTCACTTTTACAGATTTTCCTGCTTTTGTTTCTTTGATTTCCACTTCGCGTACAGCTGGACTCAAACCGCGACAGGTGGTTAATTTTTTTGAACGTGGTGGCGTATAAGATGAATCGACGGGTTGATCCATGCAAACCAACTTGCGATTAGTCCATGTGGATTGACCTACGTTTTGAATTTCCCATGTTTTTGTGAAAACAGTACCAACTTTAACTTCTAAGTTATCAGGAATTGTTACATCACGAATAAATTTCATCGAATCTGGCGAACCAGCTTGCAATGAACCGTAACGTGGTGATTCCATTTGATCTAATAAATGACGGAACAAGTAAATCGGATGTACTTGCAAAGTATTTGCAAGGTTAATTATAGTAGACAATTTAGCTTGTTCTGTTGTTCCGCTAAACAAGTCATATAACGACTGACGGGAAATTCCAGTTTGTTGTGCAAGTTTAGTGATGCTTAAACCTAATTCTTTAGCACGAACTCGGATATATTTGGCAAATTCTTCTTTTTGCATAATTAAATTTTCTTACCTAAAATTACAAATGGGAGTCAATAAAATGCAACATTTTTGTCCAAATGTCAAAGCTGAACTGTCTTTAAAAAAAAATATGTACCCAAATATCGACACAGAAACAAAGTAGAATTTAATGTAAATAATCCGATTATTATTCTATAATCATGTTTTATTTCATAAATTTTTTAAAAAGAGTATTTTTTATGGCTGCAGTGATGGAAGAAAAAACATTTCGAGGTTTGCGCGAAGTTGCGTTATTGAGTGTCATTGCGAGCGCATTGTTCTTCTTAATTTCACTTATTACTTTTAATAATGATGATGCTGGCTGGACACACAGCGGGTCAATTCAAACTATTTCAAATGCCTGTGGTGTATTTGGGGCATGGCTTGCGGATTTTATGCTAAGTTTTTTTGGACTTTGTGCGTACACATTTCCATTCATCATTACTTGGCAAGGTTATTTGACTTATAGTAATCGCCGTCCTGAGCAATCGCGAACCATGTTGACATTACATTGGTTGGGAGCAATTGCTACCATTATTTCTGCTGACGCACTGTTTAATTTTTATATTTTACGCACGGGAATCGAATTACCACGCAATACTGGCGGGATTTTAGGGCAAGAAGTTGGTTCAAGTTTAGCGGTCGCATTCGGTAATTCTGGTGCAACGTTATTTTTACTAGTCGTTTTATTCGCGGGTTTGCGATTGGTAACTGAAATTTCATTACTTTCCGCTCTCGATTTTATTGGCAAGCATAGTTTTATAATGGGTAACGCTATTTACAGAAATACGTTGGAAATTTTACATCGTTACGCGCCACCACCAGCGGAAACAAAATTAGTTAAAGAAAAAGAAATTCCCGTTCGCAAAAAAAATCCCCCAAAATCCAAATTAGAGCCTGTCGAAGAATTTGTTGATAACACTGAAGATAAAGAAGCATTACATGATGAAATGGAATTTGATGAATTATTAAATGACATTGACGAGTTAGAAGAAGAGCCGACTACTCAAAAAAAAACTCCAAAGAAAACAAAGCTAAAATCTACGCCAGAGCTGTCAAACACGGTCGAAAAAGTCGATAAGCCAATCAAAACACCTCTAAGTAAAAAGTTCGATAAATTAGTCGAAACGGTTAAGCACGTTAAAACGGAAGTTATTGAACACGCTGAAAAAATTGTTGAAAAAGCTGAAAAAGCCGTTGAGAAATCCACAACTACTGAACAAAAAGCACCTAAAAAAACTGTTGAGAAAAAACTTAAAACTGTCGTTTACCCGAAAAAAAATAAACTGCCAACGCTTGATTTACTTGATGAACGCGACACAAAAGTTATTGGTTATTCAGAAACAGACCTAGAAGAAATGTCGCGGTTAGTTGAGGATATTTTAGCTGATTTTAACGTTGCGGTAATGGTCGTTGGTTTCCATCCGGGTCCTGTGATTACTCGTTTTGAATTACAGCTTGCCGCCGGCGTAAAAGTCAGTCGAATTAGTAGTTTATCCAAAGATTTGGCGCGTTCATTATCAGTAACTAGCGTGCGAATCGTCGAAATTATTCCAGGCAAACCTGTCGTCGGTTTAGAAATTCCAAACCGTGAACGTGAAATGGTCACATTACGCGAATTATTGAAATCAACGGCGTTTGAAAAATCAAAATCGATGCTCACGTTAGCAATGGGAAAAGATATTGCAGGCATTCCAATTTGTGCTGATTTGGGCAAAATGCCTCACGCCTTAGTTGCGGGTACAACGGGGTCGGGCAAATCTGTCGCCATTAACACCATGATTTTGAGTTTGCTTTATAAAGCTAATCCCGAACAAGTTCGTTTAATTATGATTGATCCCAAAATGTTGGAATTGTCCGTTTATGAAGGAATTCCGCATTTGCTAACGCCTGTCGTAACGGATATGAAAGAAGCGAGTAATGCTTTGCGCTGGGCAGTTGGTGAAATGGAACGCCGTTACAAATTGATGTCAAAAATGGGTGTACGAAATTTAGCAGGCTTTAATCAAGTCATTGAAGATGCGGCAGCGCGAGGTGAAACCATTCGTGACCCGATGTTCCAAATGATAAATCCGCTTGAAGATGGCGAAGATTTCCCAACGCTTTCGACGTTGCCTAGTATTGTGATTGTGATTGATGAATTAGCCGACATGATGATGATTGTAGGTAAAAAAGTCGAAGAATTGATTGCGCGTTTGGCACAAAAAGCACGCGCGGCGGGAATTCATTTAATTTTAGCCACGCAACGACCATCGGTTGATGTTTTGACGGGCTTGATTAAAGCAAACGTTCCGACTCGAATTTCATTTCAAGTTTCATCACGGATTGATTCGCGGACAATTTTAGATCAAGGTGGCGCGGAAACGCTTTTAGGAAATGGTGATATGTTATTTTTACCTTCAGGAACAAGCATTCCGATTCGCGCACATGGTGCATTTGTGGATGATCACGAAGTGCATCGAGTAGTGGAATTTTTAAAACAAACAGGCCCCACGAATTATTTAAAAGAAATCTTGCAAGAAAGTGCGGATTCAAATGACGGCTTTGGTGGTAATAGTTACGGTGGTGGCAGCGAATCGGATCCACTTTATGATGAAGCGGTACGTTTTGTAACTGAATCACGAAAAGCGTCGATTTCAAGTGTACAACGTCGCTTTAAAGTAGGTTATAACCGTGCTGCGTCGATGATTGAAGAAATGGAAAATGCTGGCGTAGTAAGTGCAGCTGAAAACAATGGTACTCGTGTTGTATTGGCACCGCCTCATTAAATTTAATGATAACAATATAGCCGGCAACAATTACCAATTTCCCATTTAAAAAGTGTGACCAGTATCACACTTTTCAAAATCTGATTAAAAACTTAATACCATATAAATCAAATTATTATAAATTTGAAGTATCAGTAAAGTATCATTTAGTTAGGCAATTGAAATAATACATCAATTTAAAATTTGCTACCATTCACACAAAGAGACTTCTCTATTCGGAAAACACTATGACAAAAACTGACAAAATAGCCCCTAAACTTAAACTGTCAACACCAAAATCTACCGATAATGGTGTGGAACTAGACAAAAACTTGGTATTCACTTTCAACGAAAAAGTTAAAGCAGGTACAGGTAAAATTACTCTTAGTACAGACGGGGATTCTCGCGAAATTCCCGTTACAAGCAAACAAATTCAGCTCAATACGCTCACTATCGATCCCGATAAAGATTTACTACCTAACAAGCACTACACCGTTAAATTTCCATCAACGGCTATTGCAGATTTAGCAAATAATAAATACGCCGGAACGACCTTCAGTTTTGATACAAAAGACACACTAGCTCCGCAACTAAAATTCTCTACACCGGGAAATGGTTATAAATCAATTTCAACCGATAGAAATATCGAATTGGTTTTTAACGAAAAGATTAAAGTCGGCACGGGCAAGATAATCTTTAACGATAATGCTGGAAATATCTTAACTATTCCCACCAATGATTCTCAAGTTACCATTAAAGATTCAAAACTAACGGTCAATTTAACTGATAATCTAAAAGCAAGTAGCACTTATAGTGTCAAAGTCACTGCTGATGCCGTTCAAGACTTAGCCGGGAATTCATTTGCAGGAAATGGCGACGGATTTAAGTTTTCAACTAAATATGCGGTCGTTACAGATAAAATTGCGCCCGTTTTAGTTGAATCATCACCGATTAACAATGCCCAAAATATAGCTATTGACTCAGATTTAACGTTAATTTTTAACGAAGCGATTAAAACAGGAATTGGTGATATTGTAATCAGTGACGGTACGAAATATAACAAAATTCCTTTAACTGACAGCAAGCAAGTCACTGTTAACAATAACATTCTAACAATTAACCCAACAACGGATTTGTTGGAAAATAAAAATTACAGCATTCAAATTGCGGATGGTGTGATTGCAGATAAAGCGGGTAATAAATTTGCGGCTAAAACATTGAATTTTTCAAGCCATGACAGCCAGCCACCCACTTTAATTTCAGCATCACCTAGTGATGATTCTTCTTCTGTTTTAGCAACGAGCAACATCGTTTTAACATTTAGCGAAGCTGTGCAAGTGGGCAGTGGTGATATTGTTATTAGCAACGGCACAACATACACAAAAATTTCGATTGCAGACCGCTCACAAGTCACCATCAATAAAAACATTGTAACAATCAATCCAAGCGTTGATTTAGTTGTCGGAAATAATTACAGCGTGCAAATTGCTTCAGGCGTTATCAAAGATGCAACAGGAAATGCGTTTGCCGGAATCAATGAAACAACGGCTTTTAATTTTTCGACAATAGAAAACGTCCCGCCAAAAATAGAAAACCTACCGCCAAAATTAGTAAGTATTACACCAGCCGATGACAGTTTAAATATCGCCAAAGATAGCAACATCGTTTTGACATTTGACGAAAATGTTGTCGCAGGAAAAGGAAATTTTGTTATTAGCAATGGCTCAGATACACGCACAATTTCAGTTACAGATGCTCAAGTCGGTATAAACGGAAAAGTCGTAACGATTAACCCAACAACGGATTTAGAAAGTGGAAAAGGGTATAACGTTTTGATTGATAAAGGTGCATTGAAAGATTCCGCGAATAATGATTTTGCGGGAATTAGCGATATAACGGTTTTAAATTTCAAAACAACTGATTCTTCTTTAACGGGTAAAGCCGTTGATGGTTATTTAGCAGGAGCAACCGTTTTTGCTGATGCGAATGGCAACGGGGTTTTAGATGCGGGTGAAGCAACAGCAACAACAGAAAAAGGTGGCTCTTTTAAATTAACAAATAGCAATGGAGCTATTATTGTTTCAGGTGGTACGGATGAAAGTACAGGCAAAGCATTTAAAGGCACTTTAAAAGCGCCTGAAGGCTCAACAGCTATTACGCCATTAACAACATTACAGCAAGGCTTTGTTGAACAAGGCTTAACGGTTGATGATGCTGAAAAAGCGGTGGCTAAAGCCTTTGGTTTTGATGCGACGCAAGTCGATTTGAAAAGCTATGACCCGATTTCCTCATTAACAACTGCATCTACCGCTGATAAAGCCCTCGCGACCAATTTAATGGCAAGTGCGGCAAAAATCGCTAACTTTTTAGTGACTGCTGGCGAAGTATTACAAGGTGCAGGCGGTGATAAAGTTACTACCGAAAAATCAGGTGACGCACTTTTGAAATCATTGGTATCTGCAATCACCAGTGACAAAGACGGTATCATTGATTTGGCAGATAAAACATTATTAACAAGCATTTTGAATGACAGTGCAAAAGAAGTCACAAAAACCGTTACGGGTACAACAGCTAATTTTGAAGCCAAAATTGCTAAAATGGCAGACACGGTGGCGAGTGTTATTAAAGATGCAACAGACAACATTTCAGCCGTTATCACAACGGGTGGTAATACAACCGATTTACTTGCAAGTATGGCGAACGTTTCTAAATTCACACAAGAAGGCGCAGCTAGTCAATTACAAGATGCAGCAAAAACATTCGATCCAAATAGCGCAACTGCGTTAACTTCACTAGCCTCTCTGGGAACTACGCTGACAGGAACTTCCGCTGACAATAGTATTAAGGTTGGATCGGAAACACCAATTACTACTTCTGTTACTCCAACCACGAAAACACCAGACCTAACGCCTACTTACACACCTCCCGCCGATATTATCAGCCCAACATTATCATCAAGTACACCGGCTAATAACGCAACAAATGTGGAAATTTCAAGCAATATCGTTTTAACATTTAGTGAAGCTATTCAGGCTGGTAGCAGTAACGTTACCATCACAAATACAATAGATCCCACTCATACAGTCTCTATTTCAACTGCCGTTTCTGGTTGGACAGCAACTATTAGTCCAACTGGATTAGAAAAAGGTTATTCCTATTCAGTAACGATTCCAGCAGGGATTGTAAAAGATTTAGCGGGGAATGCTTACGCAACGAGTGCAACAAAAACATTCACTACTGCTGCAAATGGTACATTTGCTAGTCCTGTTACAAGTCAAACTACAGGAAATGATGTTATCAATGGCAATCAAAGTGCCGTTGGTAGTTCAGCTGTTGCTTTTGATACAGGTACAAATAAAGGCAACGACACTTATGTTTTCCAACTCGATAGTAGCAATGGAATTACGTCGTCTACTTACGATGCAAACGTTACGATTACTGGATTCGGTGCTGGCGATAAACTGATTTTTAATACAACTGCAACGTCATCAGCAACAGGAGCTACAGCTACAACAGCTTTAGACGGTCTAAATCTTTATGGTATTAACGACAATGCAGGCACCATTGAAATTACAGGGATTGGCACAAGTAACCACCTGCAAGAAATTGTATTACTTGGATTGACTGGTTCTCGCGCAGCAGTTGGCGGTTCAATCGACTCATTTGCGGAACTCAACACGTTCCTCGGTAATTCTGCCATTGAAATCATTTAATTAGGAAGAACTATGACTATCGCAATTTCCAACAACATTATTCAAACAAAACAACTGTTCACTGGTGATACAACAGGTGGAGTTGTGAATATGTTTTACGGTTCAAATTTTGCTGACTTGGTTGAGTTTTCTACTGCCGCAACCGCTTCGTACAAAGTCCCAAACATAACCACAGGCGACGTTTTTATTCTAAAGGGTATCGATGCCACAACCGTTAAAGCGAAAATTATCGGTAATTCGGTTGTTCTAACTGCTGGTTCGCAAACTTACACTTTTGGAGCAATTGCTGGCGGTGAATCTTTTACGGTGAAGTTTGATGACGGAAAAGAATTAGCCATTGTGCGAACTGACGATAATTCGGGTTTAACAATTACGTCAAAATACAGCACAGATTCGCCAATCACATTAACATCCTCTAATTTAAGTGTAGCTCCTGTTATTCCTGAATTTGTGTTAACAACAGATTCAATGGGCGCAAGTTCAAGCGATGGAATTTCTAACGATGATACGATTACCGTTAATGGTTTGAAAGTGGGAGCATCGTGGAAATACACGCTTGATAATGGTTCCTCGTGGTCTT
>CAIQZX010000125.1 GCA_903876445.1 uncultured Pseudomonadota bacterium | reverse complement strand
TTTACTAATTCTATTGAAACCCATTGTCCAATTTGGAAAATTACGTTCTTCTATTTCTTTTTTGTAAATTAGAGAAATATCAGAGTGGCGGGCATCTCGCGAAAAAGAGTCAAAAAGATTATTTACAACATCTTCTTTACCCTCCAAAATTTGAATAAAAAATGGATCGAGATACAGTAATAACCCCGTAATGTTTAAATCCGCATTTTTTCTTCTTGATGTATTTAGCAATGCTTTCAAATCATCATTAGTCATTTTTTGATTTGAAATGCTGGTATAAACGAGACAGTAAAGCGACATATTCCCAACCTCTGTGTTTTAAAATACAGGAAATACTATCACGATTTTTTGTAAACTTTCACCTGAAAAATAGTAAAAAAATCTATTTCGTAAATTTTTTTACCATTATAAAGTAATTAAATCTCACAAATTTTTGTTTGCCAAATTCGTGTCACTTGTTCGCGTAATTCGACAAATTTCTGAGCATTTATAATCGCTTTATCACCTTGTAAAACTTGTTTGTGACCTGCGTCACGGTAAGCACAATAAGCGGTTTTCAGAATTTTTGCATCGGTTTCAGTCATTGCACCAGCGGCTTTCAAACTTTCCAGCAAACGCACGTTATCGGTGTAAATCGTCAAATCCGTAAACGTCGCCGCATTTGCCAAAATGCCAAATTGCACCATAAATTCAATGTCTACAATCCCCCCCGAGCTTTGTTTCAAATCGAATTTTTCAGCCGATTTAGTGTCTAAATTTTCGCGCATTTTTTCGCGCATTTCACGGACTTCGATTTTCAATTTTTCACCATCACGCGGCAAACTCAAAACGCGCTGACGCATTTCTGAAAACTGTTGTCCTAAATTGGAATCGCCAGAAATAAATCGCGCTCGCACCAATGCTTGAAATTCCCACGTCCAAGCGTGTTCATGATAATAAGGTTCGTAAGTGTTGATATGGGTGACTAAAACGCCCGAATCGCCGTGTGGGCGTAAACGTAAATCGACTTCGTACAAATCGCCCGCTAGCAATTTCGTTTCAAAAATATGGCGAATTTTCTGCGCTAAACGACTGTAAAATTGCGAACAAGAAAGTGATTTTTCACCGTTTGTCATGGCGTTTCCATCCACGCAATCGTAAACAAAAACCATGTCTAAATCTGAACCATAACCCAATTCTAAACCGCCTAATTTCCCAAAACCAATGACCGCAAAATTTGTTTTCTCATCATCACATTCAGGTGGATAACCGTGTTTTTCAACCAAAATTTTCCATTCATATTTCACCACGCAATCCAGCAAACTTTCAGCCAAAAATGTCAAATAATCACTGACAATCATTAACGGAATCACGCCCATAATATCCGCTGCTGCAATTCGCAACACGTTCACTTGTTTAAATTTCCGCAACGCAATCATTAACGTTTCTAAATCTTCGGCATCAATTCGCGCCACAAGCTGATTTAATTGCATGGTTAAATCTTCTTTTTTGAGCGGTTCAAACAGCGAGCGCGTGTCGAGTAATTCATCAAACAAAACAGGATAACGCGCTAAATACTCACTAATCCAAGGACTTGCAGAAACAAGTTTTAAAAGCTGCGAAAGCGCGTGTGGATTTTCAGCCAACAACGCTAAATACACATTTCGTCCTGCAACGGCTGCAAATAATGTCAGCAAACGCTTCAAAGTTTCGTCAGGATTCGCCACGGTTTGCAAGGTTGCAATCACTTGTGGCATCAAACGATTGATAACGCCTAAACCTTTATTGCTCAAACGGCGAATCGCAGGCTCATTTTTGAAATCACTAATCGCCGTCCAACTTTCAGCTATATTTTTGAAACCGTATTCAGTCAAATTTTCGAGCAATTCATTTTCGTCTTCCAAACCCGCCCAAATTTTTTGGCTTAACTGTTCAATTTCGTCTTGTTTTGATACTGAAAAAACCGTATCAAAAACCGCGTGAACTTTGTCACGAACTAAATTTAATTCAGCTAAAAAAGTTTCCCAATTCGCAAATCCTAAAACATAAGCCATCGCATTTTTAGCGTTTTCATTGGTCGGTAAATCGTGCGTTTGTTTGTCTTGATATTGTTGAATTCGATTTTCGACGCGCCGTAAAAAATGGTACGACTGTGTTAATTGCGTGGCATCTTCGGGGTTTAATAATTCCAATTCTGAAAGCCGTTGCAAAATATCCAAAATCGGGCGAACTTGTAATGATTTTTCATTTCCGCCGCGAATTAGCTGAAACGCTTGTCCGATAAATTCAATTTCTCGAATTCCACCGCGTCCTAATTTGACGTTATCGACGCGATCTTTTCGGCGTAATTCTTGAGCAATTTGGGCTTTCAATCCGCGTAATTCGTCGAACGCGCCGTAGTCTAAATAGCGGCGATAAACGAATTTATTGAGCATCGACATTAACGGTTTGCCTTGTTCAACATCGCCAGCGACTTGTCGCGCTTTAATCATCGCGTAACGTTCCCATTCTCGCGCTTGAGTTTGGTAATAATTTTCCATGCCGTCGAAAGTCATAATAATCGCGCCACTATCCCCAAACGGACGCAATCGAATATCGGTGCGAAATACAAAACCATCAACGGTAATTTCATCGAGAACACGCACTAAACTTTGACAAATTCGGGTGAAAAATTCGCTGTAACTGGTTTCTTTTCGGTCGGGCAAAACGCCGTTTTCAGGATAGGCAAAAATCAAATCGATGTCAGATGAATAATTCAATTCAAATGCGCCCAATTTTCCCATGCCTAAAACCACGATTTGTTGCGGCGTTCCGTCCAACAAAACAGGCGTGCCGCGTTTTTCGCAGGCTTGTTGATACAAAAATTCTAACGCTTTTTGAATACAGGCATCAGCAAGCCAAGAAAGTTCACGCAACGTTTGAGTTAATTCTCCCCAATCGGCAATGTCGCGCCACGCAATCCGAATCATTTCATTGCGGCGAAAATGACGTAAAACAATCATTAAATCTAGCTCATTCGCAATGGTTTTCTGAGCGAGTTTTTCGCGGTAAGTGTTTTCATCGTAGCTTTTAAATAAATCGCACGATTGAATTAAATCAATCAAAATTTCAGGACGACGATTGCAATGTTCCCATACAAATTCACTCATCGCCCAGACTTTAACCATTGAATCAGCAAAGTTTTCAGGCAAATTTTCGGCAGCGAGTTTTTCTGACCAATGTGTTAAATCAACCGTATTTTGCAACGATTCGGGAAGGTTTTTAATTTGAGATATGAACATAGCAAAAGTTTAATGAAAAAGTTAATTTGATTGTGCGTCTAGTAATAATAGCGTTTGCGCTTGAATAACCGCCTCACCTTCGACGTGTTCAGCACGTCGATAACTACCATCGGATTGTAAAATCCAAGCCTGTGAATTGTCATTTAAATACCAATCTAAATTACGCAAAATACGTTGTGCTAATTTTTTATTCTCAATTGGAAAACAAATCTCAACACGTTTGAACATATTACGATTCATTAAATCCGCACTTGACGCATAAACTTCCTGATTACCATCATTTTCAAAACAATAAACGCGAGGATGTTCTAAAAATCGTCCAACAATCGCTCGCACTTCGATATTTTCTGAAACGCCTTTGATATTTGGACGTAAACAACACATTCCTCGAACGATAAGTTGAACTTTTACACCTGCTTGCGAAGCTCTATAAAGAGCTTGAATCGCTATCGGCTCAACAATAGCATTGACTTGAATAATGATTCTTGCAGATTTGCCATTTTTAGCATGACGAATTTCACGCTCAATTTTTTCCATCAACCCGCTGTGTAATGTGAAAGGCGATTGTAAGAGTTTATTCAACTTTGTCACTTTTCCCAAACTCGTTAGCTGTGTAAAAACCCGACGAACATCGTCACCTAATTCCTTATCACACGAAAATAAACCGTAATCGGTATAAAAAAAAGCGGTTTTAGGATGGTAATTTCCCGTTCCTAAATGCACATAATTACGCAATTCTTTCCCTTCGCGGCGTAATACTAAACACATTTTAGCGTGTGTTTTATAACCCACAACGCCATATACAACGTGAACCGCCGCTTCTTGCAGCTTTGATGCTAAATCGATATTTGCCTTTTCATCAAATCGAGCGCGAAGTTCAATTACAACCGTAACGACTTTACCATTTTGTGCAGCTTTGACTAACGCATTTACAATTGGTGAATCTGAACCAGTTCGGTAAAGCGTTTGTTTAATCGCTAATACATCCGGATCAACAGCCGCTTGTCGAAGAAATTCAATGACAGGCGTAAAAGATTCAAACGGCTGATGTAATAAAATATCGTTACGTTTTATGGCAGCAAAAATATCTTTTTGGCGCGTTAAATTTGCAGGAATAACCGGCTTAAAAGGGACAAATTTTAAGTCTGGTCGGTCTAAAATCAGCGCGTTAATTTCTTGTACACGACTTAAATTCACAGGACCATTCACTAAAAATAACCGCTCACGAGTCATTCCAAAACGTGCTAAAAGGAAAGTCACAGTTTCATCGGGACAATTAGCATCAATTTCTAAACGCACTTCGTCGCCATAATTCCGCATGGCTAATTCACCTTTCACGGCTAACAATAAATCGTCGATCGCATCATCATCAACAAAAAAGTCACTGTTCCGCGTTACGCGAAATTGATAACAACCCTTAACGTTCATGCCATGAAAAAGCTGATCGATAAACGCATGAATAATTGACGATAAAAAAACAAAATCATTCGCGCCACTATTTGTTTCTATGCTCGGTAATTTAATAATGCGCGGCAACGAGCGCGGAGCTTGTAATACAGCGCGTCCACTATTCCGTCCAAACGCATCTTTTCCAGTCAAAGAAATGATGAAATTTAAACTCTTATTCAAAATACGCGGAAAGGGATGCGCTGAATCTAAACCAACGGGCGTTAAAACCGGCAAAATTTCTTCATTAAAATAATTTTCTAACCATTTACGTTGAACATCAGACCATTCTGCCCGACGCACAAAATTGATGTTTTCTTTTTTCAATTCCGGCAATAAGACACTATTTAACATCTCATATTGATCATTAACTAAATTTCGCGCTTCAATCGAAATCAATTCCAATTGTTCTTTAGGTGTTAATCCATCAAATGCACAGGTGTCCGGATCCATTGCGACCATTTCAATGACGCTGGCGACACGAACTTCAAAAAATTCATCTAAATTTGAACAAGAAATGCACAAATAATTTAAGCGTTCAAGCAGTGGTACGCTTTCATCTTTTGCTTGCGCTAAAACGCGCTTATTGAATTCGAGTAAACTAAGTTCGCGGTTAATGTAAAGATTTGGATTTTGGAGGTTTATTTCTTCTGGAACGTGAGTCATAAAATTGGCTTTCAGAGTGATTTATAAAAATAAGTTAGTCTATTTAGCCATTATGACAAAGTTGTGTCGAAATAAAAGTAAAAAAGTAAACGCGACAAAGACGCATTGAAGGCGCGAATTTCTCGCACCTTCTTTGTTTGTCAATTATTCACTATAACTAGCACTTGCACTAGCCGTTTCCCACAACTCAACTTTCGTAACGTGAAAATCACTTTCTTTTAAATGATTAAAAATCATTTTACTTAATACTTCAGCAGTTGGATGCTCATCAAGAGCTAAAAAACGTTCATTATTCTGAATCAATGCCGGAATAATGGGGTCATCTTTATGCAGCAAAAAATTATGGTCTAAATATGAATTCACATAATTTTCAACGCATTCTTTTACATCCGAAAAATCACACACCATACTTTGATTATTCAAATTTTCGCGGGTAATCGAAATTGCCGCTTTTACGCTATGCCCATGTAAATGGCGACATTTTCCACCATGATTCATGAGTCGATGCCCATAACAAAAATAGACTTCTTTGGTGATGGTGAACATTATTAGCCTTTAATTGATTTAATTATCGCCGCAATTTCGTAATCACCGGACTCTAACTTTTTGCATCTCAACACTTCGACAAAGGCAGTTAAAGGAATCGCAGAGGGATTTTGCGGTAAAATACTCACTTCGATTGCCTTTCCTTCTTCCTGTGTTTCAGATGTTATAAATGCTAAACCCGAACCGCTAATCGAAATGCAACGCGCACTTTGAAATGCGTGAGAATCGACTAATCGATAAGTCATTTCACAATCTACAGAAGCGCGGGTAAAAGAGCGTCTTTCAGCATATTTCATTTAATTTTCCTATTCTTTTAAATGTGGAGGCTTGATTTTCGTAATTTTACTATAAAATGGCAATCTATAGTTTTATCCCACTTCTACCTTTGAGGCTTTCAAATGAAAAAAGATATTGTTTTAACCGGAATTACAACCACTGGAACCCCTCATTTAGGCAATTATGTCGGTGCAATTCGCCCCGCAATCAATGCTAGCCAAAATGCGAATGTTTCACCTTTTTATTTTTTAGCCGATTATCACGCGCTGATTAAATGTCAAGAACCCGAACGTGTACGGCAATCAAGTTTAGAAATCGCTGCAATGTGGTTAGCATTAGGTTTAGATACCGACAATGCCGTGTTTTACCGTCAATCAGATGTACCGGAAATTTTAGAGCTGACATGGCTGCTTACTTGTGTCACGTCGAAAGGGTTAATGAATCGTTCGCACGCTTACAAATCCGCCGTCGCTGAAAATGAACAATCCGCCGAAAATGATGCCGAAAAAGGCATTACGATGGGACTTTTTAGCTATCCAATTTTAATGGCAGCAGACATTTTATTATTTAATGCGAATAAAGTTCCTGTTGGTAGAGATCAGTTACAACACATTGAGATGACGCGCGATATTGCGGCACGTTTCAATCATATTTATGGCGAATACTTTGCTTTGCCAGAAGCCGTAATTGATGGCAATGGCTCGATTTTAGCTGGTTTGGATGGGCGTAAAATGAGTAAAAGCTATCACAACACAATTCCGTTATTTGAATCTGAAAGAATGTTAAAAAAGCTGATTAACAAAATCAAAACGAATTCTATTGAACCACATGAACCGAAAGATACAAGCGATTGCACGTTATTTAGTATGTACAAAGCATTTGCGAAGCCAGATGAAGTGGCTGAAGTAGAAAGACGTTACGCAGAAGGCATTGGCTGGGGTGAAATGAAATCGATGTTGTTTGGCAAAGTAAATGAAGAAATTGCGCCAGCGCGAGATCGTTACAAAGAGTTATTGTTGCAACCCGATTATATTGAAGAACAATTGCAAATTGGTGCGGCAAAAGCACGGACGTTTAGTCAACCATTTATGGCTGAATTACGCGAAGCAGTGGGGATTTCGCGGTTTTAAATGTAACAAAAAAGGGCGTGACAAAAATCACGCCCTCGGTACAACCAAATCAATTACAAAATAAAATCATCAGCAACTAAACTCTTCACACCGCTGAGTTGAATCGAAAACTCAGGTTTGCTATCGTTGTCATTGTTTCCATATGAAATGGAACTGTTTGAATCAAAATATAATTCACCTGCTTTTGAAAACTTTCCTGAAAAAGAAGTGTCAACAATTGGTGCAGAAAAACTTTAATCTTTTGCCTGTTCTACATTTGCGTCTATAGCAGATAAATCAATTTTGTCGCCATCTATAGTGGTTGCCATGATGTTTGTGCCTATTTTGGGAAATTATTTTGCGGGATGGTCAAAACTGAATCATTTCCAACTCAATTTTTAATTCAGATAAACAGCGGCGAGTTTGGGGGGCGCAGGACGAGCGGACGGCGGGGCGATTCATAGACGTGATGGGGTCTTTTGCTGTCTACAATGTTAAGACTGCAACATCAGCAATTCTCATAAATCGTAATACTTCCTTTCTTTTAAATCTATAACTTGCTTCTTATTATCAAGATAGCAGCGGAAAAATTTTTGACCATCGGAATCGTTAGTTTCTAATTTTATTAGATAACCGCCTTCGGTTTTTTTGTAAGTATCATTTTTTGTGTAACTATTTGGAATAATTTCGATTTGTAAGGTTGCTGGTATTCTACTAATACCACTAATGGCACTTTTACATGGTAGAAGTAAGCTCTCTGTCATTTGCCCGTTTTTTTCTTCTGCGTACAAGCTAGTAGAAAAGAGAAGGGATTGAATTATCACAAGCAATGCTATTTTTTTCATAAATTATCCTAGTAACGTTCGTTTGTTTTACTAATGTGGTTAATCGGTTGTTATCAAATTTTTCCTAACCTTCCTGCCTTTTATTCCGAAGGGTTGGCTAAATGGTATAGCTTATCTGCTTCCGCTTGTTCAGCGACCGCTTTAGAATCTCCAGTAGCTAGATTAAATAATTGTTTAAAAGATGACTTTGCATCATGCACACCCTTTTCCAAAGAACTATCAGCACTTGCTACTAAGGCAGCATGGTAATCCGCTGCAGCTTCGGGACTATTACGATAGGCTCTAAAAGCAGTGAGTTTGTCTTGAGATGCCTGAGCGATGGCAGCTGATTGAGCAATAATAGATTGTTGGGATACTGGTGCTGGCTGAACGTAAGCAGCTTGTACTGGTTTACTTGGTGGCACATAAGTGGGTGCTGACTGAACGTCTTGTTCATTGCTTTTTGATATGGCTTCTTCTCTATCTAAGAGTTGAGTATGTATCAACTTAAATTCTCGTCCATTAAATTCATAAAAAAATTTTCCATATTCCACCCCTTCATTAAGACTTCCATTGGCAATCAGCAAACTGCTATCTAACTGAAATTGCAATAGATCTTCCTCACCGAACCAGCAACATACATTGGCGGGTAGAAAAACAACGTGACCCGTTTTGTGGCTAACTACCGCACCATCTATACAACGCATCCCACATTCCCAACGCACAAAAACATACTCGCCAGAAAAATCAGCAGGCATAGTTGCAGCCGCCCTAAGCCTTGTTCTGTAGCGTTTTTTATCAGCAGTATTCAATATCACTTGAGCAATCTTACCGTTGTATACGGTATTTATTGGGTAACTTTTGAAATCTGTGGCTAGTGGTTTATAAGGCTGAATAGCTGCAGGTGTTGGCTGAACATAAGTGGCTGGTGCAGAAGGTGGTTGATATGATGCTGACGGATTAGAAACTGTTGTTTCGTAAACATCAATCAAAAATATAAGCACAAACAAGCCAATTATAAAAAGGATCACCCCACCGATCATTCCACCAATCGTTCCTATCGTAATCCTAATTATCGAATGGAAAAAACCTGTTTTTTTCTCAACTTCCTTTTCTTGAACTGGACGTTTTTGTATTGTGTAATCGGGACGTTGAACTTCCAGTTCTTCTATTATTCGCCGTAAATTTTCATTTTGGGTTGGTGGTACATATTGACTGGCTACCAGCTCTGTTTTCACTGTCAGCTCTGTTTTCAATAATTCTTGATTCAACTTGCTATCAACTTCGACGCACGTTTCACGAATTACTTTAATCGCGTTCTGCAATTGGTGGTCATCGATAAATTCAAATAATTCATGTCCGCCCCACTCACCAAACGAGCCTAATCGAAATTCTTCAAGTCTTTTAAACACGAGCTGTTCAGACCCATAACAGTCCTGAGTGCGTGATTCAGTTATAAATTCATAAGATACGTTTGAACCCTTTTCCCTTGCTTCTTCGGTCAGTTCTTCGGCGCGAATTTTGCCGCTTCGCGTAGATTCGCCTATTTTAAAAAGATGAGTTTTTCGCTTACCTAATTTATGGTGATTGTCCATTTCACGCAGAATATAAACCACTCCAGATTTGCCTGCGTTTTGTCCATAAGCCATAAAAACGCTCCCTCGAATTCAAATTTTAATTACGATATTTTACATTTCTTTGCTTTTGCTTCTACCCAATTTTGGAGAAACAAAAATGACGCATCACTTTTTAGTAACGCGCCAACTCATGCACAACAATACAATATTAACCGCCATTTCGTAATTGAGCGACGGCATCAATCGTTAAGCCCGTTGTTTCGGCAATTGTTTCAATATCCAGTCCTTTTGCTAATAAATTTTTGGCAATGGCTAAGGCTTTAGCTTGTTCGCCTTCTGCAAATCTCTTTTTTTTATCCTCTTCAAAGTTATATTCTTCAATCATCAAGTATTTATCTTCAGGCGAAACGAGGTTTTTAGCAATCGAATTGATGACGGTTTGGAGTTCAGGGCGGTGATAATTGGTTTCTTCGATTTGCTCAGACAAACTTTCGTTAATCGCGCTCAACCATTCACGGTACATTTCAGGCGTATTTTCATCGACATATTTCACCGCAAGGTAAATCACTTTATGTTTGATTTCATTCAGCGGATTGCCGTAGCGGTCTTTTGGATCGAAATCAATCGTTGCCACATCAGTTTTATGTTTATCAGCGGATGTTAAAACGACAATGGTATAAATCGTTAAATTCGGTTTGTAATTGCGATAGTTTGCGGCTTGTTCAAGTAAGGCAACGCAATGATAATGTAGAAAACGGTCGTAATAATCTGAGCCATTTTGATGTTGAATTTCGACAATCACGCGATTTTCTAAATCTTCGGCGTACAAATCGAATTCAACTCTAACGTTGCCGATTCGTTGTTCAAAGGATTTTTCAGTTTCAACTTTGTCTATTTTTAAATCAATGCCCGTGATGTCTTTGACAAACGCTTTGAAAACGTCGATTTGTGAGAAGGCTTTTTTAAAAATCACACCGTACTGCAATGAGGCAACTTGTTTCATTTTTCCACCATATTATTGAGTTGAAAGGGCGGATTTAGAACCCGCCCTCAACAAATCTAAACCTCGTGATAAATCGCCGCGCCTTCGTTTAAGAATTCTTGGGATTTTTCGTCCATGCCGAGTTTCAACGCTTCTTGTTCGGCAACGCCTTTTGCATTCGCATAGTCGCGCACGTCTTGGCTGATTTTCATCGAACAGAAATGCGGGCCACACATCGAACAGAAATGCGCGACTTTTGACGATTGTTTTGGCAAGGTTTCATCGTGGAATTC
>CAIQZX010000124.1 GCA_903876445.1 uncultured Pseudomonadota bacterium | reverse complement strand
TAGCCCTTCATGCCCGAAGGGGGGGGCTGAAAAACACCTTATTTCAACCTATCTGTAGCTTAAAAGCCAGATAGGGGAAGTACACAGCGACAGCGCACCCAACAGAAGAAAAACTAATATGAATACAACAAAATCAAAAGCACCCGTAAAGCCCCGCCCTGAACGGCGGGGCTTTACGGGCTTTTAGGTAAAAAAATGATTCGCGAAATGTCATTTACGATTTGAATTTTTTGGCAATTTAAAATATGTCGATTTTTGTAAGTTCGCTACGCGGTCAAATTAACGTTCGCATTTTATTTTTAGCGTGTTGCATTTTTATCATTGGCGGCGCAATCACACTTTGGCAAGCCAAACGAGCGGTGCAAGATGAGATGAACTCGTCAATTCATTTGGCGGTTCAACTCATCGCATTTAACCTCACGCAAACCAACGCCCGCACAGAATGGCTTGCCCAACTTAATGCGTTAAAAGAAACGCGCCATTTACGCATTCAACTCAAAGAGTCAACGGGAAATGTGTTAAATGTTTCCCAATCCGCCATTTCAAAAACACAATCCAATCCACCAAAATGGTTTGTGAATTTAGTCGCTGGTTCACCTATTCAAATAGAACGTGCTTTAATAACCGACGACGGACAACAACTTGTCGTATCGATTGAAGCCAATCCGTTGAATGAAATTCGTGAAGTTTGGCAAGAAAGCATAGCATTTTTTGGATTGTTATTTTTATTGGTTGCGTTGATTTTTTGGATAATTCAGCTCGTTTTTAATCGTGTTTTGAAAGCTATTTCCGTTATTATTCAAGGTTTAGAACGTGTTGAATTTGGCGAATATCAAAAACAATTGCCCAACTTTTCAAGTGATGAAATGAATCGAATTGCTAAAGCTATCAATCACACACTCGAAAAATTAAACGCTAGTCAGCAAGAAAATCGCGCATTGACGCAACATAATTTAGCGATTCAAGAACAAGAACGGCAACGTCTTGCTCAAGAATTACACGATGAATTAGGACAAT
Source organism: uncultured Pseudomonadota bacterium (assembly GCA_903876445.1). Classification (GTDB taxonomy): domain Bacteria; phylum Pseudomonadota; class Gammaproteobacteria; order Methylococcales; family Methylomonadaceae; genus UBA10906. The sequence goes on along the minus strand of CAIQZX010000124.1, from coordinate 4,436 downwards.
CCTTGACGGCAATTAAAGTCATAACGGTAGCAATTTCGCGTGCCGAATCTGAAAATGTAATTATTAAAGAAAGCACCGATTCTATTATTCAAATTTCCGATCATTTAATGCGTGTCGTGCGTTCAATGATGCAACAATTACACCCGTTGATTTTGACCGAATTAGGTTTAAAAGCCGCGCTCGATGATTTAATTTCACATTGGCAAACGCGACATTCACATTTAAAAATTGGGTTTGAATGCGATGCAAATTGCGAATTGCTACCTCAAACCATAAGTATTCATATTTTCAGAATGGTGCAAGAATGTTTGACGAATACGGTTCGCCACGCTAACGCCAGCCACGTTTTAATAAATTTAATACTGGATAACAATCACTTTTTATTGCTAAAAATCACCGATGACGGACAAGGTTGCAACGCGCAGACCATCAAAAATGGGTTTGGCTTGTTGAGTATGCGTGAACGAGTACGAAGTTTGGGCGGCGATTTTTTCATTGAAACACAACCCCAAAAAGGCATGACGATTCGTGCAAAAATTCCTTTATGTACCTCGAAAAAATAACTGTTATTTTGATTGATGACCATGCGATAGTTCGGGCGGGTTTTCGATTATTGCTTGCAACTGAAGCAAATATCGAAGTGATTGCGGAAGCAGAACGTGGCGAACAAGCGTTACAGCTTTATGCCGATTTGAAACCAGATGTGATTATTATGGATTTATCCATGGCGGGAATTGGCGGTTTAGAAGCCACACGCCGTTTGGTTTTACGCGATTCATCGGCAAAAATTATTGTGTTCAGCGTGCATCATGAAAATGTGTATGTACAACGCGCGATGAATGCTGGCGCAAAAGGTTACATTTGCAAACACGCACATCCTGACGTGTTAATCACGGCAATTAAAAAAGTCGCTAATGGTGAAATCTATATCGAACCGAATTTAATTTCTGACGCTGAAAATTCATCTAATTCTATGGATTATCAAACAATTATTGATGCGTTTTCGCCCCGAGAATTTGACGTGTTTTTATTGCTGGCGAAAGGTTTAACGGCACACACAATTTCCGAAAAATTATGTGTGAGTTATAAAACTGCCGCGAATTACGGCACAACGATTCGTCATAAATTAAATGTTAATTCGGGAGCGGAATTAGCGCACATTGCGTTATTGCTGAATTTAACGAAGTGAGTTTAGGAAAAAGTCCTATAGGTTTTCATGCGGTTAAACTTTAAAATGCAGCCAATTTCTTTGTTCTCCTCTTGCCACGTTGTTGGAAAATAGCGTGGTTTTTTTGATTAAAGTTTATGAAAAAAATTATTCACTGCATTGTTATTTTAACCATTTCACCATCGATTTTTGCCGAAGATACCCCCCAAGATTTAGGCACGATAAATATCGTCGGCGTTTCACCACTTGGCGGCGGTATCGAAGCAGATAAATTGCCAACACCCGTGCAAACCGTTTCCAGCGAGCAACTCGACAAAGCCCAAACGATTTCACTTTCGGAATATATCAATCGTTATTTAGGTAGCGCAACCGTCAATGAAGCGCAAAATAATCCATTGCAACCTGATATTCATTATCGTGGTTTTGTGGCTTCGCCGTTGATGGGTTTGCCGCAAGGGCTTTCGACTTACGTTAATGGTGTGCGTTTCAACGAACCGTTTGGCGACACAGTAAATTGGGATTTAATTCCACAAGGCGCGATTGATTCGATGGCAATGTATTCGTCGAATCCTGTTTATGGTTTGAATTCGCTCGGTGGCGCGATTGCCATTAAAACGAAAACAGGTTTTAGTTCACCGAAACATCAAATTGAAACTTATGGCGGTTCATTTGGGCGGCATTCGGAAGAATTAACTAGCGGTTGGAATAACGGAACGTGGGGGTATTTTGTCGATTTGCATCATTTCGAGGAAGATGGCTGGCGCGATTTTTCACCCAGCAAAGCCAATCAAGGTTTTGGCTCATTAAGTTGGCGCGGCGATAAAGGCTCACTCGATTTAACATTGGGCGCGAACGACAATGATTTACGCGGCAATGGTCCTACGCCGGTTCAACTTTTAGCGCAAAATCGGCACGCGATTTTTACGCATTACGACCAAACGATTACGCGAATGTTTTTCTCTGAATTGGCGGGCAGTTATGACGTGACGGATAACATTGAAGTCAGCGGCAATACTTATTTTCGTCAAAATAGAATGCGAACTTTTAACGGCGACAACAGCGATTATGGCGAATGCGCGGATGGCTCAGGTTTATTGTGCGGCGAAAATCCTGTCATCGACACAAATGGCAATGCGGTTGTTTTTGATAATTCAGTCGATGGCGCGACACGCAACACCAGCGCAACCCAAATGCGGAGCAAAGGCGGCACATTGCAAACCGCTTTCACCGGCGATTTGTTCAAACACGAAAATAATTTAACCGTTGGCGCAAGTTATGACGCGGCAGAAACGCATTTTTCGTCAAATACAGAATTAGGCTCATTAAGCGCAAGTCGCGGCACGATTGGCAGCGGCTTTTATGTCGATGAATCGAAAGTGCGTTTGAATGCAAAAACCGAAGCCGTTGGCGTATTTCTAACCGATACGTTTTCGATTACCGAAAAACTCGCCGCCACGATTGCAGGACGCTACAACCACATCAGCGTCGATATGAAAGACCAATATATCAACGATGCAGAGAAAAATTTAAACGGCAATCACGCTTTTGAACGGTTGAATCCGTCGGGGGGGTTGACATATCAACTTTTGAAAAACGTAAACATTTATGGCAATTATGCCGAATCCGCGCGTGCGCCTACGCCAATGGAATTAAGTTGTGCCGACCCCGAAGCACCGTGTAAATTACCGAATTCATTTTTATCTGACCCGCCGTTGCAACAAGTGGTTGCCAAAACGTGGGAAGGCGGTTTTCGCGGCAAATTGAACGAACTTGTAAATGGAAAATGGGATTGGAATTTAGGTTATTTTCACGCGGTAAATAACAACGATATTATTTTTCATCGTGCCGGAAATATCGCTAGTCAAGGGTATTTCAGTAATGTCGGACAAACGCAGCGTTACGGCATCGAAGCAGGAACGTCGATAGATAAACAGAATTTATTTAGCGCAATTGATGATTGGCACATCGACGCTCACTATACTTATTTGAACGCGCAATATCGGAATGGGTTTAACATTCAAAATCCGTTGGACGCGAACGAAATTGTACAAGTTCAAAAAGGCGACAAAATTTCATCCATTCCCGCGCATAGTTTTAAAGCAGCATTAAGTGTCGATTTATGGAAAAAAGTTTCTTTCGGAATTAACGGACAATACAGCGGCAATCAAGTTTTTCGCGGTGACGAAAGCAATATGAACGCGCCTTTATCCGGTTATTGGGTTTTTAACGGCACAGCCGAATACAAAATCACTAAAAATTTCACCTTGTTTGGAAAAATGAATAACATTTTTGATACGAATTACAATACGTTCGGCGTTTATGGGCAAGCCGATGAAGTGCTAGGAGCAGCGTATGATGACCGGCGTTTTGTTTCACCTGCCGCGCCACGCGCCGGTTGGATTGGCGTGCGATTGAGTATGTAACTTATCGTTCCCAATCCATCAATGTCCGCTATCAAACATCAAACATCAAAAATTTCTCTCTAATCTTCAGTGGTTGTTGTTTCGTGTTTGGCAAAAAAATCTTGTAATTCTTGATTCTCGACACGCTGATAAATTTCCAAAACAGGCAGTGTTAAACCAATCGATTCAAACGTCACATCATCACCCAGAAAATAATAACTCGAATGCCAATCTTCCGATTTTCGACTAATTTCAATCTCAACGTGGTCTTGCTCAATCAGCACATATTCTTCCAAACTCGGAATCGTTTGATAAATTTTGCGCTTCAAATCCTTATCAAATTTTCGCGTCGAATTCGATAACACTTCAATAACTAATCGTGGCGATTCAGTGAAATCACTGTCACCATCTTGATTGCAACTGACGACCACATCAGGATAAAAGTATTTATTGCCTCTATCAGCGCGAACCTTCATATCTGATATAAAAGCCTCACAAGGTGTATCTTTTAAATGATTGTGAAACGCACTACCCACATTCATTGTTATTCGTTGATGATTTGCTTTTGCTCCCGACATCGCAAAAATTTCACCATCAAAATACTCATGTTTTACATCACTGACTTTTTCCGCTTCAAGATAATCTTGTTCGCTCAAATAAGCCGTTTTACTAATCGCTAAACTCATAAAAAAATCTCATTCAAATTATTCAAAATTAACAGAAAGGTCTTGACATCCTCCCCGCCCTAAAGGGAACGGGGATTCCTGATTTAACTCAGGAGCAGGTGTGTATCACTACTACCTGCTGGTTTCTGCTGCTGACGGCATTACAGCACCGTTCACTTCACAGACTAGCCCCCGAAAGTC
>CAIQZX010000123.1 GCA_903876445.1 uncultured Pseudomonadota bacterium | reverse complement strand
CACTTACCCAGCTGTGGTTGCTAGGAAGGAACATTTCTCACGATTCGTTCCCCGAAATTAAGTTTCTATCGTTACATTGTCAGGGCAGCTCTTTATTCATGCCCCTAGATTCACCCAGTAGCATAGGTGGTTTCTTCATCAGAGAAACAACTCATCTTTGCGACTTCGTGTCGCACTAAACAAACGTCATCAAAGTTCCCCGAGATTTTTAAGGCAGAAAATCTCACAAATCACACCTGTTTTTCTTTTTCCCACCTCAATTAAGTGAAAGTTCCTTACGCTGAATCAATGACGAGGAATATTCCTCAAACCATTTCTTCATATCACCACCTGTAATGAAAATTAATTTCCATTTTTTTACGTTTTTTAAAAAATTATCGTATAACAAATTTTAATTTTTAACATGGAGATTTTATTTCATTTTTTGATACTACAAACCACTTTTAACAAAAAATATTTTTTATTTTTTACATTTTTTCAAAATTTATCGTATGATTTTATCAAGCGTAACTAATTGATTTAACTAAAAAAAATTAATATTTTCCTTTGCATTTTGTTTAAAAAAGATGTATATTTTTCCTTTGTCACACACGAGGAATATTCCTCAGTATATTTTTTTGGAGAAATGACTATGCAAGTTGTAAGAATCAGTGGAAAAAATAATGCTTCTGATTATGTTGAAGCAATCAATGAATGTATTGACGAAATAGAAGAAACATCAAAAAGTTTATTTGAAGTTTTTATTGATGCTTATAAAAATTTGACGACAAATGAATTTGAAAATGAATTCATGCCAAATATAAAAATGGATCTATCATCTAAGAACAAAATGAAAAAAATCTGTAAATCAGATTTCATTATGAGAAATAGAGACAAACTCCCAAGTTCGTGGGCAAATTTATATGTATTAGTCACCATTGATGAAAGTGAAATACAGAAACTTATTGAGAATGGTAAAATTACAACGAAAACGACAAAGAAAAAAATATTGGAATTCAAAGGTAAAATCAATTCACCTATTGATGAATATGAATATGATAATTTGTTGAGAGAATCCGCAAATGATGATGGGGAAGAATGTAATGATAAACCAATAACAAAACGCAAAATTAATGATAATTCAATAACTAAACGTAATGAAATATGGGATGCTTGTAATATGCCTGAATGTAAAAATTCTGGTGTCGATGATGTGTATATGACAATGACTTTCAAAATTACGAGTGAAGAAAATTTTTTGTATTTCAATTCTAAATTAGATGGTTTGAAAATAACTAAAAAAAATAAAACTTTTTGGTACTAAAAGTAGGAGAAATAAAATGACGGAACTAAAATATCCAATTTGCATCGTTTCAAAAGGTCGTTCTGAGTCGATGTTGACTTCTAAATCATTATCAAAGTTAGAAATCAATCATTACATAGCCATTGAACCACATGAAGAGCATGATTACGAGAAGGCACTTGATAAATTTCATCTTGGGAAATATGTAACTCTATTGATATTACCATTTTCAAATCATGGAGATGGTGCGGGTAGGGCGAGGAATTATTGGTGGAAGTATGCAAAGAATGAATTAAATTCTGGTCGGCATTGGGTAATGGATGACAATATCCGTTATTTTTACAGATTCAATAATAATAAGAAAATTAAATTAACGGATTCAGAAGAGGCAAAGATATTGTTCCGTTCCTGTGAAGATTTTATGGATAGTCATAATAATGTTGCAATGGCTGGATTAAATTATGATTTTTTTGTAGTTGCTAAAGAGAAAAGACCACCGTACATACCGAACACTCGAATTTATTCGTGTAATTTGATTGATAACGAATGCAAACATAAATGGAGGGGGCGTTATAACGAGGATACGATTTTATCATTGGACATACTAAAAGATGGATTATCTACTATTCAATTCAACCATTTGTTACAAGGAAAATGTGCGACCCAAACTGTAAAAGGTGGCAATACGGCTGAGTTTTATCATATAGAAGGAGAATTGGAAAAGACAGAGTGGAGGGATGGGAAGATGAATCCAATGGGGACTTATAACAAGTCAAAAATGCTGGTAGATACGCACCCTGACGTAGCAAAAATGGTATGGAAACATGATAGATGGCATCACCACGTCGATTATAGACCATTTAAAAATAATCAGTTGATATGTCAGAATGATGAATTCTTTGAAAAGGTAGCATAGTTCATCACTTTAATAAGAACGATTCTTTGTCTATCAAATACAACTCCTATGGGATAGGTAGGTTTTGCCTACCTCCATAGAAAAAGAGGTCTAACAGAAATTTTTAATGTGATTCGTTTCAATAGTTGGGGTAGAATGATGATAAAATTTTTTTGAGGAACTCTAAATGAAAACAAAAGAAGACGAAATTAAATATCTTGATCTTAAAATTTTACAATTAGAAGAATTACAAGATCTCTGCTGTACACTAAATAAAGAAGAAAAAAATAAAAATGCTAAACAAGATGACACTGAATTATTTGATTTACTGAAAAAAAACTACACCACAAATGAAGAAATGATCTCAGAAATCACATCAATAGTTGAAGGAAAGAAAAAAGCTAAGACTGTTGATTTGAAAACTTTGGAAGAGAAATTTGATTCTTACTGTGTAGTCTGTGGCATCAAGAAAAATACTAGAGGTAGTGATAAATTCATGGGGTACGATAAATTTAGTAGCAAATGTTCAAATAAAAAAAATATTCTGAAAAACGAGTTAAAGAAATTAAAAGGCGAATCAACTAACGATTCAAAAAACGAATCAGCAAGTGAATCAACAACCCCATCTGAAACAACGCCTGTGTAAATATCTAAAATTAGTATGTAATGCTGATTATGATAAAAGAGGAATATTCCTCACAAATGTTATATGGGAAGATGGTGTAGAGATTACACCATCAATTTTTTCGTAAGTTAAATTAAATATTCCTATATTTAGAAACAAATGGACGTTCTTCCATTATTTTTTCCCCCTTTATGATCCGTTTTTGTTGATCATCTTTAATAAAGGACGTAACCAGATCTTTTAAAATATCCAGTTTTTCCCTGTGTACTTTAAAATCTATTTTTCCATTTTTTTCAAAGTCTTCAATAACATTCAGTAGTTTTGATAACATATCTTTCAACTGAACTGGCTGTTTTTTTGAAGTAGATTTGTTCTGAATTTTCTTTATTTTCTTTACGTTATTATTCAAATCACTAACTTGCATTTGTATTCTCCACACACGTTACAATTAATTCCAGCTCTTTAATATCCATATCCCAAAAATGTAATGAAACGATTTCTCGGTAAAATTTATTATAGGTTTCTGAAACCATTTCTTGATTGTTAAAATTATTAAAATCATGGATGGTCAAAAAATGCTTCAGCATACACAAGAAAAACTCTTTTTCCATTTCACATGAAAATGTGTCTTGGTCTTTTTGTACCGATTGACATACCACTTCATGTAAATCGTGGTTTCTAATTATATTAAACATCACAGCTCCTTTTATTTTTGGTATTTCTCCTGTTAATTTCTTCATGTTTTTGAACTAAATCAAAAATCTCTCTAAACGTTAATCGTTTTTTTGAATCGTTTAAATCTGGTTTTTTCATAATTACTCCTCGTAACTTAATTGATTGAATACATATTTGTATTTATGTTTTGTATTCTTATTTTACAAAAAATAACTGTTTTTTCGGCTGAATTACGAATTTTCTTCGTAGATATTGTGAATTTATTTGTGAATAGAGGGGGAGATAAACAAAATTTTGTTTTGTAATACCTCAGATTGAAATAGGCGAAATATATTTTTTTTGAAATGTTCAAATATTTTATGTGTGTACAACAAACTTCATAAAAATCATTGTGTTATAGGTGAAAAAATTGATTTATGAAGAATTTTCAATTAGTTATCCCTATTCTGAAAATTCATTATAAATATATTCCATACATATATAGAACAGGAGTTTGTCATGATAAAAAATAAAAAAGTTGCCTATACGTTAGATCAAAAAGTCATCGATATAATCAATGAACTGAGTATTGTTGAAAAAAAATCGAAAAGTAAATGCTTGGCTGATTGCATTAAAAGAGGTTACGGAACGATGCTTGAGGATTATCAGGCGAATAATGAAAAACCATATAACTATACTACTGGTAAGAGACGCAAAAACACGAGACGAAAAACATTTTCACTTTCGAGAGATATAGTTGATGAATTGAATTGGTTTAGTGAAAAATTAGGTATGAAAAAATCGCATTTAGTTGTTCGCTGTGTCATGAATTATGAACGTCCTAAGAGCAACTTGGATCAGATTGATAAAATAATGGACGATTTTGCGACTAGCCTTGAAGTCATATCGATCAGATCAAACAACCGATAAAAATCCCAATAGGATTTTTGCCAATGCCACAAACCATGTGGTTTAGGTGGCATTTGGACTTCCTAAATTCTAAATTCCTAACGGGTTTATATTCCGTTGTCGCCCATAAAAATTAGTCAAATAAATCTGGGTTAATTAAACCAGTTTTTTCTTTTGCGAAACCATTAGACCGTGCCATATCAAAATGGAGATCTACACCGTTATGTTGTTGGATAAAATTTAATGTCTCATTTATTGATTTTGTGACAATTTCATAATGAATATTTTCAAGTAAGTAATCATTATTTATATAATAACGGTTTGCAAGTTCTTGAACTCCATTTGTAAAAACCAATTGGTATAGTTGTCCATCTCTAATTTTACTTTTTAAATTAGCTTTAACATCATCTAATAGCGTAATCAATTCAAATTTTGATTTAGCATCTGAATTTGCAATTAATGAGTTTCTTATTGTATTTTTATAAGCAGTTGGATTGGTAATATCTTTTCCGTATGAAATTTGCTTTTTGTATTCAATTAAAACTAATTCTTCAATATGTTGCTCAAATGTTTTCGTGGCTGATATGTTATTGATTTCAACATTTGTAGTTTCTGCAACGGTTGTAGATTTTGTTTTAATAACGTTCTCCGTTTGAGCTTTCAATTTATCATTTTGTATTGAGAATTTCACGGCTTCCATTTCGGATAATCCACTTTTTAGATTTCTTTTACTAATTATTTTATACTCAACATTGATGTCTGAATTTTCATTAATGTCTGCAACAGATTTTTTTATCTCGGTCATAAAATTTGAATTTGTGTAATTGACCTTATAAATATTCATCATATTTTTTAGTTTTTCAATATCGACATTCCTGTTTTTATTTCCATAGGTGCCTAATGAATCTTTTAAAAAAAGGTACAAAAGTTTTGACATTTTTTTCAGGCTGAAAATGATGTCATAGTTGACTCCAACCTTTGGTATGGGGTTATCAAACCATTTTAAGAAGTCTGTTGATGTCTGCACACTAAAACCATACGATTTCCCATTATCACTGGTGATAATTTCGATTTCAAATGGTTTTGTGGTAAGAATAATCTCTTTATCGCCATAACTTTGTAGATAATTAGATTTCAACACTATATTTCCAATCTTTTGTAATGAAGATTTAATCGATTGAGTATTTGGGCTTGATTTTAATGATTCTTTTACTTTTGAATATTCTATTTCAATAAAATCTGTTTTCTCCAATGAATAAGATTTGTGAGTTTGGTAGATAAGAAATAGGAATAGATCATAATCTAATCCGTTTATTTTCATCATTTTTTTATTTAAATCGCCAAATACTAATTGACTGAGGTGTGGGGGGTAATGCTTATACATTTGTCATGCTCCTTAGGTGAATTATCTTTACTATATATAAGAAACATTTTACAAAAAATAGTATGCTTTCTTACGAAATAAGAATAATTTTTTCATTTTTGTAAAATTAAGTATCATTGTTTCCAATGTAAAAATTTATACTTAATCTAGGAACCCCCTTATTTTATAGGTGTTTTTTGTTGAAAAAACAACGATACTAATATATTACAAATACTTACAAATAATACAAATAACAACAACTATGAAATCGATGTTCTTTGTCTTGAGGATGGATCTTAGAGCTAAATCATAATGATTTCATTTCATGTTCTTATTATACAAAAAGCACGTTATCGAAAATTTTGATGAACATGAATTATCAATTCTTGATCAGAACAGTCTATTAATGAATTTATTCATCCAGATGAAGATCAAGAAGAACATTAATTATTAATCTGATTTCCATCAAATGGATGTGATAGATCCAGCATGATTATTAAGAAATAAATTGAGCTTATAAAACACCTTATTTTATAGGTACAAAAATTCGTTTTAGTCATGGTTCTTATAAATCATCCATATTCAAAAAATCCAGCATGTCATGACAGATAAAAAAGAGGAAAAATTATGATAAGACAATTTCAACCCGCCGCAGGCACTCGGGCGTTTTGGACGGGGACGCTCACGGCTCGCACCAGCACCGAAGCGAAATTATTTACAGAAATTTTTGGTATAATTAGAACTGTAAGTGGACAGTCAGAAATAAGTTCCTCTATTGACTTTGAGTGATAGTAGATCGGGATGTGGTATTTGACAGATTCCTGAGCAATGAAAACTGAAAACCAGCAACAAAATTTGTAGTACAAATGATTATTTAATTTAACGGAGAGGGGACTTTAACAAAAAATCTTAAATTGAAGGTACACTAAAATGAAAAAATGTATTGAAGAACTAAATCCAATAATGAATCAAACAAGACTTGCTGAATTATTGAAACTCCCATTAAATGTAATTCGATTTTTGAGAAAAGAAAACATCATAAAATCTGAACGGGTGGAGATGAATTATGTTTTCGATGAAAAATCAGTTGAACAATTTAGAGAATCATTCGATGTAGAGGATTACTTAACTGTTGGTGAATGTAAAAGAAAATTACAAAAATATGAGTTCTATTCTGAATATCTCTATAGCAAATTTTTCCACAATGATTTAAGAATTTATATCACAGTAAAACAACTGATTAATGGAGGAGATGATATTCCTGATGAATATCGGTTGAGCGTAAAAAAATTTGGTACTACCCAGTACATTTCAAGGGAATCATTTGCGAAAACCCTAAATTGGCTCAGAAACGTTGACCATAATATTAATCGAAGATTAACAAAACAACAAAGTGAAGAATTGGCGAAACGGTATGAGGAAATTACTCAAAAAAGAAAGGAGTACATAAAAAAATTTTATACGGGTTCCATTAAATTTACCCCTGAGCAATTAAGAAAAAGATATGGTTTGCGTTTTCAATTACCAGTTTGAGAACTAAGCGACTAAAACCTAATAAACTAACCCTTTTATTAGGTTTCCTTTAGTTACTACGTTCTTGTCAAAATTCTTTCTCCTCATTCTTCATAAACATAATTTTTAGTAGTTATATACATTAAATTATTAGGTTTTAGTCAATTTTGAGGAATATTCCTTTTTAACGACATTGATCAATATTTTTATGATTGATCCCACTATCACGTTTGAAAATTGTAAAAATTATCAAATCAAAATTTCCATTAACAAAAACGATTAATCACCTCGAAAACTTAATTCGCTTTAAAAATTTCGACTTTTAGGAAATTTAAGAATTGATTTTTAAGTTATCAACTCAAATTTATTGTCAATTTGGCTGAATTTAACGTCAGTTTTCTGCCAATTGTCTGTTGGAGGGTATTTTTCAGGTGAATGCACACTAATGATTTCGTTTTCTTTAGAAAGATAATTTGCGTTAATGTGTGTTAGGCTCACAGCTTGTCTTTGCTGAGTTTGACGTTGGGTAACGTATTGCTCAATATGAGGGGTTTTAATCAATGTATAGACCCTTTCACGATCAACAGTCCCACATTGTTTTAAAAATTTGGTGGTATAACCAAATTTGTTCAAGAAATTTCTAAGCGTTCTTAAAGGTCGTTCAAT
>CAIQZX010000122.1 GCA_903876445.1 uncultured Pseudomonadota bacterium | reverse complement strand
TCGTGAAAGGAGCATTGAGAGTTGTCAATGCTATACGAACGCAGAGCTTATGTAAGACTAATGCGAGTTATCGCGGCAGCAGTTGGCGTTGAAGCGTTTAGATGAACATAGATACTTTTCTATGGAATTCACAACTATTACAATCCCATTGCTTGTCGAGCTAATGCCGTTTTTGCGAACGGTAACATATCAAGTAATGCCAACCCTATATTTCTAGCTAAAGCTAACGCTAACCATTCATTTGAAAAAATATGAACAATCGCATTAGTGAAATGAATGGTGCGAGATAAATCCATTTGTCGGATGCGCGAAAAATGTTTTAAAAATTCCGTTGAACCAATATCACCTGTTTCATTTTGCGTTTGTAACATTTCAGCTAAAACCATCACGTCACGCAAACCTAAATTAAATCCCTGTCCCGCTACCGGATGTAATTGATGAGCTGCATTTCCAATGATAACCGCACGTTGCGAAATCATTGACTCCGCCCGAATTAACGATAATGGAAAGGCTCGACGTGGCGCACTTAATTTCAACTCACCTAAACGCCAACCAAAACATTCTTGTAATTGCTCAATAAAATCCGTTTCACTGTCACAAATTAACGATTCGGCTTCGTGCGTTTTTCTTGTCCAAACCACAGCGCAATCATGCGTGCTAATTGGCAATAATGCTAAAGGACCTGAAGACGTAAACCGTTCATACGCGATATTTTGGTGGGGGCGCGTTGCTGTAACCGTTGTCACTAAAGCTGTTTGCCCGTAATCTGAAAAATGTTGCTCGATATTTAATAATTGTCTTACCGACGATTGCCCACCATCTGCACCAACAACTAATTTTGCGGTGATATTTAACGATTCGTCATGATATTTCAAACTCATAAACATGGCGTTTTCATCCGCCATTAAACCTACAACTCGCGCTGGACAATAAAGTGTGATGTTTTCAGAAATTAAAACTTGATTCGCAATGTGTGTTTCCAAATCTCGCGCGGTAATTACATAACCTAATGCTTCAACGTTTTCGGTTTCTGCGGAAAGGCGTGTTTTTCCAAAATGTCCTTTGTCCGAAATATGAATTTGTTTGATTGATGTGGCAGCATGTTCAATCTCTTGCCATAAATTTAACATTTTAAGTGCATCGACTGTTCCCGCTGCTAACGCTAACGCTCTGTCGCCAATTGCTGCGGTTTGTAAAATTTCACGCTCTTGCGCTTCGACAATCGCTATTTTTAAACCACTATTTTTTAACGCTAACGCTAAACAATTCCCCGCTAAACCGCCGCCAACAATTACCAAATCATAATTCATAAGTCACCGCCATCAACATTTCGATCTCAGCAATTGTTTTGGGAACACCTGCTGTTAAGATTTCGTGTCCGTCTTTTGTTACTAACACATCGTCTTCAATCCGAATACCAATTCCGCGCCACTTTTTGTCCACCGTTTTACAATTCTCAGAAATATACAAACCGGGTTCAATCGTCAAAACCATTCCCGCTTGTAATTTCCGCCACGCCTGATTGATTTTATAATCACCGACATCATGAACATCCATCCCTAACCAATGTCCGATTCGGTGCATATAAAATTGTTTATATTTTTCATCTTTAATCAATTTTTTAACACTGCCAGTCAACAAACCTAATTTCACCAATCCTTTTGTCATAATTTCGACCGAAGCATCATGCGCGGCATTCCAAGGAATGTTTGGTTTAATTTGTTCGATTGCCGCAAGTTGTGCATCCAAGACTAATTGATATAACAGTGCTTGTTCTTCACTGAATTTACCTGAAACAGGAAATGTGCGTGTAATATCCGCCGCGTAATGGTCACATTCCGCCCCCGCATCAACTAACAACAAATCCCCTTTTTTTAATTTATCTTTATTATCGGTGTAATGAAGTGTGCAAGCATTTTTTCCGCCCGCAACAATTGATGGGTAGGCAACAGCTCGCAAACCCGCTTGCATAAAATGATGCACAATATCTGCTTCAATTTGATATTCAAATCGTCCCGCGCGACAAAATTGCATCGCTTTAACATGGGCTTCAGCGGAAACACTTGCGGCATGACGCATTAACTCTAATTCTGCCGCACTTTTGAATAACCGCATTTCATGCAAAATGGGTTCAATCGAAGCCAGTTCTGCTGGCGCGACAACGCCTGAACGGGATTGTGAACGAATATGACGAATCCATTCTTGCAAACTTAAATCCAAATCCGAATCGCGTCCCATTGGATAAAATACTTTCGTTTTGTTTTCCAGCATCCCCGATAAAATTTCGTCTACATCATCAATTGGAAACGAATCGTCAGCCGAAAAATGTTTCGTTGCACCTTCTAAACCGGCGTGTGCGCCTTCCCAAAGTGCTTTTTTTTCATCAAATTCACGGCAAAATAAAATATATTCGCCTTGCTCTCTTCCTGGAATAAAAACTGCTAATGCGTCAGGCTCATTAAAACCTGTTAAATAGTAAAAATCACTGTCTTGGCGAAACGGATAATCAACATCTCTATTGCGCGTGTGAACGCTTGCGCTACCTATTAACGCGATATTTCCTTTACCAACACGCTGCATTAACTGTTTGCGACGTTTTTTAAATTCACTTTGTTTCATTCAATTGCCAAAATTAAAATTTCTAAACTAAAAAAGGCTCCAAAAATGATTGAAGCCTTTTTCTTACTATTTTCCGCTTTTCAAAACACTAACCAACCAGCCGATTTCGTCTTTATTCATCGAGGCTTTCCACGATGACATCATTGTGCCTTTTCTGCCATTGTAAATGGTGTCAATTAACATTTCATCGCTTTTATTTGCCAGTGTTTCAGAATTTAGTGCCGGTCCCATTGCACCTTTTAAATTTTCACCATGACACGCACTGCACATATTTTTCAACATCGTGCGAATTTCAGTTTGTTTTTCTGCCGACGGTTCAGCAGCAAAACAACTGCTACTGGCAACCAGTAAAATAATCGCTAATTTTTTCATTTTGCTGCGCCTTTCATTTCGTCTGGAGCCAAACCACGAGTCATATATTTCACCCGACCGCGCGAGAAAATCCCTGCTGGACTTTCCATTGGCAATGTCGTGACTTTATCTAACGTTTTGGAATCATAAACGACAACTTCATTGCCGTCATAACCCGCGCTAACATATAAAAATTTGCCGTCTGCGCTATATTCAGGGAAATAAGCGTGACCACCAACGTCCAAGGTTTTCACGACTTCTAATTTTTGTTTATCGATAAGTTGAATGGTGCGAGCGCGAGTATCTTTTGAAATAATATCCACTGCCACATAAGGTGCATTTGCATGAGCAGCGGGGGATTCTGTACCACCCGAAACAGGAATTTGTTTCACTAATTCCATTTTGTCCAAATCCCAAACGCTCACGACCATTTTGTCGCAATCACCGAAATTCGTACCAAAACCTAATGTGCGTCCGTCCACTTTTACTGCTGAACCACCGCCAACGTGTGGCACACAACCAGCGGGTAATTTTTTGATGATTTTACGCTCTTTCAAATCAATCGCCGCAACGATGCTGTCATCATAAGACGCAACCATCAATTTTTGTCCACCGTGCGTTAAAAACGCATCATGTAAATGACGACCGACATTGGTGATTTTTGTCACAGGAAAATCGTCTTTTAAATCGACAATCCAAACCTGCCCCGCATTTTCTAACGCAATCGCAAATACGTCTGCAAACGGCGTTCCGATAATCATGCCTGAATCGGAACTCACTTGTTTACCGTCTGGGTCGATGCCTTCAAGTTCAAATGTTTTCAACGGTTCGAGCGTATCGGCATTCAAAATCACGGCGTTATGCGGCACAAATGAACCTGCCATAATGTATTTGCCGTCGCGTGAAACGCCAATACCAGGACCATTCATGCCAGTTTTGATGCTACGAACAATTTGCATTGAATATAAATCGACTTTGAAAATTTCAGCGGTATCCGTTTTAACATAAGCCCAACGCGGATTTGTCGGGTTGAATTCGATAATGTGCGCCGCTGTTCCTGTGTGAACTTCGCCAATTTTTTGATGAGTTGTACTGTTGATAAATACGGCTTTCGATTCGTTACCGCGTCCAAATTTTCCGCGTGCTGCCACGCCGATAATGTTGTCCATGCTGTCGATGGTGTAAGTCGGTTTGTTTGGCAACGTGCTTTCGTCTTTAATGTGGACGTGCAACGATTTTTTCATATCGTCAATCGTCCAAGCGGGATTCGGTTGTTTAGGCGTGGTTTGTAAATGTTTGACTAAACCGCGAATGTCGTCATCGCTTAATCTTCCATAAAACGGAGGCATCAACGTATCAAAACTGCCCGTCATAATTAAGCTGCGTAACGCAGTTGGGCTACGTCCTTTTAATGACTCTGAATTCAAAGCCGGTGCGATATAACCACCTTGATCTGAACCGTGACAACCCGCACAATTTTCTTGAAAAAGCTGATT
This sequence comes from uncultured Pseudomonadota bacterium, assembly GCA_903876445.1. Classification (GTDB taxonomy): domain Bacteria; phylum Pseudomonadota; class Gammaproteobacteria; order Methylococcales; family Methylomonadaceae; genus UBA10906. The sequence goes on along the minus strand of CAIQZX010000122.1, from coordinate 3,781 downwards.
CATTTTTTTGGAATCGTCCGCTGCATTTACGCTAAAAGTTAATGCTGCTAAAACCGCTGTTGATAGAATTTTTTTTGTTATTTTCATGAGTTCTAATCTCCAAAATGATAGTTAATCAGTAGTATAGCTTGTTTTTCATCATCATACGCATTCCATAGATTGCGTTAATTCGTTCTGAAGAACGAAGACGATGCACAAACTCCGATTGCAACCTGTGCATTTACCTAAAAGCCCGTAAAGCCCCGCCGTTCAGGGCGGGGAGGATGTCAAGATTTAACTGACCGTGCGGAATTGCTCATTCCATAGCCCATAGGCTTGGGTGGAGATGGCTAGCACTCTTCTAGCGAAGCCGCTTTTGATTTTCTTATTCATACTGTGGAATTCCCGTTCGCTTACATTGTTGGTCATCGAAAACCAAGAGGCTGACAATGTATGAAAAGCAAACCTATTTGCAATCCAAACCAATCATAGTTAATTTGTGCAACCAATTTGAGGTGGCTGATTCTGTCGTGACTGTAAAGCGTTCCCCAGTCTCTACACGAGTCAAAGCTCGTGATACTGCGAGAGGTACTGATGAAAATATCAGTACGGGTCAGTCAAAGCAACCACTAGAACGGGATGGCGTTTAGTGGGGGTAGTTCACCAAAACAGCCATTGAGCGGTGCGAACAGTGAAAAAACTTCTCATGAGCATTCTGTGTAAACTAAACGCAAAATTACAGAACAGAAAACGTCAACGCAAAAACAAATGCAATAATTAAAAATAACGTAAAAATTCCTTTTCTGCTCAATCCACGCCACATTGCAAATAATTCAGCTTTGATTGCTTGTTTGCGATTATCTGATTTCCAAACACGTTTTAGTTTTCCGCTCCAGCTTCGTTGCGCTTCTAATGCGGTTTCTTCCGCTAAAATTTGTTCGATTTGTTCATTTAATGATAATTTTTGAGTCATTGATTTTCTGCGCTAAACAAAATTCAAATTAAAAAGGCTAACACTTCACTACAAAACGTTAGCCCTATTTTTTTTAGTGAGCGAATTTGTCTTTCGCTTTTTCAGCTAAATCATCAATAACTGAATGACCATGTTCTGGATGTTCAAAATCCCCAAACGGTTCGCCGTCTTTCTTCATGTAGTTATAAATAAAATAAGCCAATGGCATAAACGCAACAGATGCCGCTATTAACATAAAAACTGATATTTCAATAATTGAACCCATGATTCCTCCAAGATTTTGTTTTTATATGAAGGTGAATGTTAACACGGTTTTTTTTTGTGGGTAAATTCAGAATTGAACCGTTTTAATTAACTGTCGATTCTAATTTTTCTAAAATTTCCATACAGTGACCGTCTACTTTTACTTTTCGCCATTCGTGAATCAAAACACCTTTGGCATCAATTAAAAATGTACTACGTTCAACACCAATTACTTCTTTGCCATACACATTTTTGGGTTTCAATACGTCAAATAATTGGCAAAGTGTTTCGTTACCATCGGTAATCAATTCAAATGGCAAATTTTGACCACATTTAAAACTGTCGTGCGAACTCAAACTATCACGCGAAACACCAAAAATAAGGGTATTTAATGCGGTAAATTTTTCAAAATTATCACGAAAGTCCTGTGATTCCAATGTACAGCCGGGAGTATTATCTTTTGGATAAAAATACAACACAACATTTTTGCCCTGACAATCACTCAGTTTTATCATTTGATTACCGGTCATTTCAGCTTCGAAGTCCGGAACCATTTCGTTAAGGATTACAATTTTCATTAGGGGTTCATCTTAAAAGGTTCAAAAAGCAAATCTGCATTCAGTAAATCACACAAATTCATTAAATCATCACGCATTTGAAACAACGATACGTTTTGGGGCAATGCAATCACAAAACGCACTGACACCAATTGAGCATCTAAATAAGGGGCTGGATAACGTCGTGCATTTATATCTTCAATCGCAATTTTATAATTGCTAAAAAACGTGATGATTTTACTCAGTAATTCACTACGTTCTAAACCTATTATTTCAATAAGATAAGGCGTGACATTTTGTAATTGGCGAGTCGATTCAATTCGTACATGATGTATTTTATAATCATGTTTTTTTCCAATGGCATGAAGCGTGCTTTCATATTTAGCAAGTTGATTCCAATTTCCTTCAACAAGTAAATATGCACAACGTATATCGGCAAAAACAGAAGATTTTAAATCAACAATTCGACACGAATTCGTCGAATCTAGCAAAATAATTTCGGCAATGACATCAATATCAGCATCGCCTAAAAGAGTAATAGCGAGTTGCATAAGGTTATTCTCTCTCGGAAGTTTTTAGGAGTTTGGCGTTAAATGAACGAAAATTCACGCCAATTTAACTTTATCAGGCATTAGCATAACAAAACATGGCAAATGCAACGCAACATCTTTTTTAATTAACGATTTTTATCCTTTTTAGCATTAAGTGTGACTATGAAAAAACCAGCAAAAAAATCAGCTAAAACCTCACGCAATAATTTAGACTTGGATTTAGATGCACGTCTTGATCAAGCTACTTCGACATTGTCTTTAGATGAAGAACCGCCTGTTGGTGATAAACTTGATCATGTTTTAGCGAAAGCTAAAAAGGAACTCGATGCCGATGTTTTACCCATTATCCCAGAAACCGAAAATCGTGTGCATTTTGATGATTTAGAGGGTTTGCTAGATGCTCATGAATTAAATGAAACGGGGAAAATTGATCCCGTTATCACCGATTCATCACTTGCAATGCTAGATAATCAATTAACCGCAGCCATGGAATCCACGATTGCCTCCGACGAAGATTTAGATAATTTATTTGGCAACTCCGGATTTGATTTTGATTCATTATTGGGCGATGCAAGTGACGAACTAACACCTGACCAAGAAGCAAAATTAAACGAAGACTCATTACTGGCTGCCGTGGATGACTTACTCAATTTTGGCGTATTTGGTGATGAAATTATCGAACCCGAAACAAACACAAACGATGATCTCGTTGAATTTGAAATTTCACTGAATGAATCCGATGTACATAAAAAAATAGACGACCATAAAGAAATAGAACTAACCGTTGAACCAGAAGCCGCGTTAGATGATTTAGTCGATAGCGTTCCTTTTGAAGAAGGCTTAACCACAAAGGCGGAAGAATCTAAAATAGATGACATTCTTACAGAAGAATTTAATGACTTTGATGATGTTGCCGATATTGCTGCAACCCTTGTAGAAATATCAACATCTGTCGAATCGCTGAATGACGATTTAGATGGATTCCAACAATTAGATGGTTTAAATGACGCTATGGAAAATAAAAACGATACCCCCGCCGGTTTCGATTTAATCGATGATGACGCTTTGGAAAAACAGGCTACACCTAAATCAAAATCCGACGATGACGATTCAGATTGGATGACGGAACTAGACAATTTAGACAAAATTGATGCCGAATCAGAAAACGATTTAGATTGGGAAGAATGGAAAAAGTTGGAAGATTCAGACACTAAATCAGAACTGAATGACATTCTGAAAACTATCAAACCGATGAACGCAGATAAAATTGATGAATTGTTGCATGATTTGGATTTGACAGAGTTGGATGATATTAACGACTCAATAAAATCAGATAAAATCGATGAGTTGTTCGACGATTTGGATTTGGCTCAATTAGAAAAAATCAAAGCCGATTTTGATGACGATGACATTGACGAACCGGTCAAACCAATAAAAGCCGACAAAATCGATGAATTATTAGACGATTTGGATTTAGC
>CAIQZX010000121.1 GCA_903876445.1 uncultured Pseudomonadota bacterium | reverse complement strand
GACTTTCGGGGGCTAGTCTGTGAAGTGAACGGTGCTGTAATGCCGTCAGCAGCAGAAACCAGCAGGTAGTAGTGATACACACCTGCTCCTGAGTTAAATCAGGAATCCCCGTTCCCTTTAGGGCGGGGAGGATGTCAAGAGAGCATAAAAATGCGAATTTAAATGGATATTAGGAGAAAAAGCCGAATTTCCGGAAGAGCGAGCGAGTGAAAGGAATTTTTCACTCAACAATCCCGCATAATCAATCAATGCGATAACAAAATAATACTGTTCGACGAAGATCATCCATTTCTTTGATACTTTCCGGCTTCCAATCTGGTGCAGGGAACGATGACGAAATAAAAAGTGTCCCCGAACGCATTTCACGTTTTATTTTTTCGCTTACTGCTGGCATAACGGCTGGAGATAAAAAAGCAAATACGACATCGTATTTCTCAAAATCAGAGTTAAAGAAATTTTGTCTTAAAGCAGTATAATTTGAAACATTTCGCCCCCGCCATGCACTAATCAACCAAGGAATGGGTGCAAGTTCCCAAGCCTCTACATTTATATTTTTGAATAATTTAGCGACAGGAACAGCCACCGAACCGACACCAGCCCCCAAATCGGCAAAATGTTTAGCTTGTTCTTGTTGTAACAAACCGGCAACGGCGTGCGTTACTTCATTTGATGACAAAAAAAGCGGTACATCACCGCGAACAGTTCCCCAAAAAATAAGTATTAAAACAAGGGTGATAATTAAATACAGCCATGCGGGCAACGCTAAAGTAAAAAAAATAAAGACGCTGGGTAAAAATACTAAATGTATTGGAATCCACCATTTCGGTTGATGCAATAAAAATGAGCCGGCAATTGCCATTCCGCATTGTGCTAATAAAAATACGATAGGGTTATGAAAAATAGGAAGCCAATAAGCCGTAATAAAAACAAGTGCTAATGCGAAAAATTGACAAAAAATAGCGCGTAATAAAATCATAAGACATTAAAAAAGAAAAACGACATACAGCCCTTTTAGATTGTATGTCGTTTATTTTGGGGGATTTGTGAATTACACGAATGAATAATCGGTAGAAACACCAATTATTTCAAGAGCCGCTGGGGTATCAACAACAACTTCATCAACGGGAGCTTCTTCATCATTTGTTGTTGATGAAGCCGCTGTTGCATCGGCTGCCGCCACCATTCCATCTGAATCTAAAGTTTCATCTGCAAATTCGATATGCTCGATACCAATTAGCTCATCTGTCCCTTCATCATCAGAATCTACACCGCCAACGTAAGTAATCGTATATGCGCCTTCGGCATCTTCATTCGGTGTAATTTGATAATCATCTTTTTTGCCAGCATAAACGGCAGTGTCATCACCATCACCACCGATTAACGAATCATCGCCTGCGTCGCCTTGCAATGTATCATCACCGCCCGCGCCGTCGATAGTGTCATTGCCGGCTGCACCGACCAATGAATTATTCGTTTTGCCGCCTTCTTCTTCTTGAATCAAGTTATCGGCTTCGTTCCCTATACCGTCGATTGCTTTTGCACCTGACAAAGTCAAAACTTCAATGAAATCACTTTGTGTAATGTCGAATGAAATGTTTTGTGCAAAAATTTGATCAAGATCTCCCGATTCATCAGTGATTTTGTCTTCGGTGTTGTTCAGTACATATACGTCATCGCCTGCGCCACCATCAAGAATATCTTTACCTTTGCCGCCATCTAACGTGTCTGCACCGTCACCCCCCAACAATGTGTCATTGCCATCCAAGCCAAAGAGTTTGTTATCTGCAATGTTACCTGTAATGCTGTTATTGGCTTTGTTTCCCGTACCTGTGTTGAATTTACCCGCTGGAACATCACCTTGGATGTTCATTAAAATTAGGTTTTCAACATAACCCGCCTTATCTAGCTCGTAAGTTAAAGAAGTGCTTTCAACGGTATCATTGCCACCAGTACCTTTTGCTTTGCTTTCGACAATAACGTCATTGACGTTATCAACATAGTAATAATCATTACCGTCGCCGCCGCTCATTGAATCTTTACCAACGCCACCGTCTAACGTGTCATTGCCAACGCCACCATCTAAAGTATCGTTACCTTTTTCACCTTTTAACAAGTCGTTACCGCTGCTGCCGGTTAATTTGTCGTTGCCATCGCCACCGAGTAACGTGTCATTTCCATTACCGCCGTCTAATTCGTCATTACCTAAATTACCGTTCAGCCAATCGTCGCCAGCCAAGCCGCTTATGGTATCGTTACCCGCTAAACTATCGATGCTATCGTTACCTGCTGTGCCTTTAATACTGTCGTGACCTTTAGTTTTATTTATAGCCATTTGAAACCTCATTTAATTACGAAAAATTTAATACAACGCTAAATGTAAAACCGTTTCATGCAAATCCGGTGTTTCAGCATGGACGAAATAGTTGTGAATTCCATAGAAAAGTATCTATGTTCATCTAAACGCTTCAACGCCAACTGCTGCCGCGATAACTCGCATTAGTCTTACATAAGCTCTGCGTTCGTATAGCATTGACAACTCTCAATGCTCCTTTCACGATT
>CAIQZX010000120.1 GCA_903876445.1 uncultured Pseudomonadota bacterium | reverse complement strand
TGAAAATGGTTGGCAGCTAATAAAGTAAATATTTGATTATACTAAATTTTTAAGATGTGTTATTAAAAATTCAATGGTTAAGTATACAACTTTACTCGACCATATCATCAACCATTTTCCGACTAATCGCAGGATTATTAAATGATGAACAACTGCGTTAAAGGTTCACAAATTTATATTTGCAAAAAATGCGGTCATCGATTTGAACGGGCTTTGCCATTTGGCTTATTTTGTCCAAAATGCAAATCATTGAATGTTGAAAAAGACCATTTTACTGTGAGATGAAAACAATTTTTAAGTATTTCTTCGGCAAAAATAGTGGTGAATCAGCCACAGGCGTTTTGCTCCTCTTTGCCGAATATTGCATTTTTTACACGCCATTCCACGTTAAAAAATTCGCCAATAATTGCAAACCAACCGTTTGACTTTTTTCAGGGTGAAATTGCACCGCGAAAATATTTTTTCGCATCAACGCACAAGCAAAGGAATTGGGATAATCACTTGTGCCTGCAATAATTTCAGAGCTGTCAGGCGCGGCAAAATAACTGTGAACAAAATAAAAACGACTTTCATCGGGGATATTTTGCCAAAGTGGGTGCGGATTTTGTTTTACTTGATTCCAACCCATGTGCGGAACTTTTAAAATTTCGCCATTTGCATCAAGTAATGGTTCGGCAAATTTCAAAACATGACCGTCCAAAATACCTAAACAATCCGTGTGTCCATTTTCTTGACTGTCATTTAACAACGCTTGCATTCCTAAACAAATTCCTAAAAACGGCTTTGTTTGTGCGGCTTCTTTAATCACTTCGACTAAATTCAAATCGTTTAACGCTTTCACGCAATCCCGCATCGCGCCAACACCTGGAAAAACCACACGGTCAGCATTTAAAATCGTTTCAGCATCTGAAGTCACCACAACATTTGTATCGGGCGAAGCGTGTTGTAAGGCTTTTGAAATCGAATGCAAATTGCCCATACCATAATCAATTACTGCAACGGTAGACATCACAAAACTCCTTTTGTTGAAGGCATAATGCCGCTCATGCGGTCGTCTAACGTTATAGCATTTCGCACTGCTCGACCAAATGCTTTAAAAACCGTTTCGGCAATATGATGTGCGTTGCCGCCTTTGATGTTGTCGATATGCAATGTGACACCTGCATGATTCACAAACCCTTGAAAAAACTCGCGTAACAAATCGACATCGAATTCACCAATAAATGCGCGGTTAAAAATCGCTTCATAATACAAACTGGGACGACCTGAGAAATCTATCACCACGCGCGAGAGCGATTCATCAAGCGGAACATAAGCATGACCATAACGTGAAATCCCTTTTTTATCGCCCAACGCTTTTGCAAAGGCTTGACCAATTGTGATGCCAATATCTTCAACGGTGTGATGCGCGTCAATATCTAAATCACCTTTAGCGTGAACGGTCACATCAATCATTCCGTGCCGTGCAATTTGATCCATCATGTGATTCAAAAATGGCACACCCGTTTGAAAATCGGTCTTGCCCGTGCCGTCTAAATTAACTGTAACCGTGATTTGAGTTTCGAGCGTATTTCGCTCTATTGTTGCAATGCGTGAAATCATAATTTTGATGCTCGCTGAAAACGAAAATGCGATAACACCGCTTAGAACAATGTTATCGCTGCTGTTTTATAAATTTAAGAATTTAACGGAGTAATTCTAAAATTTCTTCCAATTCACCAATCATTTGGTGAATCAACTGTTTTGAAATCGTCGAATCATTTTTAGCTTCAGAGCCAACTAAATGGGCTTTTGCGCCACCAATCGTATAACCCTGTTCATAAAGTAATGCCCGAATTTGTCGAATTATCAATACATCATGACGTTGATAATAGCGACGATTTCCGCGTCGTTTAACAGGACTTATTTGGCTAAATTCTTGTTCCCAATAACGCAAAACGTGTGGTTTTACGCCACACAATTCACTCACTTCACCAATGCTGAAATAGCATTTAGTTGGAATTGCGGGCAATTCATTATTATTACTCGGCTCCAGCATACGCTTCTACTCGTGCTTTAAGTTTTTGACCCGATCTAAACGTCACTACGCGGCGTGCCGTAATCGGAATTTCTTTACCTGTTTTAGGATTTCGACCTGGACGGCTGGTTTTATCACGCAACTCAAATTTACCAAAACCAGAAAGTTTGACTTGCTCGCCATGATCTAAGGAAGTTTTGATTTCTTCAAAAAATAAATCGACGATGTCTTTGGCTTCGCGTTTGTTTAAACCCAGTTCGTCAAATAAATGTTCAGCGAAATCTGCTTTTGTTAATGCCATAATTTAATCTCTTAATTTGCGCCCGTTTTCACGGTTAAAGTCTTTAGGAACGTGCTAACTATAGCATCAATTTTTGTGTCTGTAAGCATTTGTGCTTGATTTTGAAGCACTAAACGTAATGCAACACTTCTCAAATAATTTGTAAAAGTGGCTCGTTAATTTTTGTAAAAGCAAGTATTAAGCCAAATTCCAACTTCAGAATGCGTTATTTTTTAGCACCCAATTGTTAGTTCCCTTTAGAAACCGATAAATGACATATATTTAGGAAACGAATACTTAACACTGCCAACAATTTATATTCAATTGCCTTGTTAAATTAGCAGAACAGCGGGTAAATGCGTTATAATTCAAACATCAAAAACGAATACTATCCCCGCGCAAAATCGCGCATTCTAAAATCTACAACAGGTAAAACATGTCTGAAGAAACAACTCCTTTATTGTCATTCCGTGACTTAGGAATTATTGAACCCTTACTTAAAGCATTAAAAGAAGTCGGTTATGAAACCCCTTCACCGATTCAAGCACAAACCATCCCTTTTATCCTTGAAGGCAAAGACGTTTTAGGTCAAGCGCAAACAGGTACCGGAAAAACTGCTGCTTTTGCATTACCTATTTTGTCACGCATTGATTTAAAACAACGTGACCCACAAGTTTTAGTTTTAGCTCCTACTCGTGAATTAGCGATTCAAGTTGCTGAAGCATTTCAACGTTATTCATCCCATTTAAAAGATTTTCATGTTTTACCCATTTACGGTGGTCAAGATTACAGCACACAATTACGCGCTTTAAAACGCGGCGCACATGTTGTCGTTGGTACGCCCGGGCGTGTCATGGATCACATGAGAAAAGGAACTTTGTCACTTTCAAATTTGAAATTTTTAGTTCTTGATGAAGCCGACGAAATGTTACGCATGGGCTTTATTGACGATGTTGAATGGATTTTAGATCAAACGCCCGATAATCGTCAGATTGCGCTATTCTCTGCAACAATGCCGACTGTCATTCGTAAAATGACTGAAAAATATCTCAATAAACCTGAACACGTTACGATTAAAGTGACAAATGCGTCGGCTGAAAATATCCGTCAACGTTATTGGTTAGTCAGCGGTGTTCATAAACTTGACGCATTAACTCGTATTTTAGAAGCCGAAACGTTTGATGGCATGATTATTTTCGTGCGAACAAAAACTGCGACGATTGAACTCGCTGAAAAATTGGAAGCACGAGGTTATTCAGCGGCGGCAATTAACGGTGATATGTCACAAAACTTGCGTGAACGTGCAATTAACCATTTAAAAAATGGTAAGTTAGATATTTTAATTGCAACCGATGTTGCAGCGCGTGGTTTGGACGTGGACAGAATTACACACGTTTTAAACTACGATATACCTTACGATACCGAATCTTATGTACATCGAATTGGTCGTACAGGTCGCGCAGGTCGTACAGGTGATGCGATTTTATTTATCGCTCCGCGTGAACGTAAATTACTTGCTAACATTGAACGTGCGACAAAACAAAAAGTTGAAGAAATGGGCTTGCCTTCAACTGAAATTATTAACAACAAACGTATTGCTCGCTTCAAACAAAACATTACAGATACGTTAGCATCAGAAGAATTAAGTTTCTTCTCACAATTGATTCAACAGTATGAAATTGAACACGATGTCACCGCGTTAGAAATTGGAGCCGCATTAGCAAAATTAGTACAAGGTGACGAACCATTGTTAATGTCTCCACCAAAAAAAGTATCTGATCGTGATCGCAGTGATGAACGTCCAGTGCGTAAAGAACGCGGTGATTCCCGTTCAGAAGGACGTGGACGAGACAGAAATGATCGCCCGAAACGTGAATCCAGCGAACGCGGCGAACGTCGTCCAAAACGTGAATTTTCAAATGACATCGAAATGGAAACATTCCGCATTGAAGTTGGTCATGCACACGGTGTAAAACCTGGAAATATCGTTGGCGCAATTGCAAATGAAACCGGCATCGATGGCGATCACATTGCGCGAATTCGGATTGAAGAAGATTACAGTACAGTAGAATTGCCTGCTGGAATGCCAAAAGAATTACTAAATGAATTACGCAAAGTGCGCGTTGTTGGACAAGCATTAAATATTTCGAGTTTGTCGGGTGGAAAATCCGATGCAAAATACGAAGCAAAATCGGAAGGAAGAAAAACATTGAAATTCGATGACAGTAAGCCTAGAGCCGATAAAAGCAAAAAACGTTTAAGCTCAACATCACGTCGTGCAAAAGATCCTAAAGACGTGTAAAACAAAAATGTAGCTCTTGACATCCTCCCCGCCCTAAAGGGAACGGGGATTCCTGATTTAACTCAGGAGCAGGTGTGTATCACTACTACCTGCTGGTTTCTGCTGCTGACGGCATTACAGCACCGTTCACTTCACAGACTAGCCCCCGAAAGTC
>CAIQZX010000119.1 GCA_903876445.1 uncultured Pseudomonadota bacterium | reverse complement strand
TTGTTTATGCTGGGTCATGAAAATGGCTTTAAAAAGGCTTGAGCCGTGTGCAGGGAAACTTGCACGCACGGTTCTTAGGAGAGCTGTGACTGGTAACAGTCACGGCTTATCCGATGTGCTGCCCACTGTTCAGCGAAATCGCTTTAAATGTTTGCCAGCAAGAAAAAGTCGATACTAAGGAAACGGTCAAAAATAACTTCCCGAATTAAGCATGAAGCCATACGCGATAATTCCATTTTGGCAGATATTCATCACGAATAATTTGCATATTCTGAATAAAATCAGCAGTACATTTTTTCCCCGTTTCATAGATTTCAGTCAAAACATCAACTGTGACTTTCAATCCAGTGTTCGTTTTAGCCTTCTGCATAAACTGCTTTGCAATCGCAACGGAATGAAAAACAACCCCTTGGCAAGCTCGTGTAACGTGAGCAAACAGACGATGCTCAATCGGATTATGTTTTGAGCAATAAGGCGGATAATGGGCAACTCGAATTTCCAGCCGCAATTTTTCAGCCAGTTCAATTAACGCTTTTTTGAACAAATGACTTCGACTTGAATTGCTTCCGCCACCATCACACAAAATCAGTAATGACGTGGCATTTTGGTAATTTTTACTCCCGTACAATTCCCACCAATGAGCAATACTATCACAACAAAATTCACTGGTATCATGGCTGGTATTGAGATTCAAATGACCTTCATTTCGTACTACATCGTAAATGCCATGCGGGATTAACTTTCCCTCGCCAGCACTGGGAAAATCGTGATCTAACGTTTCAACGGGAACTTGCGTATACGTTTTTCCCTCGCGTGAATTGTGCCAATCAACTCTTTTTTTTCGTGTCAATTCTGATGACTGGCTGACCATTGGCAATATACTCAGCTTTAATTTTTGCAATGTTTTCAATCTGTTCATTGCGATTTGGGTGATTTCCCAATGACTTCTTTTTGCAGGCTTTGCGTTGTCCCAAGTTGTATTTTTTCAGCAGTTTTTTTACCGAATTTCGACTGCAAGGTGTTCCCATTTCTGCTAATCGCCAACTAATTTCACTGCGCGATAAATTTGTCCATAAAACATCGGCACGCATCGGATCGCCTGCTCTAAATTCCTCGAGTAACACCAAAAAATTCGCTTCTAATTGCGGGCATTTTAATGTCATACATTTTCGTCCGCCCCTTTTTTTCTGGTTCGATTTTTCGTCGTTTCTTCCTGAGATTCTAATTCTTCCATACCTCGATGTATCGTTTTAGGATCAATTCCAAACAGTTTTGAAATGTAATCCGTACCGCCGTGTGGGAGTTTTTCAGCTTCAATCGCGGCGTAGCGGCGTTTGTCTTTTTCTGACAACGTCTTGAATAAACGCTGCATTTTGAGTTCGATATTTTTCTCGTAGCCAATCATTTTTGAAATCATTTAGTAAAAATTCACTGCTCAAATTATCGCATTACGATTGAAATAATCGGGAAGTTATTTTTGACCGTTTCCTAACGGGCATTACACTTGTGACTTGAATCCGCCTTTATGCAGCAACACCTTGATGGATTAGTTAATCATGCACTTCAATTTTTAGTTCTGTTATTTTTCGTGTCAGAGTATTTCGTCCGTAACCCAATAGAATCGCGGATTCATTTCGTTTATTACCTGTAAACTCTAACGCCGATTTAATCAAAATACTTTCAACTGTAGAAATGATTTGTTTAGCTATTTCAGTCGTTTTGTTGAGCAGATGTTGATCAATAGAGGCTTTCAATAAACTTTGCCAATCACCATCTAATGACTGTGTTTTTTCAGTTGTTGTTAATAATTCAGGCGGTAAATCGTGTAAATGTATTTCACGCCCAGATGCCATAACAGTTAGCCATCGGCAGGTATTTTCAAGTTGTCGTACGTTACCACGCCAACGTAGCGTACTTAAAAAGTCTTCTACTTCGGGTTTTAAAACTTTAACTTCCATATCTAGTTCACGCGCGGCTTGTTGTAAAAAATGCGCTAGCAATAATACGATGTCTTGTTTTCGTTCGCGTAATGGTGGGATGTGAATACGAATAACGTTCAAGCGGTGAAATAAATCCTCGCGGAAACGCCCTTGTTGTACAAGTTCTTCTAAATCTTGATGCGTCGCCGCGATGATTCTCACATCTACTTTTGTCGAAGCATAAGCCCCAACAGAATAAAATTCACCATCTGCTAATACACGCAATAAACGTGTTTGTAATTCCGCAGGCATATCTCCAATTTCATCTAAAAATAATGTCCCGCCATTTGCTTGTTCGAACCGCCCTGCCCTACGTTGAATCGCGCCTGTAAAAGCACCTTTTTCGTGTCCAAATAATTCCGATTCCATTAAATCTTTCGGAATAGCTGCCATATTTAACGCAATAAACGGTTTTGCACTGCGCGGACTATGTCGGTGTAAGGCTTTTGCGACTAATTCTTTTCCTGTTCCGGATTCACCGTTAATTAAAACCGTGATTTGTGAACGCGCTAAACGCCCAATGGCACGAAAAACTTCTTGCATTGCAGGAGCTTCACCAATAATGTCTGGAATTTCACTAGGTTTTAGCACGGAGGGATTTGCAGCAAGTTCACGTTGTTGAGATGAATGCACGCAAGCGCGGCGCGTTAATTCAACGACATCGTTAATATCAAATGGTTTTGGTAAGTAATCGAATGCGCCCCCGTGAAATGCAGATACTGCACTGTCTAAATCGGAATGTGCGGTCATAACAATAACAGGCAAAGTAGGATAATCCGCTTGAATTTTATCAAGTAATTCTAAACCGTTTATATTTGGCATTCGAATATCTGTAATCAATACATCGGGAATATCTTGTTCCAGCGCGATGAGCAATTCTTTTGGATTTTGAAAACTTCGGGTAGACATTTCCGCTTTTTGCAAGGCTTTTTCCATAACCCAACGAATAGATTTGTCGTCATCAACAATCCAAACAGTTTCCAATTCATTCATAAGTGATGTTTTAATAATTTTATCGGTGTAAGAGTTGAAACATATAACATAAAACCGAATTTAAACTTAGTTTTGAATGTTTAACGACGTTAAACGCTCTCGAACTTTTTTAATGAGCGTATCAACATTTTCAACCACTGTTGTATATTCAAAGTCGCGTAATTTTTCTGTGCCGGCTAAATCAATTTTTCGTGGATAAACCATGACTTTTCCACTTGGTGCGGTTGTTTCCATTTCGGGCGCGATGTCGCAGGGATAAACAATACTCTGCACGCGACATTTCCCAGCTTGTGAATATAAATTTGTAACAAGTGAATCGGCAATGCCCAGCACACATTTTGCGACTGTATTTGAAGTTGCTGGTGCAAGAACAAAAGTGTGGTAATAACCTTTATAAAAATGCCCAACTGGTGGACAAGATGCGGTTTTATCACGATAAACCGGCATTTTATTGCGTAAATCGCTAAGTTCAATGCCGTACATTTTCAATACTTCTTCGCCTGCCTGACTGACATATAAATCGACGGAATCAAGTGTTAATAAAAATTCAACGCATTCTTCAATGTAGTGTCCTGAGCCGCTGATTGCCCACGCTAATCGTGGTTTTTTTATTTTAAATTCGTTCATAAATTTAGATTTAATCAAGTCCATCCAAAGCTAATAAATCTAAATTAGAGTCTGCGATGGCTGTGGGTTCACGCCATAAATTCACAAAATCAAACAAATTTCGGTCAGCCAATTGTGACGGTGCGACGTTTTGCAAGCTGGTGAAAATCGTTTCTAAACGTCCAGGAAATTGTTTATCCCATGTTTTTAGCATTTCTTTCATGGCTTTACGTTGTAAATTTTCTTGTGAACCGCACAAATTACACGGAATAATCGGGAAATTTTTAAATGCGGCATAACGCTCAATATCTTTTTCGCGTGTGTAAGCAAGCGGACGAATAATGATATTTTTTTTATCATCACTCAATAATTTCGGTGGCATTGCTTTGAGTTTTCCACCGTAAAAAATGTTTAGAAAAAACGTTTCTAAAATATCGTCACGATGATGACCGAGTGCGATTTTCGTGACGTTATTCGCTTCTGCATAACCATATAAAGTACCGCGCCGCAAACGTGAACATAATCCGCAGGTTGTTTGACCTTCTGGAATCACTCGTTTCACGACACTGTAAGTATCTTTTTCGATAATATGATAAGGCACGCCAAGCGTTGCAAGGTATTCCGGCAAAACGTGTTCAGGAAAATTGGGCTGTTTTTGGTCTAAATTTACTGCAATCAGTTCAAACTCTACAGGTGCAGTTTTTTGCAGATTCAGTAAAACATCGAGCAGCGTGTAAGAATCTTTGCCGCCGGATAAACACACCATGATTTTGTCGCCGTTTTCAATCATATTGAAATCAGCAATCGCGTCGCCGACCGTATGACGCAAACGTTTTTGGAGCTTGTTAAATTGGTAACGTGTTTTTTGATTTAAATCGGAATGTTCTGTCATTTTAGAGATTTTTCTAGGGGCGCGTGTATGCGCCCGATAATACGAAAGTTTTTTTGAAGTGGATGATTCAAACCGGTCAACGCAAGAAGCAAATTTTTACGAAAAGCATGAATCTAAAACCTGTTTAGCTTCAGTAAATTTTGAAGTCGCTTTTCGTTCATCAAATAGTTTATGAATTTTTCCTAGTAAACGTAAATACGGGAATGCCGACAAATAATGATTTGCAGCGGTGTGATTTTTAACGATTGAAAATATCTTTTCATAATTTCCCGTAATCACTAACGATGATTTTTCTGGTTCCGTTTTTTGCGCGATTAACGTCAGATTGCCGCCGTCTTCAGACAAAAATGATTGAACCACCGAAAAGCCTGTTTTTCTAGCCAATAACGCCAATGTTTCTGGATTGAAATTGAACAAATGCGCGGTGTGAAACGTGCTTTTTGGTGATTGACAAACTGCTTCCACATTTGGAACTTCTAACGCTAAAATGCCATTCGGTTTTAACCAAGTCCACAATTTTTCTAGCATCGTAGTTGGATTATCAACGTGTTCTAAGACGTGTGACATGGTAATAAAATCAAACGTTTCAAGCTCGAATTCGAGATTTTGAGCAAATCCAATTTGAACATTTAAGCCATATTGATTTTTCGAATAATTACCATAACCTTCATTCGGTTCAATTGCTGAAACGTCAAAGCCTTTTTTCGTCAGTAAATACGAAAATTCTCCGCCTCCTGAACCAATTTCAAGTACCTTTTTTTTACCGTTCAAATGTGTTTCGAGTCTTTTGTAGCGTTCAATAGCAACATTCGCAGCACGGTAAATGTGTTTAATTTTTGGGTTGTAAGTGCCTTTGTAAATAATGCGGTAATTTTTTTGATAATACTCGGCAGTATCAATCGGAAACGGATCGCTCCAAACTAAACCGCAATTTTTGCAAATCACGGTTCGTAATGCACCGTCGCGCCCTACATTTGAAAGTTCATCGAAGTCGGTTGAGCAGCATAAATTACAAGGATTAGTCATTACTTAGCCGTTGTAACGTTGAAAAACTAGCGTTGCATTAGTGCCACCAAATCCAAAACTGTTTGACATGATTGTATTTAAAGTAATGTTATCTTGCCGTTCACGGACGATAGGAATTCCCTCGGCACCCGCGTCTAAATGCGTAATGTTTGCTGACGCACTCAAAAAACTGTTTTGCATCATCAACAACGAATAAATCGCTTCATTAACCCCAGCCGCACCTAAAGCGTGACCCGTGAGAGATTTTGTTGAACTCACCCATGGCATATTTTCATTTGCGAATACTTCGCGCAAAGCTCCTAATTCTTTCGTATCACCAACGGGCGTACTCGTACCGTGTGCATTGATATAATCGATTTTTCCATCAACAGTTGCCATTGCTTGCTGCATACAACGTACTGCGCCTTCGCCGGAAGGTTGAACCATATCGTAACCGTCAGAAGTCGCACCGTAACCAACTAATTCAGCATAAATTTTCGCGCCACGCGCTTTAGCGTGTTCGAGTTCTTCAATCACCAAAACGCCGCCGCCACCTGAAATTACAAATCCGTCACGGCTTTCATCGTAAGGGCGTGAAGCTGTAGTGGGTGCATCGTTATATTTTGAAGACATCGCTCCCATTGCATCGAACAATACCGACATTGTCCAATGAACTTCTTCTCCGCCGCCGGCAAAAACCACGTCTTGTTTGCCCATTTGAATCAATTCCATGGCATGACCAATACAATGTGCGCTAGTTGCACACGCAGACGTTATTGAATAATTCACCCCTTTAATTTTAAAGGGGGTTGCTAAACAGGCAGTATTCGTACTCGACATCGCACGCGGCACACGGTAAGGACCAACTTGTTTTACACCTTTTTGACGCAAAATATCAGCAGCTTCCACTACGTTCGCTGTTGAAGGTCCACCTGAACCCATCACTAAACCAGTACGGAAATTCGAAATTTGACTTTCTTCCAAACCCGAATCTTCAATCGCTTGCTGCATGGCAACATAATTAAATGCTGCGCCATCGCCCATAAAACGACGTACTTTACGATCAATTAAATTATCTAATTCTATTTTTATTGAACCTTCAACCTGACTACGCAACCCCATTTCTTTATAAATTTCGGAAAAAACGATGCCAGAATGTCCATTTTTCAAGGATTCGACAACTTCTTGTTGATTATTTCCGATGCTAGAGACAATGCCTAAACCAGTAACTACCACGCGCTTCATTGTTGCCGCCCTTTAAAAATTTTCTGTAGAAGTAAATAAGCCAACCCGCAAATCAGTGGCTTCATAAATGACTTTGCCGTCCACTTCCATCGTTGCGTCCGCAATGCCCATAACTAGTTTACGCATAATCACTCGTTTTAAATTAACGCGGTAAGTCACTTTTTGGGCTGACGGTAACACTTGCCCTGTGAATTTCACTTCGCCAACACCTAATGCACGACCTTTTCCTGGACCACCCATCCAACATAAATAAAAACCGACAAGCTGCCACATAGCGTCTAAACCTAAACACCCCGGCATCACTGGATCGCCTTGAAAATGGCAATCAAAAAACCATAAATCGGGAGTTATATCGAGTTCGGCAATAATTTCACCTTTCTCGAATGTTCCGCCTTCATCGGAAATATGCGTGATTCTATCCATCATCAGCATATTCGGTAAAGGAAGTTGAGCATTAGCCGCGCCATATAATTCGCCACGACCAGATTGAAGTAATTCTTCGCGGGTGAAACTAGATTGTCTCTGCATGAGTCTTAAAACCTTTTGTAGTTATTCTTATTGAGTTGTTGCGTGCCATTATCTAACAGTCATCGAAAAAAATCAGCTCAATTTTTAGGCATTTTTTCAATCGTTCTTAACTGTTTTGTAGCAGAACAACGCAAACAGTGGTGAAATGTTCCTATTGTCAAATGCTTTGTTGGATTGTGAAAATCTGTTTATATAAATTTTTGATAAAAAAATACCTCACCATTTTAGTCGCCTTAATTGTCACTTTTCCGCCATTTAGCTTTCAAATTACTGGATGACAAACAAGCCTCGTGCGAATCGCACCCCTAGAATTGTCGCAGTTCCATTAGTCGAAATGCTTAAAACGAAAGTGAAAAATCATCAAACAACCATTTATGCAATCGGCAACGTAATTCCCGCGCAAAGTGTGAATTTAACCCCGCGAATTGGTGGTTTAGTTGTTAGTGTTAGTTCAAATTTTGTCGAAGGTGGGTTGCTGAAAAAAGGAGATTTATTAGTTGAATTTGATTCGACCGATTATTTATTAGCCATAAAACAAAGCGAAAATGAAGTTGCTAAAGCGCAATATAATTTCAAACTTGAGCAAGGTCGGCAAGTTATTGTGCAACGAGAATCGCAATTACGGGGTTCTGAATTATTTAAACATTGCGTTGAAATGAAAAAAACGAATTAGTGTTTGTTAACTTACCGTGCGAAATTCCCCACCCAGAGCTGATACGCTTGGGTGGGGATGGATAGGACTCCTTCCGTGAAGCGGCTTTTGATTTTCTTATTCATACTGTAGAACTCCCGTGCGCTTACATTGTTTGTCATCGAAAACCAAGAGGCTGACAATATGTGAAAAGCAAACCTATTTGCAATCTAAACCAATCATAGTTAGATTATGCAACCAATTTGAGGCGGCAGGTTCTGTCGTGACTGTAAAGCGTTCCCCATCTTCTAAACGGGTCAAAGCTCGTGGAGATGCGAAAGGAGCTGATATTCTTAGTTCGGGTCAGTCGAAGCCACCACTAGAACGCGATAGCGTTTAGTGGGGGTAGTTCAATGTAAAAGTCACGGGACCATCGTTGATTAAAGATACTTTCATATCTGCGCCAAATTCACCGAACTGTACGCTGTGATAAGTTTTCATTGCGTGCTTTTTTAAATAAGCAAACACCTCGTATCCAAATTCGGGTGGTGCGGCAGAGGCGAAACTAGGGCGGTTTCCTTTATCTGTATTTGCCGCCAAGGTGAATTGTGGCACGAGCAATAAACCGCCTTCAATATCACGCAAACTTAGATTCATTTTATCGTCCGCATCCGCAAAAATGCGGTAATTCAAAATGCGTTCAAATAATCGTTCTGTGATGATTAGCGTATCATTTTTCTCAACCGCAATTAACGCCAAAATACCTTTTTGGATTTCGCCAATCACATTGCCATTAACGGTAACGCTTGCTTCAGTGACGCGCTGAATTATCGTAATCATAAAATAAACTCGGTAAAAAAAATTCACTGACTAACATTGATTCCCCGCAAATACTATATTGCGTGCGCCGTCCCCAAATTGCTGTAGTGAAGTGTAAATCGCTTTTCCATTGATTTGGCTCTATGCGCGTAATTCCTGACACTTTACGTTCCAAACTTGGAGCGGAAAACAAAATTTCTCCCAACGGTCTTGTGCCTAAACGGGCTAAATTCCCTTGAGTAATTTTCAATGTTTTTTCAGGAATTACTGTTCTTGCCAAAATTAACGGCATTTGATTCGATAATAAAATCACTTCACGCACCAAACTATAGCGGTGTTCCGGGATTCTTAAAATGCGTCGTTCGGTTAAAAAAGGAATTTGTTGTGATTCAAATAAAACATTCACATGAACAGTTTGCCATTGATTTCTAAGACGTTGTGTTAGCGATTTAGATTCCCTTAACCACGATTGCAAATCATGCGGCAATGTTTTACCAATGACATGATTGGTCTGAAACCAACGCGGTTCTTGCTGAAATAATTGACTGAGAGACATGATAAAAATAGTTAAAAGTTAAAAAAACGTTTCGATATTACAATATATTCGCTAAAAATTACGCACATTGTAGAAAATTGCCACAAAAATACACTTTAAACCAAATTAACATTTCGCTACTTTTCACAATGTTGATAAAATCAGTGGGTATTTCTTATTTTATCTTGGAGTTATTTTTATGAGCGTTACCCAAAAAATTGAAAATTTATTAAGCACAAACCGTGTTCTTTTATTCATGAAAGGCACACCGGATTTTCCACAATGTGGATTTTCTGGACAAGCTGTCCAGATTTTAGATGCTTGTCGTGCAAATTATAAACATTTCAACATTTTTGAAGATGAAGAAGTGCGCGAAGGTTTGAAAACCTATTCTAATTGGCCGACTTATCCACAACTTTACATTAGAGGAGAGTTAATTGGCGGTTCTGACATCATGAAAGATTTATACAACAAAGGTGAGTTGGCAAAAATGTTGGCGGCTGTTGGGGCGTAAAAATGGCAAAAGCAGGTGATTTAAAACGTGGCATGGTCGTTGAAATTAACGGTGTGCCGCATATTGTTAAAAATGTCGATGTAAAAAGTCCTTCATCACGCGGCGCGTCAACGCTGTATAAAATTCGATTTAACAACGTCCAAACTGGTCAAAAACATGATGAATCGTTGAAAGGTGATGATTCATTTAAAGATGTCGATTTAGTTCGCGCTAAAGTTCAGTTTTCGTATATCGATAGTGAAAATTATATTTTTATGAACACCGACGATTTTTCACAATACACATTAAGCAAAGACGAATTGGATGACCAAATCGATTATTTAAGCGAAGGATTAGAAGGTATTGTAGCGTTATTGGTTGATGATGAGATTTTAGGCATTGAATTACCGAGCGTTGTTGTTTTGGAAGTTTTAGAAACACCACCCGCCATTAAAGGCGCGACAGCAAGTGGGCGCACAAAAACAGCACGTTTAAGCACCGGCGCAGAAATTCAAGTTCCAGAGTATTTAGAAACCGGTGAAATGATTAAAGTGAATACTGAAACTGGCAAATTTTCATCGCGTGCGTAATGTCTAAAATTTTCCGCAGCTCTCAAGGTGAATTTGAATTACAACGTTTACCTCAAAATGTTCATGAATCGTTACGCGCTTGGGATGCGGCAGATGAATATGTTTTAGATTATACGGCGAATTTAGAATTGCCATACACGTCAAAAATTTTAATTATCAATGATACTTTTGGCGCGTTGGCAATTGGTTTGAATTCATTTCAGCCGCACGCACTTTCGGATTCGTATCTTTCGCAACAAGCCACACGCTTGAATTTAGCAAAAAACAATTTGCCTGAAGCAGCGGTAACATTAACGAAAAGTTTGGAACCGCTAGAACAAATTTTTGATTTAATGATTATTAAAGTCCCAAAAACGTTAGCGTTGTTAGAATTTCAATTATTCCAGTTGCGTTCTTGTATTTCAGAAAACACAAAAATTATTGTAGCGGGAATGGTGAAAGTTTTAACGCCAAGCGTTTGGAATTTGCTAAATCGAATTATTGGCGAAACAAAAACATCGTTGGCGCAAAAAAAAGCACGTTTAATTTTTGCGACGTTGAATCCCAATTTTTCTACGCCACAAAATCCGTATCCGATTCGCTATGTTTTAGAAAATACAGATTATCTAATTACGAATCACGCGAATGTTTTTTCGCGGGAAAAATTGGATATTGGTACTCGTTTCTTTCTTGAGCAGTTACCGCAATCTGAAAAATATCAGGATATTGTGGATTTAGGATGCGGAAATGGAATTGTTGGTTTGATAGCAGCACAAAAAAATCCAATGGCACAAATTCATTTTGTCGATGAATCATTTATGGCAATAGAATCTGCGCGAGAAAATTTTGAACAAGCGTTTAAAAATCAACGTGGGCAATTTTATATCGATGATTGCCTAACGAA
This sequence comes from uncultured Pseudomonadota bacterium, assembly GCA_903876445.1. GTDB lineage: Bacteria > Pseudomonadota > Gammaproteobacteria > Methylococcales > Methylomonadaceae > UBA10906. The sequence continues at coordinate 1,503 of CAIQZX010000119.1, read as the reverse complement.
TTTCGCACAAAATTCTACGGATTTAGTTTTATGCAATCCGCCCTTTCATCAGCAACACGTTATCGGTGATTTCATCGCTCAAACGATGTTTAAACAAGCAAAAAATGTGTTACGAAAGAAAGGTGAATTGTGGGTAATTGGCAATCGTCATTTAAATTATGGCGTTACGTTGGCGCGATTTTTTGGGAAATCGAATGTGATTCTTATTGTGCAAAATACTAAATTCCAAATTTGGAAAGCATGGATTTCTTGAATGTTTTATATTACGCAATCTTGTATATTTGAAGAGGTTATAAAAAAATCGCGTTTTATTGGTTTTGTTATTCCTTGCGAAAACGAACAAGATGTTTTTCGAGAATTAAAAACATTACAAATTCAACATCCACACGCGAATCACATCGCTTATGCGTACCGTTTCAAAACAGACAACGGGATTGTTTATCGTTTTCATGATGCTGCCGAACCAACAGGTACGGCAGGAAAACCTATTTTTCAACATCTCGAAGGTAAAAATATCGTTAACGTATTAGCGGTTGTGGTGCGTTATTTTGGTGGTGTGAAACTGGGGGCAGGTGGATTAACGCGGGCTTACGGCAACACCGCTAAACAAGCGATTGATTCAGCATCATTAGAACCCTATATCGAAATGGCAGTGCTGCATTTTACGCTCGACTATGACCAATTTCAGTCATTTGAATACACGCTTAAAAAAGCGACTGGAAAAATTATAGAGCAAACTTTTGCGGGACAAATTCAACTAATTGTTAAATTACCCGCTGAAAAAGTTGCTGAATTATCGAATCAATTTTCTTCTGTTTCCTCAGAATGCCGGAAATGAAGTGCGATGCCTTGTAAAAAATTTCGTAACACTTGATCGCCGCATTTTCGATGATGTTTGTGAGATTCATGTCTAAAAAAGGCACTTAATTCGGGTTTTGATAATTCAAAACCGGCTAATTTTAATGTGTTTAGCATATCTTCTTCTTTGAATTCTAATGCAATTCTCAATTTTCTAAGAATGCCATTATTGTCTAATTCAACGGCGGATTTTTTGACAGTAACGTCTTCTCTTTTGCCGCGTTTGTATGTAATGAGTCCATCTAAAAATAGCGATAATTTCAAATTGTTCAACGACACAAAATCATCGTCATTATCTTTTTTTAGAAATGTGAGCAATTCTTCTCGCGTGACAGCAAAATCACTCAACGCAAATATCTCTAACATTGTGGCATCGTTAAGATTTAAAGCATAACGAACACGGCGTAATACATCATTATTTATCATTGTTTTATTCAATTAAGATTTTGTAAGTAAAGGGGAATAGTCGCACGTTTCTGAATTTATACAAAATAACGTGTTCAATAGCCGCGTTATAGTCCGCCTGAACGACCTCCCCCGTGTAACGGATAAAGCAATCACCTTTTCGAGTACCCAAAAGCGTACCCGTCAGATAATCCACTTGCGAGGTGTAAGCTGGATTGACAATCTTTAAAATCGAACCTG
>CAIQZX010000118.1 GCA_903876445.1 uncultured Pseudomonadota bacterium | reverse complement strand
TACTGATGAAAATATCAGTACGGGTCGGTCGAAACGACCACTAGAACGCGATAGCGTTTAGTGGCGGTAGTTCACATCCGCAATAAGACGTGACAGGTCAAAAATAATATCGTTATTTCAATTTATTTGAACGAAAGAAAAATTGAAAATTAGAAAATTATTTTTGACATTATGTCGAATGTAATTAGCTCATTGTCGCCATAATTTCGTCGCTAATATCGCCATTAGAATAGACATTTTGTACATCGTCTAAATCTTCTAAACGCTCAATTAACAACATCATTTTTTCGGCATTTTCGGCATCTAATTCTGCTTTTGTGCTGGCTTGCATTGTAATTTCAGAATTTTCAGGCACAAAATTTGCCGTAATTAACGCTTCTTTAACATTGAAATAATTTTCTAATGTTGTCATCACATCCTTTGAGCCATCTTCATTGGTCACAACATCATCAGCTCCGGCTTCAATCGCCGCTTCCATTAGCGCATCTTCGTCAGTTTCTGGGCTGTAACTGATAATTCCGACGGTACTAAACATATATGCAACAGAACCATCTGTGCCTAAATTTCCACCCGATTTGCTAAACGCATGACGAACTTCACCGACTGTGCGCTGTTTATTATCAGTAAGACAATCAACAATTACTGCCACACCACCCGCACCGTAACCTTCATAACGAATTGATTCATAATTTACGCCTTCCAATGTACCAGATGCTTTTTTGATGGCGGTATCAATGGTATCACGGCGCATATTCGCCCCCAATGCTTTATCAATCGCGGTGCGTAAAGCGGGATTACTTGCAGGATCACCACCAGCGGCTTTTACAGCTACGTTAATTTCACGCAAAACTTTGGTGAAAATTTTTGCCCGCTGTGCGTCTTGTCCCGCTTTACGGTGTTTAATGTTTGCCCATTTACTGTGACCAGCCATGTTTTACTCTCTAAATTTTTCCAAAAAGTTTAAATAATATGCGGTAATACCGCTGTTAAATTTGAATTTACTACAAAAAAATCGGCTTTTTCATGCACTAATTTTCTGTCTACTACGCCGCCAAAACCAATGACTTTTGCGCCTGCTTGTTGTGCTTCTAAATCGGTTTTTCCGTCGCCAATCATCACTAAACTTGTTGAATTTAATGATTTAATAATTGCCGCTTTGCCGCCATTTTTCGCTAATGGTGATTTGGTTTCATAATCTAAATAATCGCCATTTTCCGCAAAATACACATCGACAGCATGAACATTTTCAGCGGGAACATTCAATAATTTAGCTAACGGTAAAATTGCGGGTAATAAACCGCCACTAATAATGTGAATAGTTTTATTGTGTTTGTGAAGTTCGGCAAAAACATCCGCAACGCCATCAACCAATTCAGAAATATAAAATTCCCCAAGCCAATCAAGCGCGGCGCGATTTGGTTTTATCAATTCTAAACGTTTGCCGTAAATTTCTTCTAAAGCGACTTCACCATTCATTGCCGCGTCGGTGAGTTTAGCCAGTTCTTCGCCTAAACCCACCCGTCGCGCCAATTCGTCAATGCCTTCGATTTTGCTTAATGTGCTGTCGCAATCAAAGCAAACGACCTGGAAACTCATAACGTGATTTGAGTTGCTTGATTAACTTCAGTAATTGCACTGACTTGCGCCAATAAATCCGCACTCAATGGCTTAGAAATACCAATTACTGCCATTGCGTGTTGTTGATTATCTGCTACGCCAACTTGCATTCTGGAAATGTTAATCGCGGCATTGCCTAATACGGAACTAATCGCCGAAATCACACCAGGTTTGTCGTTGTGATGTGTTATGAGCATCGTACCTTCTGGCACAATTTCAATATCCATTTCGTTAATCGACACTAAACGTGGCAAGCGTCCACCTAATAAAACGCCCGATAATGTGATTGAACTGTCTGCGCTGTGACCGGTTAATTTAATTAAGGAAACATAATCTTGCGTTTCTTGTGAAACGGATTCGACCAAAACCAAACCTTGACGTTTTGCGATGTTTTCAGCATTCACGCGATTTACAGGTGTGGAAAATTGACTACTTAAAACGCCAACTAATGCCGCCACCGAAATTGGACGTGCTGAAACTTCTGCCGCGCGACCAAACAAAGAAACTTCCAGTTTTGTTAATGGCTTTAAACTTAAACCTGCCAATACTTTGCCCAACTGTGTAGCAAGATTCATGTAATCGTTCGATTTTTTCAATTCATCTGCTGAAACGCGCGGTAGATTTAACGCATTTACCGCTTCGCCCGTGCGTAAAAAAGTGACAGCTTGTTCTGCGATTTCTACGCTAACAGCGAGTTGCGCTTCATTGGTCGATGCGCCTAAATGCGGCGTGAAAACGATATTTTCTAATTCAAATAACGGTGAATCTTTTGGTGGTTCATTTTCATAAACGTCTAATGCGGCACCAGCGATTTTTTTATTTTTCAATGCGTCATAAAGAGCCGCTTCGTCAATCAATCCACCGCGAGCGCAGTTAATTAGCATGGCGGTAGATTTCATTTTTTCAAGTTGCGCGGCGTTAATGATGTTTTTCGTTTTTTCAATCAATGGGCAATGCAACGTAATGTAATCAGAACGTGAAATTAACTCATCTAACGTTACGGATTCAACGCCTAAATCGGCGTAAATTTCGGGAGCAACAAACGGATCAAACGCAATCACATTCATTTTTAAGCCAGCAGCACGTTGCGAAACTAAACGTCCAATTGTACCAAAACCGACAATCCCTAGCGTTTTACGCGCCACTTCAGAACCTGTTAATTTTGAACGCTCCCATTTTCCAGCTCGCACGGATTTGTCAGCGGTTGGTAAATGGCGGCTTAATGACATCATGTGAGCAATCGCTAATTCTGCGGTGGTCGTTGCATTCGCGTCTGGAGTATTCATCACGATTACGCCCATTTCGGTTGCGGCTGGAATATCAACATTATCTACGCCAATGCCAGCGCGACCGATAAGTTTCAAGTTTTTCGCGGCTTGCAAAACTTTTGGCGTGACAACGGTATCGCTACGAATTAACAGCGCGTCAAAATCGCCAATTTTTGCACATAATTCGTCTTCGCTTAAACCGACTTCAAAATGAACTTCAATGTCCGCTTGTGCTTTTAAATACGCTACGCCATCGTTAGCGAGTTTGTCTGAAATAAAAATTTTTTTCATGATGTTTTATAAATTTAACGTGAAGGAAAGAATTTAAGGGCGGTGATAACCCGCTGATAGTGGTTTTGGAACTGGTTTTTCGATTGGTTTTACAATCGGTTTTGCGGCTTTAATCGCTTTAACTTTTGTCGAAATGGCTGGTTTTTTTGTTGTCGCCAATTTGTTTTTGGATGTCAGTTTTGGAATTGGTGCATTCGGTTTTTTTACAACGGAAGCTAGCGGTTTTATAGGCGGGGCAATCGCTTTAACAGGTGGTGCAACTGGCGGAATTTCTGCTGCCGCTAATGCAGCCGCTTCTTCGGCTGCGGCTTCTTCTGGTGAAATAATGCGTTCATAAATAGCGGTGGGATTTCCGGTTTGTTTTTCTAAAGCATCTTTCAATGCCGTTTGGTCAAATTCGGGTAATTCATAATTATTCGCTTTTTGAATCAACGCTAATGCACTTGCTAAACGCTGCTCTAATGTTGTTTCTTCACCTTCTAAATCGGGATGCGATTCGACATAAAGCACATTATCCAGCCAACCGACTTTAATGGGTTGTTTAACAATATAAACTGCCGTTCCTTCATCTACTAAATGGTAAAGCATATCAATATCTTCGGGATACATTCGCACACAGCCATGTGTGATTTGCATTCCAATACCGTAAATTTTATCAATATCAGTTCCGTGAATTCGATAATCACCGGGCAAGTTCAAATATAGCGCGTAAGCACCTAGCGGATTGTGAATGCCAGCGGGTACAACTTCAGGCAATGGATCGCCATTTGCGGCGTGTTCACGACGGATTGATTCAGGTGGTCGCCAAACGGGGTCTTTCACTTTTTTTTGAACACTTGTTTTACCAAGCGGCGTTTTCCAATCCTGTCGCCCGACACCGTGTGCAAACGAATAAACTTTGCCATTCCCCGCGTAATAATACATTCGATATTCTGCGATATTTAACGTAATACCATCATGTGGTGAATCCGGCAAAATCCGTTTGTTTGGTAAGGTGATAATAGAATCTTTTTTAATTAGCCAGCGGTCTAATTCTTGATTTAATCGAATAATTTCAACTTGTCCTAGTGAAAAACGTCGCGCTACATCAAGCAGCGTTTCATTTTGATCGGCGCGTGTTACAGCAATTTCATTTGGATACTCTGCCACAACACTATCACGCGCTTTTGCAGGTAAATTATAAACAGTCGCAAAACTCGGTTGTGACAGCAAAGTTAAAACAGAAAAAACAATTGAAACGCGAATCTTCATTCAATGACAACTCTATAAATAATAAGATAAAAATTTGAGCTATTTTAGCAATAAAACGGAACTAAGTCTTAAAACAGCTTGTGCTTATCAATGCGTGGTGAGTTGAAAAAATTCGCAATAACGACTAATTACACAATTTTCACAAAGTGGTTTTCGTGCCATACAAGTGTATCTACCATGTAAAATGAGCAAATGATGAGCATCGTTTTTGAATTTTTCAGGAATGACACGCTCTAATTCCTTTTCAACCGCTAAAACGGTTTCGGCATGGGCTAAACCGATACGATTTGCTACTCGAAAGATGTGAGTATCTACAGCAATTGTGGGTTCTCCAAAAGCGGTATTTAAAATAACGTTCGCTGTTTTACGACCCACGCCCGCTAAACTTTCTAATTCCGAGCGTGTATGCGGTACTTCGCCGTTATAGAATTCGAGCAATTTTTTACAAAGTAAAATAATGTTTTTCGCTTTTGTGTTAAATAAACCAATCGTTTTAATGTAATTTTTTAAGCCATCTTCGCCGAGTTCTAAAATCTTTTCTGGCGTATTTGCAACAGCGAATAATTTTTCAGTCGCTTTATTAACACTTTTATCTGTGGCTTGGGCGGACAGAACAACCGAAATCAGTAATTCAAAATGACTTTGATAAATCAATTCTGTTTTTGGCTCTGGAATAGCGATGGCGAGTTGTTCAAATAAGCGTGAAATCATCGACGAATTCATGACGAAAAGGTTTTTGAATACGCAACAAAATTACGGAATTTCTGATTTGCTTCGCCGCTCACAATGACTTCGTTGGCTTTCGCAATTCCTGCTGCAAGAGAATCCACTAAATCTGCGGCGTAAATTGCCGCGCCAGCGTTTAATAAAACAATATCTTTTGCTGTGCCAGTTTCATTATTCAAAACTGCTTTAAGAATTTGCAAACTTTCTTCTGCATTTTCAATGGCGAGAGTTTCTAAATTTGCCCGTGTTAAACCAAATTGTTCTGGCGTAATGGTATAGCAAGAAATTTCACCATTTTTTAATTCCGCAACGTGTGTTTCAGATGCAATGCTAATTTCATCTAAACCATCTTCCGCGCTGACAACTAAAACGTGTTGGCTGCCCAATTTTTTGAAAACGTGAGCGAGTGGTTCAACCCATTTTTTATCAAAGACACCGATTAACTGATGATTCGCTTTTGCTGGATTCGCTAAAGGTCCAAGTAAATTAAACAGTGTTCGTACGCCCAATTTTTTACGCGCTTCACGGGTATGTTGAATTGCACCGTGATAATTTTGAGCAAATAAAAAGCCAATACCAATCGCTTTCACGCATTCCGCAACTTGTTCGGGACTTAAATTTAAATCTATACCGGCTAATTCCAAAACATCTGCACTGCCGCAAAAACTCGAAACGGAACGATTTCCGTGTTTCGCAACTTGTCCACCTGCTGCGGCAACGACGAACGCGCTGGTTGTTGAAATGTTAAAGGTATTTGCACCATCCCCCCCCGTACCGCAAGTGTCTATAACGTGTTCACCAAAAATTTCAATCGGTGTCGCTAATTCACGCATTACATCAGCCGCAGCGGCAATTTCATCTATCGTTTCGCCTTTTGAACGCAACGCACATAAAAAACCGGCAATTTGAGCTTCGTTTGCGTCACCGCTCATAAAAAATTGCATAGCCTGACGCATTTCCATCATGGTTAAATCTTGTTTTTGTAGCAGTTTTTCAAGGAGTTTATTCATTTAATAATTGTTTTTTTCATATTTGGAAAATTCATAAATTTCAGTAAGTGTGCTATCACATTTACAGCAACTAGTGCCGCAAGATTCATTCGCGGTAATTTTTTGCACATAACCTTTCGAGATTAAAATTTGTAACATACCGCGCAATGCTTCTGCGTCTGTATCGAAATGTAGCATTAAATCACGCAACGCGACACTTTTCTGTTCTTTTAAATACTTTCGTAAATTGGATAAAATCATACTATTTCAACCTTACGTTGACCTTGTAGCCAAAATTTCAAAATAATCGCAAATAACAAGCCGTTTAAACCTAAAATCCACATTGATGAACTTTCTGGATGCTCTGAAAAAGTGGCAGTTTGATAAAAAAGTGTGGCTGAAAAATACGCAATACCCGTTGTCCACGCAACAGTGAAAGCTGCCCATCCTGCGGATGTTTCACGATAAATAGCGGCAGTGGCCGCCACACATGGCGTGTAAAGCAGAATAAATAATAAATATGCAAACGCGCCTGCTTGCCCATCAAAATTATGCTGCATTGCTGTAAATGTCGCTATTTTAACATTTTGTGCGCTTGCAACCGCTTCTGTATTGTTCAATTCGCCAACGTTTAAACCAAGCGGATCGAGTAAACGATTCGCCACATCAGATAAATTTTTAGGTACGGTCAACGCGGCTTCTTTCAGTGCTTGTTGCAAATCGAAGGCAGGTTTTTCAATGCTAGAATCAGACGTTTCTAGCTGTCCGTAAAGTGCATCAAGTGTACCGACGACGGCTTCTTTTGCTAAAACACCTGTAAAGATTCCGACTGTCGCCACCCAATTATTTTCATGAATTCCCATCGGTTCAAATGCAAAAGTCAGTTTCCGACCAATTTCACTTAATACCGATTGATTTGTATTTTCACGCCCAAAACTACCATCGGTTCCAAGCGCATTTAAAAAATTTAAGACCAAAACCATCGGCACAATAATTTTTCCAGCATTTAACATAAAGGATTTCAAACGATCGCCGGTGCGAATAAAAACGCCTTGTAATGTGGGCAAATGATACATTGGCAATTCCATAATAAACGGAGCGGCTTCCCCTTTGAATAAGGTGTGTCGCATAATCAAGCCAGTTAAAACCGCGACAACAATCCCAATCAAATACAAACTAAAAACGATATTTTGTCCATTTATCGGAAAAAAAGCGGCGGCGAAAAGCGCGTAAACCGGTAGCCGTGCGCCACATGACATAAAAGGATTCATTAAGTTCGTTAAAATTCTATCGCGCGGATTTTCCAGTGTTCGCGTTGCCATAATGGCGGGTACATTACAGCCAAATCCCACAATCATTGGTACAAACGCTTTACCAGGTAAACCCAAAAAGCGCATAAATCTATCCATCACAAAAGCGGCACGCGCCATGTAACCGGAATCTTCAAGCATCGACAAAAATAAAAATAGAAATCCGACAATCGGAATAAATGTTGCGATAACCTGTATTCCACCGCCCACGCCTTGCGTGAGCAAAACATTTAGCCAGTCAGGAAAATTGTAAAAGTTTAAAATTTCGCTTAATCCATCGATTAAAAATGCCCCGACAAGTTGTTCGAAAAAGTCTACAAACGCGCTGCCAATGTTAATTGTAAATAAAAACATGGTGTACATCACGAGCAAAAAAATCGGAATACCTAAAAAGCGATTTAATACAATGCGATCAATTTTTTCGCTGAAATGGCGACTAACTTCATTGAGTTTGCAAACGGTTTTTTTCGTCAATTGATTAACAAATTCGTATCGCGCATCTGCGGCTAAAATGTCAATTTCATCATTAGTTTCAATTTCAACTTGTTGCTGTAATTTTGTAATTAAAGGCAAAAAAACATCGCCGACAATTTCATGTGCTAACGTATCATTTTCCAATAAGCGTATCGCTAACCAACGGCAATCACAGGGATAAGTTTTAGAAATTTCAATAATTTGTGGTGATAATTCTGAAATAACTTTTTCCAACTCATCAATATAATGAATTTCAGCGTGGGGAATAGGTTGCGACGCTACAGCGAGATTTATGGCGGTTTTTAACGCGGGAATGCCTTGTTTTGTGGCCGCTGAAATAGCAATTACTGGGCAACCAAGTTGTTTAGCAAAAAGTTCAAGATCAATTTTGATGCCCCGCCGTTTGACCGAATCCATCATATTCAAAACAACTAACATTGGCACGCGCATTTCGATAAGTTGAGCCGTCAAATATAAATTGCGTTCAATGTTTGAGGCATCTACAACATTGATAATTAAATCCGCCTCACGCGAAGCAACGTAATCACGCGCAATTTTTTCGTCAAGCGACACATTATCATCCGATGATTCAAGTGAATAAGTACCCGGTAAATCAACGCATTGAATGTGTTGATTATCGAAATCGTATTCACCCGTTTTTTTTTCTACGGTTACGCCAGCCCAATTACCAACGTATTGTTTCGAACCAGTCAACACATTGAAAAGAGTCGTTTTTCCACAATTAGGATTACCGACAATTCCGACGATAAAATCTTTTTTCATTGCAATCGTTCCGTCAAAACAGCCGAGGCTTCTTCTTTTCGTAAAGTCAGAGAAAAACCACGCAATTTAATTTCAATCGGATCGCCAAGTGGTGCAAAACGAGTGATTTTAAATTCTGTCCCACGAGTCAGACCCATTGCCAGCAAACGTTTACGATAGGCTTTTCCGGTAATATCGAATCCTGTAATTTTTCCTGAATCACCAACTGAAAGATCTTTTAAACTAATCGACATGAAACGTACCCCTTTGCAAATAAGCTAAACATAGATTGATTATTATCAATAACCATTCTCAATTAGATGTGACTATAGCACACTCGTTTGGGATTTTTAAACCGTGGATTTTCTATATGGAAAAATTAGTGGTGAATTTTGCCACCACTAAAATCGTACACGTTTTTAATGGTGGTTTAGAAAGAGAAATTTTGTAGCGCGTTTTTATTTCAATACACGCAACTTTGGCTTTTCTTTTTTAGAAGGTTCTGACGGCGGCGGAGTAGGCTCATCATCTTGTGATTCATCAATATCAAACACCATTCCTTTGCCATTTTCTTTGGCGTAAATTGCCATAACTGCCGAAATTGGTGCGTTAACGTAAGTCGATTTGCCATTAAAACGAGTATTAAATTCAATCGCATCATTACCTAACGATAACGCTTCAACCGCTTGAGGACGGATATTCAGAATAATCCGTCCATCTTGAGCAAATTGTTGCGGTAAAACCGCTCTCTTATTTTCGGCATTCACTAACAAATGCGGCGTAAAATCGTTATCTAAAATCCACTGATAAATGGCTCTGATAAGATAAGGTTTTAACTCTGTCATTTTGGCAATTCCGCCATATCTTTTTCAACTTCACTTAAACTACGTCTAAAACCAGGGCGATTAAACATTCGTTGTGCGTATTTGTTAATCACATCGTCATTCGCGGCACTTAAATCGATGCCAATGCTCGGCATCCGCCACAATAAGGGTGTAACGACACAATCGATTAACGAAAATTCATCGCTCATAAAATATGGACGCGAAGCAAAAATAGGTGCGGCATTTAATAAACTTTCACGCAACGTTTTCTTAGCTTTCGCGGATTTTTTTTCACCGGTATATAAAACATCATTTAGCAATTGATACCAATCTTGATCAATACGTTTAATCAACATTCTTGCAGTGGCACGCGAAACGGGATCCATTTGGTGTAACGGCGGATGTGGAAATCGTTCATCAAGATATTCCATAATGATGCGCGAATCATAAAGTACCAAATCACGTTCAACTAACGTTGGTGATGTTCCGCGCGGATTTTCATCCGAAATGACGCAACGCGGATTATCTGCCAGTAAATCTTTTGGTGGATTTTCGGGTTCATAAAACTCAACATCAGCAGCGATGCCTTTTTCTTGTAAAACAAAACGAGCGCAATGGCTCATAACACAAATAGGAGAAGAATATAGAATCATAACGGATTTACGAGTGGCTAAATTGGTCACAAAAAACAACCTCATGAGAGGAAAAGATGAGGCTTAATTATACACGATTGAATTCCATTTCGGTGAAATGACTGAAAACTTCCTTGTTTTTCAGTCGGTTAAATCAATCTTAATGTACGTCTTTCCAGTATTCTTTTTTCAATAAATACGAAATCACTAAGAAAATTAACAAGAAAAATAAAACATATTTACCTAATTTTTGACGTTCAAGTTGTACGGGTTCACCAACGTACACTAAAAAGTTCACCAAATCATTAACGGTTCTGTCAAATTCTTCGGGTGATTGTGTTCCTTCGCTTGAACTCACTAATTTTTCCAGAACTCGTCTTTCGCCGACGGTTTCAAAAATAGCTTTTTGTTCACCTTGTAATTGCCACAATGGATTAGGCATACCAACATCTTCAAAAATCGCATTATTCACACCGAACGGGCGACTTTTATCAACATAAAATCCTTTTAAATAGCTATAAAGCCAATCCGCACCGCGAGAACGAGCAATCAATGACAAATCGGGCGGCTGTGTTCCGAACCACTTTTCAGCATCATGTTTATTCATTGCCGAATGTAATTGTTCGTAAATGCCAGCACCTTCTGGCGCGATGTCTTTTAAAACGTGTTTTTCATCTAAACCCAAGTCAACGGCGACGCGCAAATAACGAATTTGTTTTGCTGAATGACAACCTAAACAATATGTGACGAAATGTTTTGCTCCACGTTGTAACGAAACTTTATCATTCAAATCAATATCTGCATCCTGCAAATCGACCCCCCCCGACGCAAAGACATTGAATGAAGCTAACAATAAAAATAGTGAAAGTAATTTTTTCATATCAATCTAAGCTCTCTTTCAAATTTTTTGCTGTGCGAACCAAAACATTTTTCGCGCCGGTTGGATTAAAGCCGCGTTTTGCATTTTCGCCTTCCGTCACGAGCGTCACTTCGTCAAAAACGGCTTTCATTTCTGGTATGCGTTCTTCCAAAGTAGGTTGCATCGTAATATGGTTTGGAACGGGTTTTAATTTTTCCCAACGAGTATAAATTGGCATCAATAAGAAAAAGCCAAAATAGTATGCAGTGAAAATTCGCGCCATGATTGTTGCTAAAGGTGTGACAGGTTGCGTACCTAAATAACCCAATGCAATAAAACTGACAACGAATAACATTAACGCTTTTTTATAAATACCACCGCGATAACGAATCGATTTTACTTTGCCACGATCAAGCCACGGTAATAAAAATAACACCACAATTGACCCCCCCATACCAATGACACCCGCGAATTTGTCAGGAATTGCCCGCAAAATCGAGTAAAACGGTGTGAAATACCAAACAGGTGCAATATGTTCAGGGGTTTTCATTGGATCAGCGGGAATAAAATTAGCGTGTTCTAAAAAGTAACCGCCCATTTCTGGCATATAAAAAATAACTGTAGCAAAAAACAATAAAAATACGGCAACACCGACTACATCTTTCACGGTGTAATAGGGATGAAATGGAATTCCGTCTGTTGGATGTCCCCAAGGATCTTTTGATTTTTTAATGTCAACACCGTCTGGATTATTTGAACCGACTTCGTGCAACGCGACAATGTGCATAAACACAAGCAACACTAAAACAAGTGGCACCGCGATAACATGAAAGGCAAAAAAGCGGTTTAACGTTGCATCAGAAATAACATAATCACCACGAATCCATAACGCTAAATCGTCGCCGACAACTGGAATTGCGCTAAATAAGGAAATAATAACTTGTGCGCCCCAATAAGACATTTGTCCCCAAGGTAACAAATATCCCATAAACGCTTCTGCCATTAACGCGACAAAAAGCAACATCCCGAAAATCCAAATCAATTCGCGCGGCTGTTTAAACGAGCCGTAAAGCAAACCTCGGAACATGTGCAAATAAACGACAATAAAAAATGCTGATGCGCCAGTGGAGTGCATATAACGCACTAACCAACCCCAATTAACGTCGCGCATAATATATTCAACGGAATCAAACGCAAATTTCGCATCCGGTTTGTAATTCATGGTAAGTAAAATACCGGTAACGAATTGATTTACTAAAACCAATAACGCTAATGAACCGAAGAAATACCAAAAATTGAAATTTTTTGGCGCGTAATAGTGCGCCATGTGTTCATTCCAAACTTGTGCGAGAGGGAAACGATCTAAAACCCAATTGCCGCACATTCTTAAACGAGTCGGTTTTAAATTCATGCGGCTTTCTCCTCGGCTGCTTCACCAATAATAATTAACGTATCGGTCACATAACGATAAGGGGGGATTTCTAAGTTGGTTGGCGCAGGAACACCTTTATAAACGCGACCCGCTAAATCAAACCATGAACCGTGACAAGGGCAGAAAAATCCACCTTTCCAATCTGAACCCAAATCATGTGGCGCGACTTCAGGTCTAAAAGTTGGCGAACAACCTAAATGTGTACACAAACCAACCGCGACAAAAATTTCAGGTTTCATTGAACGCACTGAATTTTTGCTTGATGGCGGTTGTTCCGACTCGTTCGATTGCGGATCACGCAATTGACCATCTAATGTTTTTAAAGTTTCTAATGTTTCTGGCGAACGCTGCAAAACCCAAACAGGTTTTCCGCGCCATGCTACACGAATCAATTGTCCTTCTTCTATTTTACTAATATCCACTTCAACCGGTGCGCCTGCTGCCATAGCTTTTACGCTCGGCTGCATTTGCGATAAAAAAGGAACGGCTAAATAGCCGGTGCCAACTGCTCCTACAACGGTTAATGCCGTTGTAAGAAACTGCCTTTTCGACTTGTCAACGGTTTCATCAATCATAAAACTCTCCTGTTAGTTACTGCATTTTTCTTGTTTTTATCGGGCGCAATATACCATTAGAACGCAGTGCATTTGAATAGCTTGTGCGGATTTATTGACTTATTCATGGTTTTACTTAACGATTGAATTTAGTTTATTATTCAATCTAGGGAAATTGTTATGCGTACTCAACTTTTAATTCCAATTTTTGGGTCATAACTATCGCCGAATTTCTTAATAGCGATTACACTAGACGGGCGTATTTTTTATTTTAATATCTTTGGAGATTTATCATGGCTTTAGCACCTATAAACAAAGTTGAATCCGCGCCAGCAAACAAAGTTGATCTTGTTCCGGCTGTAAACCGCATTCCAACTGTCGATTTTTTTAGCACAGAAGATACAACACCGACTATTACAGGCACAGTTGGTATTGAACCATTACAAACAGATGAATCATTTCAAATAATGCTTGATGGCAAACAATATAATAGATCCGCCTCTGAATTAGCTATCAATGGAACTAGCTGGACATTACAGATTCCCAACGCCTTAGACACTAGAAAATATAACGTAGAAGCGGAACGTAATTTTAGAGATCCCGTCACCAAAACAGTCGATACAACAACCGATGAATTGGTTATTTCTAAAGCATCGCAACCGCTCACTCCAGTTACTCCTGTTATAGAACAGCCTGTTCAACCAACTTCTCCGGTTACAGAAGTTAATCCTCCAGCAGTACAGGAAAACAATTTACCGACAGGAAATATAATCATTGATGGTGTAGCCCAAGTAGGTGAAACATTGACCGCTAATCCGGCATTCTCAGATTCGGATGGCATTGACGGGATTACTGACAATCCAATTTCTTATTTTTGGTTTGTTAGTGATGACACTAATGTTACCCCGGTTACAGAAGGTGATAGTTACACTATTACCCCCGAAGATGAAGGAAAATCGATTTCAGTCGTTGCTACATATAGTGACCTACTTGGCAATTTTGAAACCGTTGCAAGTGATTTTGTTACAGTTGGTGCAACTTCAGAAGAGTTGCCAACATACACTTTGTCTGTAGATAAAACGAATGCAAATGAAGGTGACACGATTACGTTGAGTTTGCAAACAGAAAATGTTTCTGCTGACACAGAAGTTAAATTTGATTTTGGTGGCAGTATTACTAGTGCAGATACAACTGCCGGTTTGAGTTCTTCATCATTTTTCGTAGGTTCAAATGGTACGGCAAAATCAACGATTACTTTTGCAAAAGATCGTTTAACTGAAGGTTCAGAAAATTTAACCGTGACGTTACAAGACGATTCAAGTCAAAGCATTGCAGTCAGTGTAAAAGACACAAGCGTTAAAACAGCAGCAAAAAATAATTCACCAACAGGTTCTGTAACCATTCTTGGAGATGCTCAAGTTGGACAGATTTTAACCGCAGAAAATACCTTAAATGATGTTGACGGTTTGGGTGAAATTTCATATCAATGGCTAAGAAATGGCAAAACTATTTCAGGTGCAACGGATGACAATTACACGTTAGTCACATCCGATTTAGGCAAATCAATCAGCGTAAAAGCGGGTTATACCGATTTATTGAAAAATGTCGAAAGTGTTACCAGTAGTGCAACGGATTTAGTTAAAGTTATTGTTCCAACTTACACATTGACGGCAGATGGTACGGAAGTTGATGAAGGTGGAACAGTAACATTTAATCTTGAAACTACCAACTTACCAAAAGGAAGCATTGTTGACTTCACTTTTAATGGCAAAATATCTAAGGATGATGTCAGCGGTGGCTTTCCAGATTCACAGTTTTCGATTGATGAAAATGGTACAGCAAGTTTAGTTCTAGGTTTTATTGAGGACAAATTAACAGAAGGTTTGGAAGATTTAACGTTGACATTGAATGATGATGCAGAACAAAACGTTTCGGTTTCTGTCAATGACACCAGTATTACAAAAATCGTTAATCACAAGCCAACAGGCGAAGTAAAAATTCAAGGAACGGCAAAAGTTGGCTCTGCTTTATCAATCACTAACACGCTGAAAGATGCGGACGGACTGGGTGATTTTAGTTATCAATGGTTATTAGCGGGCAAAGCAATTTCGGGTGCTACCACTGAGACGTACACGCCAATCAAAAGCGATATTGGTAAAAAAATCAGCGTGAATATCAGTTATACCGATGATTTAGCATTTGTAGAATCCGCAACGAGTACAGAAACCACAGATATTAAAGCGGCAATTACGATTAACGGCTTAACGAAAACAGGCACGTCGAGTAATAACAAGATTGTTGGCGCGGAAAAAAATGATAATTTATCGGGTTTAGCCGGCGCGGATACGTTACTGGGTTATGCTGGAGATGATTTATTGGACGGTGGAAACGGTAACGATTCAATTGATGCGGGTAACGGTAATGATATGTTGTTAGGTGGTGAAGGAAATGACATTTTGTTGGCTGGCAGCGGTAATGATTCGTTAGATGGTGGAAAAGGCGACGATAAATTAACGGGCGATAAAGGCAACGACACGCTTCAAGGCGGCGTTGGAGCCGACAATATGGCGGGCGGCGTGGGCGACGATTATTATTTTGTGGATAACAAAAAAGATGTTGTTACAGAAGCTAAGGCGGCAGGTACCGATACCGTTGAAAGTACGTCAAGTTATACACTCGGTGCCAATGTTGAGAATTTAAATTTAGCGGGTATTTTGGATAACAGTGGCACCGGTAACGAATTGAACAACAAAATCACGGGTAATGTTGGTGACAATAAACTCAACGGTGGTGCTGGGAATGACACGTTAGTTGGTGGTGCTGGCGCGGATGAACTAAATGGTGGCTTAGGAAAAGATGCGTTAATTGGTGGCAATGACGATGATATTTACTACATGAACAACACCGAAGACACAATTACCGAAACGGCAACTGGTGGCGAAAAAGATGAGATTATTGCGAGTGTGAGTTTTGAATTAAGCAGCAGCAATGTTGAAATTTTAACGTTATCCGGCGTAAAAGCTATTAACGGCACAGGCGATGAATTTAATAACTTAATTCAAGAAATTGATGGTGGATTAGTTGCTAATAACCTAAACGGTAAAGCGGGTGATGACACAATTAACGGCGAAGGTGGCGACGATTCGATTGAAGGTGGCGAAGGTAACGATGTCATCGATGGCGGTGACGGTAATGATATGGTGATTTTCAACGGGGCGTTAGAGGATTATCAAATTGTAGCTAATCAAGATGTTAGCGGTAGTTTTACCGTTCTTTATACGGGCGATAATCCAGACATCAACGAAGGCGAAGACAGTTTAACTAACGTAGAAATTTTAGAATTCAATGGTGATTCTTATACCATTGAAGAATTAGTTTTGAACGGCGTTATTGTTTAATCTCTTTTGTCTGGATTCAGGAAAAAGGCGCGTTTCGCGCCTTTTTTTATCTTCGTTTTGCTTCGTTCCAAAGCGCATCCAATTCTTCTAATTCACACTCTTTCAAAACAAGACCTGCCGTTGCAACTTGCTTTTCAATATAGTGAAAACGTTTAGAAAATTTTTGCGTACTTTGTTTCAACGCGATTTCAGGATTGACGTTTAAATGTCGCGCTAAATTCACCACAACAAGTAACAAATCACCAATTTCTTCTTGAATGTGGCTTTGATTTCCCGATTCCCAAGCCTCTTTGACTTCATCTAATTCTTCCAAAACTTTATCGAAAACAGGCGGCACGGTTTTCCAATCAAAACCATGTTGTGCAGCACGATTTTGAATTTTTTCACATTCCAAAAGAGCGGGTAGTGAACGTGCTACGCCCGATAAAACACTTTTTAATTCGGGATTTTTTTCTTTTCGTTCATCTGCTTTGGATTGCTCCCATGCGGCATGACGTTCTGCATCTGTTTCAAAAACGGCATCCGCAAAAACGTGTGGATGACGACGAATCAATTTTTTCGTAATCGATTCAGCAACCTGTTCAAATGAAAATAAGCCACGTTCATTCGCAATTTGCGAATGAAAAACGACTTGCAGCAATAAATCGCCTAATTCAGAACGTAAATCGTCTAAATCTTCGCGCTCAATCGCATCAACAACTTCGTAGGCTTCTTCAATTACATAAGGAATCAAACTGGTGAAATCTTGTTTAACATCCCAAGCGCAGCCGGTTTCTGGATGGCGCAGTTGCGCCATAACGTCAAGTAATTTTTGAGTATTTTTAAGCATTAGGTGTGTTTATTTTGGACGCATGTGTGGGAATAACAACACATCTCGAATCGATGGTGAATCTGTAAATAACATGACTAAACGATCAATACCGATACCTTCACCCGCCGTCGGCGGCATTCCGTGTTCGAGTGCAACAATATAATCGGCATCAAAGTGCATCGCTTCATCATCGCCAGCTTCTTTTTCATTTACTTGTTGTTGAAAACGCGCCGCTTGGTCTTCTGCATCATTTAATTCGGTGAAACCGTTGGCAATTTCACGTCCACCGACAAAAAATTCAAATCTATCGGTAACGTGTGGATCATTGTCATTGCGACGTGCAAGCGGTGAAACTTCCACGGGATACGCGGTAATAAACGTCGGATTCATCAAACGACTTTCAACCGTTTTTTCAAAAATTTCGATTTGAATTTTTCCCAAACCATAACCGTCTTTCACAGAAATTTTCAAATTTTCAGCGACTTTTACCGCTTCTTCACGAGTTGAAATGTTTTCAGCTTTTAAGTCGGGATTGAAATGCAAAATTGAATCAAAAACGGTCATTCGGACAAAGGGTTTGCCAAAATCGTATTCTTCACCCTGATAAGTAATTGTGGTTTTACCTAAAACTTCTTGAGCAATCCCGCGTAACATTTCTTCGGTCAAATCCATCAATTCATGATATTCCGCATAGGCTTGATAGAATTCTAACATCGTGAATTCGGGATTGTGGCGTGTTGAAAGTCCTTCGTTTCTGAAATTACGGTTGATTTCAAATACACGTTCAAAACCGCCCACAACCAAACGTTTTAAATACAATTCAGGTGCAATCCGCAAAAACATATCCATGTCGAGCGCGTTGTGATGCGTGGTAAACGGGCGAGCCGTCGCGCCACCCGGAATGACTTGCATCATCGGTGTTTCGACTTCTAAAAATGCGCGTTCAATCAAAAAATTACGAATATATGCTACGACTTTTGAACGAATCAAAAATGTGTCGCGGGATTGTTGGCTCATAATCAAATCTAAATACCGTTGACGATATTTAATTTCTTGATCTGCAATGCCGTGGAATTTTTCAGGCAACGGACGCAACGCTTTCGTTAACAAACGAATGTTATCCACTTTTACGCTTAATTCACCTGTTTGCGTTTTGAACAAATAACCTTCCGCACCCAAAATATCGCCAATATCCCATTTTTTGAATTGATCGTTATAAACGCCTTCAAGCAAATTATCTCGCGCGACATAAACTTGCATTTGTCCCGACATATCTTGCAAATGTGAGAAACTCGCTTTGCCCATAATGCGGCGCGTCATCATTCGACCTGCGATTTTGACGCGAATATGAGCTTCTTCAAGTTCTTCTTTAGTTTTTTCGTCGTATTTTGCCAGTAATTCCGCCACAACAACATCGCGGCGAAAATCGGTTGGAAAAGCAATGGTTTCTTCGCGCAACGCCGTTAATTTTTCGCGGCGTTGTCTGATTTGGTCTTGTTCGTCTTGGATTTGTTCTGTTGTTTCTGTCATGTTTTGAATGTGTAGAAAATAAAAAAATGATTTTTGATTGACCGCACAAAAAACGTAAATGTGATAATTTTCTGTACGGCTCAATCGAAGCGACCACTCGAATTACAGAGATAATCCGAGTGGTGAGTTGTTTAAAGCACGATGCCTGTTGCGGCAATACCGGTTAAATCTTTCAAACCTGTAAGCTCAATAACATTGGTATAACCTGTTCCATCATTGTCGGTAACTAAATACACTTTACCACCTGTTGCCGCAGCAAAAAATTTAATCGTGCCATCAAGAGCGGTATCCGCTGCTTTTAACAAATCAGTCAACGCTGTAAATGCAGTCGCATCTTCCTTGTAATTGCCTGTAGGACTGCTAGCACTATCAACACCTACAACACCTAAGCTAATTGTATCCTTGTCTGTCGATAAGAAATCAGTAATGAAATCGGTAATCGCGCCACCCGTTTTTAAACTGTCTGGTGTGTTGAAAACAAATTTATCTGCGCCTGTACCACCTGTTAATGTATCTATGCCGGCACCTGATACAATTGTGTCGGCACCAACGCTTCCAGTAATGTTGACGGGCATTTTACCGGCTTTAATTAAGGTGGCGACTGTTGGCGCGGTAAGCGTATTAGAAGTTTCAACACCCGATGCCGTTGGACTTCCACCTGTCAAGGTCATATAGCCTTTTATATTAAACCAGTCAGTAATAACAGGATCTAAAACGGCTACTTGTGTTTGTGTCAACGCCTCTAATTGTGTTGTCGTTAATGTTACAAGATAGGGCGTTGTCAATGATGACACAACGGCTGTTGTCAATGCAGGAATCGCCGCTACGGTTAAACCTTTAAAACTTGACGGTTGCATAGCATGAACTTGGTCACTGGTTAAAGCAGGAACTTGAGTCGAATCTAAGCCACCGATTTGAATCGTGCTGGCAGTTAAAAATGAAACTTGCTCCGTTGTAAGCGCGGCAATATCGGCGGTGTCGAACTTTAGTAAATTTAACCCTTTAATCGCATTTGGCGTTAAAGCCGAAATCGCATCAGTTGTTAAACTGGTGGCTTGATCGGCTGTTAATTTAGAAATGTTTGAAGAAGTTAAACCCACTGCATTGTCAGCCGTCAGTTTTGAAATTTGGGCAGTTACTAAAACCTTCACTTGCGTGGGTTTTAATGCCATAAGCTGATCAGATGTTAATAACGAAAATGCGTCGGCATTCGCAGATGGCAATGCTTTTACGCTAATTGCTGCGAAAGCCTCAGGCTTTAATGCCGCAAAACTATCCGATGACAAATCCACAATTTGCGTTGATGTTAAGGTACCTGCTAAGGCAGGCGTAAACTCCGCCGCTATCGTAGGTGAAATTGCCTTGATGTAATCGGAGGTGAGTGCGTGGACTTGTTCGGGTTTCATGCCAGCGAATTCTTCAGGTGTAATCGCTGCAAATGCTGCTGTGGGCAAGTTTGGAATCAAATTTTTGGGTGAAATCGCCGCAAGAGATTCGGGTTTTAAAGCGGCAAAGTGAGCATCATCAAGAGCCGCAATTTGTGTTGAATTTAATGCCGCCGCCGCTGAAGAACCTAAAAATGCCATTTGATCTGGCGTTAATGTTGTTATATCTAATTTACTAATGTTAGAGCCAGTTAAGCCAGCCACATTTTTCGCAAGTACATCTGAAAATGGCGTTATCGCTGCAATTTTATCTGCATTAAATGCGCTAAGAATAGTGTCCGTAAATAATCCAGCACTTGTTATTTTACTAATTTGATCGGTACTTAAAAAACCAAATTGCGTAGGAGTCAAGGCTGCTAATTGTCCTTCACCGGTCAAGTTAGCTATATCTAAACTTACAATGTTTGCTGGATTAAGACCAGCAAGAGCTTCCGTTTTTAATGCGGCTAATTGTGTAATTGCCGCGACTTTTTCTGCACTTAAAGCGTTAATTTGCGATGAGTCCAATGCAGACACCTGCGCTACGGTTAAAGCGTTTAATTGTCCTGTTGTAAGTTCTTTAATCGTAGTTGGAGGCAAGTAAGAAATTACTTTTGTGGTTAATGCCGTAATCGTGTCACTTGGCAATCCAGACACGCCATTTGGCGATAATTGTAAGATTTGTGATGAGGAAAACGCTGACATTTGAGCGGCAGAAAGCCCTGATGTTTGAGCCGTTGTTAAAGCAAACAAATCAGGTTTAAGTAATGTCGATAATTGTGTTGTTGTCAGTACCGCAACTTGATCGGATGTTAACCCAATGATGTTTTTAGGTGTTAAAGCACCTATGGTTATTGGTAACATGGCAGAAAGTGCATCAGTCGTTAATACACCAATTTGTTGAGAAGAAAACGCACTCATTAAAATTGGTCTAAATAAACCAGCGGTATTTGCATCAATGGCAGCAATTTGGTCTGTAGTTAAAAAACTAAATTGCGAGTGGCTTAATAGCATTAAATGCTCACCAACTGAATTTACTTCATGCTCATTATTTTCATTAGCTAAATAATTGATATTAAGACTAACGATGTTTTTTTTGTTGAAACCCGCAAATGCGCCATCATCTAAAGTTCCAATATCCATTGATTCAAATGCGGCAACTTGATTCGAGTCTAGCGCGTTGATTTGAGCTGAATTTAGCTGCGATGTTTGTTCAGTCGTTAATGCAATGATTTGATCAGTCGTCATTCCAACGATATTTTGCGGCGTGAAATACTTAATTGCGGCAGAGGGAAGTGCTGCAATCGTTTCAGTTGTTAATGCTGCGACCTGCGTTGAAGAAAATCCATGAAAGGCACTTGGCTTTAGAAGTGCCACCATATCAGGCGTAATTGCTGGAATCTGATTTGTTGCATCTAAATGACTCAATTGATCGGATGTTAATGCAATCAACTGATTGTTACCGGTTAAATTAGCTAACGATAAGCCAGGGATATTTTTCTGATTGAACCCGTCTTGGATTGCTGATCGCGTTAATGCTGCCGCATCATCCGATTCTAAAGCGGCAACTTGCAAAGAACTCAAGGCATTGATTTGCACAGCTGTTAATTTAGCGGCTTGTTCCGGCGTAAATGCTGCAACCTCACCTGAAGCTCCTGCTGTTAAACCTCGGATGTTATCTGTTGTCAAACCAGCAATCGATTTTTCAGGGATTGCTGCAAAAGTGTCCGTTGTGAAAGCCGCAATTTGTTTTGATGACATGGCTTTAATATCGGCAGAAGATAATAATTGTGCCTGCTCTGGTGTAATTTGAGAAATTTGTCCTGTTGCCCCAGTTGTTAAAAAACCAAATTGTGGAGATTTCAATGCCGCAAATTGTCCATCACTGCTTAAATTTGCAAGCGTTAAACCAGCAATGTTTATTCTATTGAAACCCGCAATTGCTGCTTTGCTTAACGCAGCTACATCTTCTGGATCTAATGCCGCTACGTCAGCGGAGCTTAAAGCCCCTATTTGTTGAGAGCTTAAAAGCCGCGCTTGATCACTTGTTAAGGCTTTCACTTGGGCAGTAGACAGCATAGAAAATGTTTGCGGGGGCAATGCTTTAATAAAATTATCCCCTAACAATCCAACCTGTGCCGATGGCAGAAAAGGAATTGACTTGTAAGGAAAATTTTCCGCATGAACTTTTGTTAACGCACTAACTTGATCAGTGGTGAGTACGGCAGCTTGTTCAGAGCTAATTGAGCCAATTTGATCAGCCTTCAATTTGATAATTTGCGTCGATGTCAGCCAAGAAATTTGTGTGCTTAAAAAAGGTATTTGCAAAGCCGATAACGCGACGTTATTTATTGCACCAATACTTGGTGCGGTTAAGTTAGTCAATTGCACTTTTGATAATGCCCCGATTTGTGCAGCAGTCAAATGGGCAATTTGTTCTGTGTTTAGCGCATTGAGTTGATCCGTTGTAATGTTGGAAATGTTAAGACCGGATATTGCATTAGTTTTAATACCGGTAAACTCCGTTGCTGGAATTACTTTTATTAAAATATCAATACCGGAAAGCAATGAAATTTTACTTGCACTTAATTCAAGTAAATTTGCTGATTTTATTTGGGCTGCTTGAGCAGTTGTTAAACTTGCGAAATCTGTCGCTGTAAATCTAGCGATATTCGATATATCGAGCGTTGTTGCCATGATTAGTTTCTCACGAATTTAGTAAATAATTCTTTGCGTTTTCAATGTGCTGTAAATATCATCCAGCGTCTGATTATCGGCATCAAAATGAATAGGTGTAAAACCTTCATTTGTATTTACGCAAATTGCAATTAACCCCGCGACGTTAATCGATTGAATTAAAACATTGTTTGCGGTTTCCAAAATTGTACAAGCGTGACCATTGTCAAATAACTTGCGCTCAAGTTCATAAGCTACCTTAACACTGTTCTCGCCAGTTAGATTGATGGATGTCGCAATTTGACTAAAACGCGCCGCTCGTTCTTCAACACTAACGGGTTTCAGATTTTCATTATCAACCGTACCGATAATCATGCCCGCGCCAACCGTGCTATTCGTTAAACGGTCAATAACGATAAACGAGCCTGTGCCTTTGTGGGTTTTGTAATTGTCGAATACAACAGGCGCATTCACTGAAATCGTACACAAACCAATTTCATTAAGTTGCAAGTTATTTGCTTCGTGATATTCAAGTGTATTCACATCAATGCGATGATGAATCAATGACACTGAACCCGAAACGGTACGAGTCGCTAATTTAATTGAATACTGCTTGCCAATGTTTAACGATTGTTCAGTCATCCAAACGATATGTGCTTTGAATTTATCGGCTACAACAGGTTCAACTTCTTGCGTACCAATAATCATATCGCCACGACTAATATCAATTTCGTCGTCCAACGTCAGCGTCACCGCCATCGGTGAAAAGGCTTGTTCGATTTCGCCGTCATACGTCACGATAGATTTAATGGTGCTGCTTTTGCCAGACGGTAACGCGGTAATTTTGTCGCCTTTTTTGAAAATCCCTGCGGCAACCGTACCGCAAAATCCGCGAAAATCTAAATTTGGACGATTCACATATTGAACAGGAAAACGCGCGTCGGTGAAATTACGGTCATTCGCAATTTCAATTGTGTTCAAGGCTTCCATTAACGGTTTGCCAGTGAACCACGGCATATTTTCGCTTGGGTTCACCACGTTATCGCCGTCCAACGCCGACATCGGAATAAACAAAATATCGTGCAAATCCAATGTTTTCACAAAATCCAAATAATCAGCTTTGATTTGTTCAAATTTGCTTTCGCTATATTCGACCAAATCCATTTTGTTAATCGCTACAACAATGTGCTGAATACCCAGCAATGACGCGATAAAACTGTGACGTTTGGTTTGCGTTTGAACGCCGTAACGCGCGTCAATCAAAATAATTGCAAGGTCGCAGGTTGATGCGCCCGTTGCCATGTTGCGCGTGTATTGTTCATGTCCAGGTGTGTCGGCGATGATAAATTTGCGCGTCGAAGTGGAAAAATAACGATACGCTACGTCAATGGTAATACCTTGTTCGCGTTCAGCTTGCAGCCCATCGACCAGCAACGCTAAATCGATTTTGCCCGCGCCCGTTGTGCCAGATTTCACGCTATCGGCTTGCACGGCGGCGAGTTGGTCTTCATAAATCATTTTTGAATCGTGCAACAATCGCCCGATGAGCGTACTTTTGCCATCATCGACGTTGCCACAAGTTAAAAAACGCACTAATTCTTTGCGTTCGTGTTGCGCTAAATAAGCGTTAATATCGGTGCTGATTAAATCGGATTGGTGGGACATTTGTATTATTCTCTGAAATGACTGTTTATTAAGGTTTAGAAGTAGCCTTCGCGTTTTTTCTGTTCCATCGAACCCGCTTGGTCATGGTCAATTAAGCGACCTTGGCGTTCAGAAGTCGTGGTCAAAAGCATTTCTTGAATAATTTCAGGTAACGTCGTCGCTTCCGATTCGACCGCACCCGTTAATGGATAACAGCCCAACGTGCGAAAACGCACTTTTTTCATTTCGACTTTTTCATGTTCGCCAATTGGCATACGGTCATCGTCCACCATAATCAGCATTCCGTCGCGTTCGACAACAGGACGCTCTTTGGCGAAATACAACGGCACAATCGGAATTTGTTCTAAATGAATATATTGCCAAATATCCAACTCCGTCCAATTCGATAACGGAAACACGCGAATACTTTCGCCTTTGTCGATTTTACCGTTGTAGATATTCCACAATTCAGGACGTTGATTTTTCGGATCCCAACGGTGATTTTTATCACGGAACGAATAAACCCGTTCTTTTGCACGCGATTTTTCTTCATCACGTCTCGCGCCACCAAATGCCGCATCAAATTGATATTTGTTCAACGCTTGTTTCAAACCGTCCGTTTTCATTACGTCGGTGTGTTTTTTACTGCCGTGAACAAACGGGCTGATGTTCATGTCCACGCCGTCTTGATTGGTGTGAACGATTAAATCTAAACCGAGTTTTTTCACCATTTCATCACGGAAGGTAATCATTTCTTTGAATTTCCACGTTGTGTCAACGTGCATCATTGGAAATGGCGGCGGAGCAGGATAAAATGCTTTCATGGTCAAATGCAGCATAACCGCCGAATCTTTACCAATTGAATACAACATTACAGGTTTTTCAAACTCCGCCGCGACTTCACGAATAATGTGAATACTTTCGGCTTCGAGTTGTTTTAAATGGGTTAATTTATAGTCTGTCATTAAAAATCCGTTGAATTTAAAGGCGTGAATGGTGACTATTCTAATTTGAACCGCGATTTATTACCAATATTGGATTTAGATGGTTTATCAATCTACGCTTTGTTGTACAATCCATGCTAGTGGCTTCGGTTGAATGCCGCTAAACTTTTCATTCCTTTTTAGGAGATTCAAAAATGTTTATTACAAAACAAGTGGCTCAGTCAGTCAGTCAGTCAGTCAAAAAATCGTAAATTCTAAACTTGCACTGTCAAGCCTTTTCTTGGGTTCTTTGTTCGTTTTTTCACCTGCTCATGCGGATTTAAACACAGGTTTAGTGGCAAATTATTCGTTTGATGATTGCACCGCAAAAGATAATAGCGGCAATGGTAACGATGGCACGATTAACGGCAATCCTCAATGTGTTGATGGTGTTAAAAGCAAAGCATTACGTTTTTTAAATACCAGTAATAGTGGTTATTTTGATAAAAAAGATTCGGTTGTTCTGCCTAATTACACTGGTTCAGAGGTGAGTTTTCATGCTCGTGTAAAATGGGAAGCTGCGAATAATTACGATCCAACTGGTGCTATTTGGTCAATAGGTGACAATTCAGATCTTAATCATTTTTTTGCATTATGGATAAATTCAAGTAATGGCGATCTTTGGGTTCAAGGTCAAAGTAAATCGATTGTAAGTCTTTCAGATGGTAATTGGCACACAGTCGCTATTACTGCATCACCTTCAAAAACTAATTTTTATTTTGATAATGTACTCATTGAAAGCGTGTCCAGTACCTTTGTTAATTTTAAAGATTCGCCACAATATCTTTCCTACCACCAATGGTACAACGGAGATGGTGAGTCATCTCGTTTTGCAGGGCAAATTGATGAAACCCGCATCTACAACCGCGCCCTTTCAGAAACCGAAGTTAAATCTTTGTACAACATGGGACAACTTAGCGGCACTGTAAATGGCGTGCAAAAATACAGCGCGGTTTGTAAAAACTTGAAAACAGGCGTGAGCAAAAAGATTGCGTTAGCAGATGGCGCGACGGAATGGAATTGTACGGCGGCGGGTTTGAAAGCGAAAAAAGGCGAAAGCGTAAATATTAGCATTACTGGCGTTTTGCAGTAATTGCGTAATCAGGCGTAACGCTTCAAAAAAAAGCCCGTTTTTAAAACGGGCTTTTTTTGTTAATCACGACCTGTGTGACCAAAACCGCCTTCGCCACGATGACTTTCATCGAAATCTGTAACCTGTTCAAACGCCACTTGAACCACTGGAACAAAAACCATTTGTGCGATGCGTTCGCCGACGTTTATCGTAAAAGGTTCGTTCCCACGATTCCAACAGGAAACGAAAACTTGTCCTTGATAATCCGAATCGATAAGCCCGACTAAATTGCCCAAAACAATGCCATGTTTGTGTCCTAAGCCGGAACGGGGCAATAGAACGGCGGCAAGTGAATTATCGCCAATGTGAATCGCCAAACCCGTTGGAATTAAAACCGTTTCGCTGGGTTGCAAAATAATCGCATCGTCTAAACAGGCGCGTAAATCTAAACCTGCCGAACCTATCGTTGCGTATTCGGGTAATGGAATTGTGTCGCCTAAACGTGAGTCTAAAATTTTTAATTGAATTTTGTGCATTTTTGAATTTTTTAATAAAGAAAAATAAAAAGCCCGTTTTGAAAAAAACGGGCTTCTAAAACGTAATTTTAAGCCACCGATAGCATTGAATTTAAGGCTTCTTTTGCCAAAATGGCTTCTTTTTCTGGAACAGAAATCTGATTCACAACGTGACCGGCAACCAAATTTTCTAACACCCACACCAAATGTTGGGGATCGGTTCTAAACATTGTCGAACACATACAAATCATCGGCGACATAAAATGCACCTCTTTATCTGGACATTCTTCGTTCAAACGATTCACTAAATTTAATTCTGTTCCGACAAGCCAACGACTGCCGCTTTCGGAAGCGCGAACAGTGTTTAAAATAAATTCTGTCGAACCCACGAAATCCGATTTTTGGCAAACTTCTAAACTGCATTCTGGGTGTGAAATCACTTTTGTTTCGGGATGTTGCGCTAAAAAATTATCGATGTGTTCCGGTTTGAACATTTGATGTACGGAACAAAATCCATCCCATAAAATCATTTTCGCATTTTTGATTTGTTCAACGGTCAAACCGCCCATTGGTTTAGTAAAATTCCAAACAACCATTTCATCTAAATCCATTCCCATGCGGTGCGCGGTGTTACGTCCTAAATGTTGATCAGGGAAAAACAGAATTTTTTCACGACGCGAAAAACTCCAGTTTAAGATTTTTTCCGCATTCGATGACGTACAAACAATCCCACCGTGTTCGCCACAAAATGCTTTTAAATCAGCTGCTGAGTTGATGTAAGTCACAGGAGTAACTTCATTTTCAACATCTAAAACTTGCGCGAGTTCAGACCAACATTGCTTAACTTTCATTAAATTCGCCATGTCAGCCATTGAACAACCTGCTGCTAAATCGGGCAGAATCGCAATCTGATTTGGGCGCGATAAAATATCTGCCACTTCCGCCATAAAATGCACACCACAAAATACGATAAATTCCGCCGTCGATTCGGCAGCATTTTTAGACAATTTTAACGAGTCGCCTGAAAAATCGGCGTGTTTAAATACTTCGTTGCGTTGATAGTGATGACCTAAAATTACACAACGCTCACCTAACGTTGCTTTGGCGGCAATGATGCGAGCGTCACATTCTTCGTCGGTTAATGTTGCGTAATCATAAATTGATAATGTCATTTTTTGTTATCTCATAAAAAAGAAAGTGAAAGTTTCATGATAGATAGCCTAATGGTTTTTTGCATTATTTTTCTAAAATTTTGTGGTAATTTTTGAAATATAGGACGCGATTTCAACGTCCTGACATAACAAAGTCCGGTGTTTCATTAAACAGTGAAGGGGAATCCGCGTTGTGTAGCCATGTTAAAATTTGAAATGGTAAATTATTTGCACCATCAATTTTTTCCATTACGGCATCTACTCGTGCTTTAGCTTCATTATCTAAAATTGTTTCCACTGTAACGTTAACGACTGTAACTTCAGGAACAACTTCAGCCTCAGTTGTTGTACTGACATCTTGCGCCATAGCTTGGGCAGCATTTTCAATGCGAGGAATGATGGGCATTGGCGCGTGATTCAAAATGGATTGATGTCGCGCTAAAAAATACGCATCGAGTAAATTCACATCAATTTCTGGTAATACATTTAATACATTCCGCGTGGCTAAATTCAAATCAACTTCCGTTTGTCCCGCCGCATAAACAGTGAAAATTGATTGCATCCATTCAAAAACGCTCGCGGTCATACCTTTAACCATTTGCAATTCTTCCAACGAACGAAACGGTTTATTGCGTGGCGCGTAATTCAATTTTACCGCTTTATATTCCGGTTTTTCTGCGCCGAAAGGGCGCGTATTTTCATCTTCATCACGCCAATCTAAAATCGCATTTTCTAATTCTATTTGCGCTTGAGCTTCAAGTGGGGCGTGCAATAAAACATGATGCAATAATTGTTGCGTCACGCTGTTAATATCAATTTTTCCCGTTTCGGATAATAACCGAATTCGCATTGTAGCGGTTTCTGTTTCAATTTCGTAAAGCGTTCCGTCTATACGCCACCGTTTTGTTTCGTCTTCATGCAACATCATCGCTTGCGCTAAACTAATTCCTGCTTGTGCTTGCGCTGTCGCTTCTGCATTGACTTTGATGTGATTTACACCCGCCGATTCACGCCGCATTGTTTTTGTGAAACTTCCCGCCATCAACATTAAAATGCTCAACACCCACAAGACTAAAATTAACGCCACGCCTTTTTGCTTCATTGCGGTGCTTCCGTTACATCTTCAACCGGCACGCTATCTAAATCCGAATTACTATAATTGCTATCTACATTCAAAGAGATAACCATTTCGGGAATATAACGCCCATCGTCAAGCTGTAATAAAATTTTCACTAATCGAGGTTGTTGTTCTTTATTTAACCATTCGTTTTGCCATGTATATTCACCTGTTTCATCATTTAAACCAAAATACGCAAGCTCAAAGTGTTCAACACCATGTACCAATTCAACCGTATCTTCAAACCATTCTTCACCTTCTAAAAGTGGAAAAAAAGGCGTTAGTGTTACGTCAATGAAATACTGTTTGTTTTTCTTCTTGAATTTTAGCTCAAACAATTGCAATCCTGCTCGTTCAGCACTTGCAGGAAAAGCCGCTACAAATTGAAGCGATTGTTTTTTACCTTGAAATGAAAAAACACGATCTTTTTCTGGATTGAAATCATTCCATTGTGGTGTTGCGTGTGCGAGATGGTGATTAAAAAATTGTTGAACAACGGCTATTTCATTAACATCAGAAATTTTTTTTTCACCTTGCTCCCAACTTTTTGCACCGATTGTTAAGCTGCTAAAAAGTAAAATAATCATTAAACTTAATAGCGTCATAGCAATTAACACTTCAATGAGGGTAAAGCCGTCGCCTGATAATTTATTTTTTGGCATTTTGAAGGCATCAATGTCAATGTTTCGGACAGTTCTATGAAGGAAATCGTGTGAACTACCAACCACTACCCCCCCCGCCCTAAACGGCGGAGTATCGCGGAGCTTTTCCGATGAGTCGAGAATAATTACGCTGAAAAAGACGATCCACAACCGCAGGTTGTTGTCGCATTTGGATTGCGAATAACAAATTGTGCGCCATTTAAGTCATCTTTATAATCGATTTCCGCGCCGCTCAAATAGCCAATACTGGTGGAATCAATCAATACAGTGACACCATTTTTTTCAACTTGGGTGTCATCGTCATTTACTTCTTCATCAAAAGTGAATCCATATTGAAATCCAGAACAGCCGCCGCCTGAAACATAAACGCGCAGTTTTAAATTATCATTGCCTTCTTCAACAATCAATTCGTGAACTTTTGTTGCGGCACTATCGCTAAAAATGATGGGGGTTGCCATAAATAATAAACCTGAATGTAAGAGTTAAAAGTGAGTTGGATTATGTCTATTCCTAGCATTTAGGTCAAGAATTACGGATATAACGCGACAGTCGCTAAACCGTGGTTTTCTGGTAAATCAAAACATAAATTCATCGCTTGTACAGCTTGTCCCGCCGCGCCTTTCACTAAATTGTCAATCACTGACAAAATCACCACTGTTTTTCCATCTTGTGGTAAATGTACCGCAATTTGGCAGCGATTACTGCCGCGCACATTGCGTGTATCGGGATGCGAGCCAAATGGTAAAACATCTACAAATTCTTCATTCGCATACCGCGTTTCGTAAAGCGATTGCAATTCTTCCGGACTAATTCGAGTCGTTAATGTTGCATATAATGTCGCGTAAATACCGCGAATCATCGGTGTTAAATGCGGCACAAACGTTAAATTAACCGGTTGTTTTGCCATCCAAGTTAAACCTTGCGTGATTTCAGGTAAATGTCGATGTCCGCCGACAGCGTAGGCTTTAAAACTTTCACCGGTTTCACTCATTAACGTGGCAATTTCCGCTTTTCTGCCGGCACCACTTACGCCTGATTTTACATCGGCAATTAAATTTAATTCGACACATTCTTTTTCAAGTAACGGCAAAAATCCTAATTGCACCGCCGTGGGATAACATCCCGCACAAGCGATTAAATTCGCATTCTTCAACGCGGCACGATGAATTTCTGGTAAGCCATAAATTGCTTGCGCGACCAAATCGGAACTTTCGTGCGTCATTCCGTACCATTTTTCCCATTCAGAAACATTTTTCAAACGGAAATCCGCCGACAAATCAATCACTTTAATGTTGCTTTTTAATAATTCCTTCGCCATTGACATCGCCGTGCCATTTGGCGTGGCGAAAAAAACCACGTCACACAAAAATAGCTCTTCCAATGACGGCGCACAAAATGTCAAGTCGCCTAAATAACCGCGCAAATTGGGATACAACACATCAACACGTATTCCTACATCAGAACGCGAAGTTACAGCGGTAATTTTTACACCGGAATGCAACGCTAAAATGCGTAATAATTCCACACCCGTGTAACCCGTACCGCCAACAATTCCTACTTTTATCATTCGTTTTTTTCCAAAATTTACATTATTCATAGCAATTTATATCAAAACATAGTTGTTTATGAGGCTTAAAAAGTCGGTTTCTATGCGTCGTAATTCAAAACCCTTAAAAATTTTTAGCTTTCAATTGCACTCTACGGCACTTTCGATTTAATGGCGAAAGGAGCATTGAGAGTTAGCAATTATAAAGCTAAATAAGCACTAAATTATCGCGGTGTATCAATTCTAAATCATCAGCATAACCGAGTAACATTTCAAATTCTGCACTGCTTTTACCCGCAATCAACTGTGTTTCTGCGCTGCCATAATTGACTAATCCACGCGCAATTTCGATGCCGTTTAAATCTAAACAAGACACTAATTCACCACGTTCAAATTGTCCTGTTGCCCATTTTACACCGACAGCAAGTAGACTTTTACCGTTGTTTTTCAACATTTCGACTGCACCGTTGTCTAAAACTAATTGCCCTTTAACTTGTAATTGTCCCGCTAACCAGCGTTTGCGTGCTAATAACGGTTCTATGTCAGGCAAGAAATGGGTGCCGAATTCTTCACCATTTAAAATGGCGTTAATAATGTTTGATTTTGCCCCCGCTGCTACAATAGTTGACGCGCCAGACCGAGCCGCTAATCGGGCGGCTCTAACTTTTGTAGACATTCCGCCGCGCCCTAAACCACTACGACTATCGCCAGCCATACTTTCTAAGCGGTCATCGTTGACGTTGATTTGAGAAATTAACGTTGCATCAGGATTCACGCTCGGATCGGCAGTAAATAAGCCTTGTTGATCCGTGAGAATAATCAACAAATCCGCCTCAACCAAATTAGCGACAAGTGCAGCAAGGGTATCATTATCACCAAACCGAATTTCTTCAGTAGCAACCGTGTCATTTTCGTTAATAACCGGAACTACGCCGAACTCTAACAACGTTAAAAGTGTACTTCTGGCGTTTAAATAACGTTGGCGATTCGATAAATCGTCGTGTGTTAATAAAACTTGTGAAGCGTGCAAATCGTGTTGTTGAAATGTGTCATCAAAAACGCGCACTAAACCCATTTGTCCAACCGCCGCCGCAGCTTGTAATTCGTGTAACGTTGTCGGGCGAGTTTTCAAACCTAAACGCCAAACACCTTCCGCTACCGAACCCGATGAAACCAAAATCACATCGACACCTTGTTTGCGTAAAGTTGCCATTTGTTTGACCCATTCGGCAATGGCAATTTTATCTAAACCTTTGCCACCTTTAGTGAGTAATGAACTACCAATTTTGATCACAATGCGTTTTGCGCGACAGAAATTTGCGCGATTTTTCATTTTTTATCCTTTTTTACAATTCTTTCAATACAAATTTTGCGATTTTAAATTACAAACCAAGTGGATTTTCAGGATTCACACCATCCATAAACGGAATTCGTCGATCGTGATGAGTAATTTGATAAATTTTACCGAGCCAATTATTAAAAACCGCCTTCGCGGTATCGCGCCAAGTGTTGTCAATATAGTCAAGCACCGCTTTTTCGGGAAATTCAGGGCATGGATGTTGCGTTAATTTTGCTGTGGTTACTTGTTGACCGTAATCGATAAAAATAGCAATTACCTCATCATTAAAATAATGTTCAGGGTAGGGCGGATAATCGATTATTTCATTACGATAAAAACGTAACACTTCACGTTTGTATTCTTTAAGTAAACTAATGTCATCGTATTCAGGATGTCCTTGGAAAAACACAATTCGAAATCCATCCACACTGGTAGCTAAATGCACGCCAGCATCCGCACTGACAGCTAAAACCCGCAAGCCGTGTTGCGCCATATCGTTTTGAAAAATTTCATTGAAACGCGAATGTGGAACATCAAAGCGGGTGTTAATTTCAACGACCAATGGGTGTGTTTTATCCACTAAGGTATGCGAGAAAACCCCCCACTTTTTTTCTGGCAAGCGGGTTCGTGCCACGCCGTAGCAATAATGAATAATGGCGTGCGTCGCCAAACACGAACACAGAATGGACGTGACATTTTCTTTTGCCCACGAAAAAACTTCTGTTAGCGGTTGCCAAAAATCTTCATCTGGTAAAAATTCACCGGTAACATTCGCGCCACTAATAATCAGCGCGTCTAATCCATCCGTTTTGATTTTAGAAAAGGATTCGTAGTATTTATCAATATGAGCTTGCGTTTCAGAACTGCGTTTTAGACCGTCAATGGTAAATGGATGAACGTGAAATTGGGCAATTTGATTACACGCGCCAACCAGCCGAAAAAATTGCCGTTCGGTTGCTTCTAATGCGGCATCGGGCATCATATTTAACAAGCCGATATGAATTTCACGCATTTCTTGTTGGCTGGCGCGTTGTGGATCAATAATTTCTTCGCCCTCTTCACGCAGACGGTCAAATGTCGGTAAATCAGTGTGTGCAACTAAAGGCATTCTACCTCCTCAGCCAGTTTGTTTTGCTAGCGCAGTGGCAATTAACGCAATAAATTCGTCTTCATTTTCAACTTTCGCCATGTCATTTCCGTCAATCGTGTAACCATATTTGTTGGCAATCGCTTCGTAACGTGGCACTCGTGATTTAAATAATTCAGGAAAAACCCACGATACAAATTCATCAGGCGGCATTTCATCAGTTGAAGCATAATTTTTCAGAGCTAAAAATTCAGTTAATTTTTCGTCTAAAAAGGCTTCGCGGTAATACAATGGTTTAGGGTCGCTTTTGGCGCGATTGATAATAGTTTGTTCAAGGTCAGGTGGAATCTTAATGTAAATAATCAATGTATTTTCCGCTAAAACTTCTAACGTTTCAGGGCAATCTAATTCACAAACACTTCCACCGGCATCGTTAATAAAATTTTGATAGCCGTAAATATCTTCCGCATTATGAATAAATGCCGGCACATCTCGCATCGCTTCAATTTCCGCTTGACGATGTAAATTTTGACGATATTTAAATTCTTTCAGCGACAAACCGCCTTTATTTGCCTCACCCAATTTACCAAGAAAGCTCGAAACTGCGGTTAAATTATCAAAAGAGATTTTGCTTTTTATGTATAACGAATCGGCGCGTAATAGCTCGCGTAAAAATGGTACGCTCATTGCGTGGCGTTTTATATTGTCTAAAATAGGTTCTTTCAAATACTTCGTACCAATCCGGTAATCGCCGGAATAGTGGTACCATTTTGTTTTAGGTAATTTATCGGCAAGCGTTGTTTTTCCAGCACCGGACATTGCTAACAAGGTAATGCGTTTTGACTTCCAATCGATAAATTCTTGAGCAGACATTTTCATAATTGAATCCTAAATTTTAGTGTGAAAATTGTAAAAGAAATTAACCAATTATAACTGACCATTGCGAAGTCATGCACACAGATTACGAAGCTAATGGCAGGATGTTTGAAATCATTCCCGTCTTACCATCTGAAATAACTAAAGAAACGGGTTTTTTTGAAAAATTAACGGATGATGTTTTTACTAAAATTTTATGAAATACGCCACGTCACTTCAAAATATCTTTTTCCGGCTTTGTTGTTTATTTACGTTGTTATTTGTAACTATATTGGAAGTTGGACCTGTGCCAATTTCAGGTTTAGCTCTCATGTGGGTGGTATTATTTCGACCACAATGGTTTTATAACTTAGTACAAAAAATTTACCAAAAAAATTAAAATAAGTTTTGCCTTGAACCTTGCGGCTTGCCTCTTTAGAATAGTTGGCAACTTAACTATAAAACAAACAAGATACGGGATAATTATGTCGTGGAATGAACCAGGTGGCGGTAAAAAAGATCCGTGGAGTGGTCGCGCGAGTAATGATGACGCGCCTGAACTAGACGAAGCAATTCGCGCTTTGCAGATCAAGTTAGAGAAAATTTTTGGTGGCGGCAACAATGGCGGCGGCGAAAATGGCGATGGTTTTTCAGGGAATTCGCTTAAAGGCTTGGGGCTACTCGCAGTAGGTGCTGGGATTATTTGGGGATTAAGCGGTTTTTATATTGTAGACGAAGGAAATCATGGTGTTGAAACACGCTTTGGAAAGTATATCGGCACAACGCAAGCGGGTTTAAATTGGCATTTACCGGCTCCGATTGAACAAGTCGCTCTGGTCAATGTGAAGCAGCAACGATTTATTGAAGTTGGTTATCGTAGTAACGGGAGCGGCGATTTAGCCAATGGCGGCTCTGTTCCGAAAGAAGCGTTGATGTTAACAAAAGATGAAAATTATGTTGATGTTCGTTTAGCGGTTCAATATCAAGTTAAAGATGCAAAAGCCTTTATTTTTAATGTTACAAATCCTGCGGCTACTTTGAAACACGTTACCGAAAGCGCACAACGCGGTGTTATTGGCGGTAGTACAATGGATTTCGTATTGACGGAAGGGCGCGGTGAAATCGTCGCGCAAATCAAAAAAGAAATTCAAGAAGTGATGGATAGTTATAATTCGGGCGTACAAGTTACCAGCGTGAACTTGCAAGATGCACAGCCGCCTGAACAAGTCCAAAATGCGTTTGCAGATGCGATTAAAGCGCGTGAAGATGAACAACGCTTAATCAATGAAGCGCAAGCCTATGCGAATGACGTTATTCCTAAAGCTCGCGGTGCAGCGGCGCGAAAAATACAAGAAGCTGAAGGCTATAAAGAACAAGTTTTAGCGCAAGCACAAGGTGAAACAAGTCGTTTTTCACAGCTTTTAACCGAATATACGAAAGCACCTGAAATTACACGAAAACGTTTATATATTGACGCAATGGAATCGGTTTTAAGTAATACAAATAATGTGATTGTCGATGTTAAAAATGGCAGTAATGTCATGTATTTACCGCTCGATAAATTCGCACAAGCCACGCAAAATCCCGCAAATGCGTCGCCTGTTATCAATGCACCGCACGTTTCGTCAGCAACCGTTGAACAACCAGTCATTCAGCAAAATAATAATTTACCGATGACGGTGCCAAGCATTGATCATTCGGCAATTCGTGGTCGTCAAAACGATATGAGAGGACGTTAAAATGAATTCAAATCAAATCGTATTAGGCGTGGCGAGTGTTTTCTTAGTTGGTATGATGAGCGTTTTTACCGTGAGTGAAGGCGAAAAAGCGATTAAATTTCAACTCGGTGAAATCGTAAAAGATGATTATGCCGCCGGTTTGCACGTCAAATTACCGTTAATTAACAATATCAAACATTTCGATGCACGAATTCAAACAATGGATTCGAAACCGGAACGTTTTTTGACGGCTGAAAAGAAAAACGTAATTGTCGATTCATTTGTAAAATGGAAAATCGGTGACGTAAAAACGTTTTACACCGTGGTGGCTGGCGATACCGACCAAGCGAATTTGCGTTTAGATCAAATTGTGAAAGATTTATTTCGTAGCGAATTCGGTAAACGTAATATCAAACAATTGGTTTCGACAGATCGCGGCGAGATTCGAGAATTATTGATTAGAAATGCTAAAGCTCCGGCGGCAGCGTTGGGAATGGAAATCGTTGACGTGCAAGTAATGCGAATCGATTTACCGGAAGAAGTCAGTACGTCGGTGTTCCGTCGAATGGAAGCTGAACGTGAACGGGTGGCACGTGAATTCCGTTCTGAAGGTGCTGAAGCCGCTGAACGAATTCGTGCGGACGCAGACAGACAGCGTGTTGTCACGTTGGCAAATGCGTATCGTGATGCTGAAAAATTGCGTGGTGAAGGCGATGCAACGGCGGCAGATATTTACGCGAAAGCCTATAATCAAGACAGTGAATTTTTCACGTTTTACCGCAGTTTGAACGCTTACAAAAAAACATTTACCGGTTCAAGTACGTTAGTTTTAGAGCCGAATTCGGATTTCTTTCAGTATTTTAAAAATCGAAAATAAATTTCAGTGGCGTGCCGCTTTCACCGAACAAATAAATGAAAAATAAACGCTCCGAACTTGGGGCGTTTTCTTTGAATGGAAAAAAAATGCAACAAAATGATGCTTGGTTATTGCCTGATGGCATAGATGAATTACTTCCTGATGAAGCGCAACGTTTAGAAAGCCTTCGCGCAAAATTACTCGATACGTTTGCGAATTGGGGTTATCAATTAGTTGTGCCGCCGTTTATTGATTTTTTGGATTCGTTGTTGACGGGTTCGGGGCATGAATTCGATTTGCAAACGTTTAAATTGACCGACCAAATCAGCGGAAAAATGCTTGGCGTTCGAGCCGATATGACTCCGCAAGTGGCGCGAATTGATGCTCATAATTTAAAAAATGAACATCCAACGCGCTTGTGTTATGTCGGAACGATTTTGCACACACGCGGCGACGCGCTGGAAAAATCACGCTCTCCGATGCAAATCGGCGCAGAACTTTATGGTCACGCGGGCAAAGAAAGTGATTTAGAAGTCATTCGTTTGATGCTTGAAATGCTTGCCATGTCCGGTGTTTTGAATGTGCATTTAGATTTGGGTCACGTTGGGATTTATCGCGCATTGGCAGAAGAAGCGAATTTGACGCACGCACAAGAAAGTGAATTGTTTGATGTCTTGCAACGCAAAGCGCGACCAGAATTAAAAGACTTGCTCGAAAGTTACAATTTAGCTGATGAATTAAAAACAGCATTGCTGAAATTACCGGAATTGAACGGCGATAAAACCGTTTTGGAAAAAGCACGCGAGTTGTTTAAATCTGCAAATGCTCAAAAAGCCTTAGATGATTTAGAGGCAATTTCAACCGCGTTGGCGCGTTATTTTCCGTCGCTTTCAGTCAGTTTTGATTTAGCCGAATTGCGCGGTTATCACTATCACACGGGCGTTGTGTTTGCGGCATTTGTTCCTTCAATTGGTAAAGAAATAGCTCGCGGTGGACGTTATGACAATATCGGGGCAATCTTTGGACGTGAACGTCCCGCAACAGGTTTTAGTGCGGATTTAAAAGTTTTAACGGCTCTGAATAAACAAAATGGCATTGAACAACCTGAACGGGAATTGATTTTTGCACCTTATGTTGAAGATGTGGCTTTATGCGAAACAATTCGAGATTGTCGCGCCCAAAATCGCGCTGTTGTTCAACAATTACCGAATCAAATTGGTGGCGCGAAAGAGTTAAATTGCACAGCATTTTTGGTGAAAAATTCGGATGGTGTTTGGGTTGTTGAATCACTTTTGAAATAAATATCATGCCAAAACTTTATGAGTATTTCGGTTTAATCATCATGTTTTACGCCAACGAACATGAGCCTGTTCATGTTCATGGCAAAAGCCAAAAAGCCAAGGTCGTGAAGCCCGCGCTGAATTTATTATTATTGAAGGTGAAGTTATTGAAATTAACTTTGCAGAAGTAACAGGACGACAACCGTTGCAACAGAATGAAATGCGCTATTTCAAAGAAATTGTGACGGCGAAAACAAATGAAATTGTTCAAAAATGGATTGATTTTTTTGTGTTACACAAACACGTTACCGCTGAAAATATCACTCGGAGATTGAAATAATGCCTGACGTTATTAACATCAAAGCCGCAAAACAAATTGGCGATTACCAAATTTCTCTCCAATTTGACGATGACAGTGAACAACTGATTAACTTTAAACCGTTTTTGTCACGTTCACGCCATCCTGATATTCGAGTTTGGTTAGATTTAGACAAATTCTCAACTTTTCGGCTTGAATACGGTGAATTAGTTTGGGGCGATTATGATTTATGTTTTCCGATTGTAGACTTGTATCATAATGAATTAGAGCATTTTCACGATTTGAAATTATGTGCATGAATGAAATACACAAAGAAATTAAACAAAGTCCAAATCGGCACTATATTTTGAAGCGTTGAAATCAATTTAAATTTTACGAGGAAAATAAAATGATGACTTTACCGTTACACGTTGAACAACAAGTGATGCACATTGCTCAACTTGAACACATCGCACCAGAAAGTGTTTTAGAACAAGCAATGCAAAGTTTTATCAAAGAATTGGAAGACCGTGAAGACATTAAAGTGGCAGATGCGGTAATGGCAAAATTGTTGAGCGGCGAAGAAAAAACATTGTCACAAGCTGAAGCAATGAGGATGCTTGATGAATTGGGCGGTTGATTACACCAAAGACGCAATCAAAACTTTAGCGAAACTTGCTAAAACAGTTCGCAACAGAATTTTAAAGTTTATAAATGAAACGTTACCGAAGTTAGAAAATCCACGCAAAAAAGGTGACGCTTTACAAGGCGAGTTAAACACTTATTGGCGTTACAAAGTCGGTGATTATCGCTTGATTTGCAAAATCATCGACAACGAAATCACGATTTTAGTGGTTGAAATTTGGCATCGTTCAAAGATTTACAAATCAATTTAAAAACAAAAGGAAAACAGAATGGCTACTTACAATTTAGCATTTATAAGCGATGCCGATTTATTCCGTCACGTTAAAGAAACTGTTGAAAAATACCGTTTTACCATTGAGTTAGACGAGTTCAACAAAAACATCATTGACCCGATTAAACTTAATTTTGACGCAAAGGTTTATGACAAAAATATCCGTGACGTAATCGAGTTTGAAATTTTGCGGCAATTAGATAAATCGAATACAAATCACATTGGTTATTTTCATCAAAACATTTTCAAATATTTTGGTAAAGGTTGGCGTGTACCAGAAACAGGTTTTGATGTCGTGAACGATAAGCAAAAAATCTTCGTCGAAATGAAAAATAAGCACAACACCATGAATTCATCATCTTCGCAAAAAACGTACATGCGAATG
The DNA here is from genome assembly GCA_903876445.1 of uncultured Pseudomonadota bacterium. Taxonomy (GTDB): domain Bacteria; phylum Pseudomonadota; class Gammaproteobacteria; order Methylococcales; family Methylomonadaceae; genus UBA10906. The sequence goes on along the minus strand of CAIQZX010000118.1, from coordinate 4,460 downwards.
CAATCTGCACTGATTAAAGAACCAACTGCAACCTGTATGCTTGTTGAAGTTATTGCAACAAAAAGTCAAAACGCAAAATGGATTGTGAGTTTAGACGGCGAACGTGTTGAAAATGAGAAAATCCGCCGTGTTTCAATCGACCAGTTTTATGCGTTAGTAACAGGCGAAAAAACGGCATTCAAGCAATTGTGCGAAAAATTACCAACAGTTATTGAAGATGTGATTTCTACAATCGTTCAGAAAAATAGCGTCAATACGGTTTTCGCAGAACTCGAAAAAATATCACCAAATTTAATAAAAAGCCTGTATTTACTCGCGTTCAAAAAATATCAAGGTTTCGAGAACTTTGAGGTATGAGTTTTCGTTCAATTGAACTCTTCGCAGGCGCGGGTGGTTTAGCATTAGGGTTAGAAAGAGCAGGATTTAATGCTATTTTACTTAATGAAATAGATAAACACGCTTGTGCGACATTGCGTCATAATCGTCCGAATTGGAATGTAGTTGAAGGCGATATTTCACAAATTGATTTCACTTCATATCGCGGCAACGTTGATTTCATTTCAGGTGGTTTTCCTTGCCAAGCCTTTTCGTATGCAGGAAATAAACAGGGTTTTGATGATGTTCGTGGGACATTATTTTTTGAATTTGCCAGAGCAATTAAAGAAGTTCAGCCAAAAGTTTTTTTGGGCGAAAATGTACGCGGTTTATTGAGTCATGATGACGGTCGAACCTTAGCGACAATTAAAGAGGTAATTGCAAATTTAGGTTATACGTTAGTTTCGTCAACAGTTTTAAAGGCAATTCATTACCGCGTACCACAAAAACGTGAACGCTTATTTTTAATCGGTGTGCGAATTGATTTGCTAGACAAAGCGAAGTTTGAATTGCCTAAATCGTACGAAAAAATAATGACTTTACATGATGCGTTAAAAGCAGGTGAATTATTCAATTGCGATGTGCCAAAATCTGAAGGACAGGTTTATCCACCGAAAAAAAAAGCGGTTTTGAATTTAGTTCCTGCGGGTGGTTGTTGGCGACATTTGCCTGAAGATATTCAGCGCGAATACATGAAAAAAAGTTATTTTATGGGTGGCGGCAAAACAGGAATGGCACGACGACTGGCATGGAATGAACCGAGTTTAACGCTTACTTGTTCGCCAGCGCAGAATCAAACAGAGCGTTGTCATCCCGATGAAACTAGACCGTTGACAGTGCGCGAATATGCACGAATTCAAACGTTTCCTGATAATTGGCAATTCATGGGAACAATGGCAGCGCAGTATAAACAAATTGGTAATGCTGTTCCTGTCAACTTGGCTCACACCGTAGGTGATAGTTTATCAAATTTACTTAAATCTATTTGTCATTAAAGACACTCAAAACAAAATCAAAATTTAAACATTAAAACTTGGAATCATTATGGCAAAAAATATAGTTGTTATTGGTACACAATGGGGCGACGAAGGTAAAGGTAAATTGGTCGATTTATTGACAGAGCAAGCATCGGCAGTTGTGCGTTTTCAAGGCGGACACAATGCAGGACACACGCTTGTTATCAATGGAGAAAAAACCGTTCTACATTTAATTCCGTCGGGAATTTTGCGTGAAAACGTAAAATGTTTAATTGGTAACGGTGTTGTTTTATCGCTCGAAGCGTTATTTCACGAAATTGAAGTGTTGGAAAAAGCAGGCTTGAATGTTCGCAATCGGTTGTCAATCAGTGAAGCGTGCGCGTTGATTTTACCGATACACATTGCGATTGACCAAGCGCGTGAAAAGGCACGCGGCGGCAAAGCGATTGGCACAACCGGACGCGGCATTGGTCCTGCGTATGAAGATAAAGTCGGACGACGTGGTTTGCGGGCAGGCGATTTGTTAAACGCCGAAACGTTTGCGGAAAAATTGAAAGAATTGGTCGAATATCATAACTTTATGTTGGTGAATTATTACAAAGTCGAAGCCGTGAATTTTGACGACGTTTTAAAAGAAACATTGCGTTTAGGTGAGCAATTAAAACCAATGATGACTGACGTGAGTGAGTTGCTTTATGACGCACAAAAACGTAATGAAAATTTACTTTTTGAAGGCGCACAAGGTGCGTTGCTTGACATCGATCACGGTACTTTTCCTTATGTCACATCATCAAGCACCACAGCAGGTGGCGCGGCAACAGGTAGCGGTATTGGTTTATTAAATTTCGATTACGTTTTAGGTATCACAAAAGCCTATTCAACGCGCGTAGGTAATGGTCCATTTCCATCAGAATTATTTGATGCAAATGGTGAACATTTAGGTACAAAAGGACATGAGTTTGGCGCGACAACAGGTAGAAAACGTCGCACAGGTTGGTTTGATGCTGTTGCAATGCGTAAATCCGCACAACTTAACAGTTTAAGCGGTATTTGTTTGACGAAATTGGATGTTTTGGACGGACTAGAAAAAATCGGCATTTGTACTGCTTACAACATTGGCGGAAAAATTGTTGAAGTCGCACCACTTGGCGCGGATTCTTATGAACAATGCGTGCCAATTTTTGAAGAAATGGCTGGTTGGTCAGAAAAATCGGAAGGTGTCACGAATTACGATGATTTACCTGAAAATGCTAAAAAATATATTCGTCGCTTAGAAGAATTGGTTGGTGTAAAAGTCACCATTATTTCAACAGGTGCGGAACGCGATGAAACAATTGTGTTAGAAAACCCTTTCGCTTAATTGGAGAAACAAATGGCAGAAACAGTAGATGAATTAACCATCAAGTACGAAGAAGACGGTATCGAAACCGTTAAAGAACTCGACAAAAAAGTCTTAACAAAAGGCGCGTGGGCAACGATTATGTATCGTTATCAAGAATGGAGCGCGGCAAAAGGCGAATATAGCGCGGATAAATTTACCATTCGTCGTTATCAAAAACGCGAAGGTAATTATCAGCAAAAATCGAAGTTCAACATTTCAAGTGTAGATCAAGCGAAAAGCATGATTGAAATTTTACAAGCGTGGACTAACGAGGATAAATCATGACTGAAGTTTTTTTTGTGTTAACCGTAATTTATGCTGTGTATGTAATTTATGTTGTGGTCAGTGACAAAAAAAAAGTAAAAGTTATCGACGACAGCGCACCGGCTATGATGTCGGTAGTACATGTAGATGTAAAGCCGCTTATTCCTGAAAATATAACGACTCAACCGTTAGCTAAGTCCGTTTCAAAAACAGTAAAACCCGCCGCGACAAAACTAGGTTTAAAAAATCCTGAAACGGGTGAAATTGTTACAAATTATGGGAATTACCGATTTATGAAACGCTGGATTAAAGAAGCCTTGGTATCGGAAGGTCTTCTTGAAAAAGTTTATCAGAATAAAGAAATAAATACCGACGTTGAAGTCAAAATTAAAGAGGCTTTGGCGCGATTGGAAAGTATTGAGCGTTACCAGATTTAGAATTGATTTTGAGACGTGCATCACGCTTTAAGTATTGATTTTTTATTACAATTAAGAATTGCGCTAGAATCTTAAAGCGTTTAACGTGGTAAAAATTCATGATTTCATATGTTTTAAAAAAGTTAAGGAGAATTTAAATGACTGAAACAGCTAATCTAACAGGCGGTGCGGGTAATCCCTCATCGGGCGGTGCAGGTAATCCGCCATCAGGCGGTGCAGGTAATCCCTCATCAGGCGGTGCAGGTAACCCACCATCAGGCGGTGCAGGTAATCCGCCATCGGGCGGTGCAGGTAATCCGCCATCAGGTGGTGCAGGTAATCCCTCATCAGGCGGTGCAGGTAACCCACCATCAGGCGGTGCAAGTAATCCCTCATCAGGCGGTGCAGGTAATCCGCCATCAGGCGGTGCAGGTAATCCGCCATCAGGCGGTGCAGGTAATCCCTCATCAGGTGGTGCAGGTAATCCCTCATCGGGCGGCACAGGTAATCCGCCATCAGGCGGTGCAGGTAATCCGCCATCAGGCGGTACGGATAATCCGCCATCAGGCGGTGCAGGTAATTCCTCATCAGGCGGTGCAGGTAATCCCTCATCAGGTGGTGCAGGTAATCCCTCATCAGGTGGTGCAGGTAATCCCTCATTAGGTGGTGCAGGTAATCCCTCATCAGGCGGTGCAGGTAATCCACCATCGGGCGGTGCGGGTAATCCACCATCAGGCGGTGCAGGTAATCCCTCATCAGGTGGTGCAGGTAATCCCTCATCGGGCGGTGCAGGTAATCCCTCATCGGGCGGTGCAGGTAATCCCTCATCAGGTGGTGCAGGTAATCCGCCATCAGGCGGTGCGGGTAATCCCTCATCAGGTGGTGCAGGTAATCCCTCATCAGGTGGTGCAGGTAATCCCTCATCGGGCGGTGTAGGTAATCCCTCATCGGGCGGTGTAGGTAATCCGCCATCAGGCGGTGCAGGTAATCCGCCATCAGGTGGTGCAGGTAATCCCTCATTAGGTGGTGCAGGTAATCCCTCATCAG
>CAIQZX010000117.1 GCA_903876445.1 uncultured Pseudomonadota bacterium | reverse complement strand
TTGAGGATAATTACGCGATTGTGGCTCGGTGTCGTGCCACTTTTTAATTTCAGGTTGTGGTGATAGTTTTTCTAAAATCGATGCGCCATTTAACGTGCGTTTCACTTCTAAGTCATCGGCATGACCAAGAATTGGCAAACTCAAAAGAAGTAATGCGATTAGACTTTTTTTCATAACGCTCTCCTAAGCTCGCTCGATTTTCACGGCACATTTTTTGTAATCAGTTTCTTTTGAAATCGGACACGTTGCGTCCAATGTCAATTTATTCACCAACCGTTTTGAATCAAACCACGGAATAAAAATCAATCCAGGTGGTGGTAAATTACGCCCACGAGTTTCGACTTGCGCGAGAATTTTGCCACGTCGTGAACTAATCGCTGCCGTCATGCCACGACGCAAACCGCGTGCTTTGGCATCATCTGGGTGCATGAAAACGAGTGCGTCTGGGAACGCTTTGTACAATTCTGGCACACGTTGCGTCATCGAACCCGAATGCCAATGTTCTAACACGCGCCCCGTTGTCAGCCATAAATCAAATTCTTTATCAGGCACTTCAGGCGGTGCTTCATACGGCAAAGCAAAAATCACTGCTTTACCATCGGGCTTGCCATAAAAGCTCACGTCACCTTTGTTAACCGTTAAAGTTGGATGCGTACTTGCGGCGTGCAAATCCGTCGGGGTAGTGCTATCGCTCATTTTGACATACGGATCAGAACCTTCGCGGAATCGCCATAAAGTTTCTTTGCCATCAACTACTGGCCAGCGCAAACCGCGTGCTTGATGATACATATCGAACGGGGCTAAATCGTGACCGTGACCACGTCCAAAACGCGCATATTCTTCAAACAAGCCTTTTTGAATATAAAAACCAAAATCGTGCGCGTCATCATTATCAAAACCTTGCGCGGTTTCGCTTAACGGGAATTTATTCACTTCGCCATTTGCAAATAACACGTCATAAAGCGTTTTGTCTTTATATTCAGGTTTTTTCGCAATCAATTCGGGTGTCCATACTTCGCTGATTTTGAAGTATTTTGAGAATTCAACCATTTGCCACAAATCCGATTTTGCGCCGACAGGTGGTTTGACTTGTTGTCGCCAAAACTGTGTTCGACGTTCAGCGTTACCATAAGCCCCTTCTTTTTCCACCCACATGGCAGTTGGTAAAATCAAATCTGCCGCCATCGCTGTGACAGTTGGATACGGGTCAGAAACGATAATGAAATTTTCAGGATTGCGATAACCAGGTAAGGTTTCTTCGTTGAGATTCGCTGCGGCTTGCATATTGTTGTTACACATCACCCAATACACATTCAGTTTGCCATCCTTGAGCATTCGATTTTGTTGCACCGCGTGATAACCGTTTTTATCGGGAATCGTACCTTCAGGAAGTTGCCAAATTTTTTCAGCAATATCACGATGTTCTTTTTTCGTGACTAACATATCAGCTGGCAAACGGTGTGAAAATGTGCCGACTTCTCGCGCTGTGCCGCACGCTGACGGTTGACCTGTGAGTGAAAACGGACTGTTACCAGGTTCTGAAATTTTGCCCGTCAATAAATGAATGTTGTAAATGAGATTATTTGCCCAAGTGCCGCGTGTGTGCTGATTAAAGCCCATCGTCCAAAGCGAAACGATTTTAACTTTTGGATTCGCATACAACGCTGCAAGAGCTTTTAATTCTTCAACAGGAACGCCCGAAATTTCATGCGCTTTTTCAACGGTATATTCCGCCACGAATTTTTTGTAGGTTTCAAAGTCAATCGGTGTGGCATCATTCGCTTTATCCGCATTTTTCGCGGCTTTTTCTAATTCATGTGTCGGACGCAAACCGTAACCAATATCGGTATTTCCTTGTTGGAAATTAACGTGTTTTGAAATGAAATCCTGATTTACGTTGCCGCTTTGAATAATGTAATTGGCAATATAATTCAAAATCGCTAAATCACTTTGTGGTTTGAAAACGAGTTTCAAGTCCGCTAAATCAAAACAGCGATTTTCGTAAGTTGATAACACGGCAACTTTTACATCTGGATTCGACAAACGGCGTTCGGTAATGCGTGACCACAAAATCGGGTGCATTTCCGCCATATTTGAACCCCACAAAACGAAAGCATCTGCGTGTTCAAAGTCATCATAACAGCCCAT
>CAIQZX010000116.1 GCA_903876445.1 uncultured Pseudomonadota bacterium | reverse complement strand
GTTTGCTTTTCACACATTGTGAGCCTCTTGGTTTTCGATGACAAACAATGTAAGCACACGGGAATTTTACAGTATGAATAAGAAAATCAAAAGCCGCTTCGCGGAAGGAGTGCTATCCATCCCCACCCAAGCCTATCAGCTCTGGGTGGGTAATTTCGCACGGTCAGTTAAATTTTCTCTAATCCAAACGCGCTGTGTAATGCACGAACCGCAAGCTCTAAATACTTTTCATCTACAACAACTGAAATTTTAATTTCAGAGGTTGAAATCATCCGAATGTTAATACCTTCATCGGCAAGTGTTTTAAACATCGTACTTGCAATGCCAGCGTGCGAACGCATTCCTACGCCCACGATTGACACTTTTACAATGTCATTATCGCCCATCACTTTACGCGCACCCAAATCAGTGCAAATGGTTTCTAAAATCGTTTTGGCTCGCGCAAAATCATTTCGATGCACCGTAAATGTAAAATCGGTAGACGCATCCGCCGCGATATTTTGCACAATCATATCGACTTCGATATTCGCATCCGCAATAGGTCCTAAAATTTTGAACGCAATACCGGGTAAATCAGGCACGCCCGTAATGGTTAATTTCGCTTCGTCACGATTAAAAGCAATACCTGAAATTAACGCACTTTCCATTTGTGATTCCTCATAAGTAATTAGCGTGCCGTTACCTTCTGCAAACGAAGACAGCACGCGCAATGCAACATTATATTTTCCCGCAAATTCGACCGAACGAATTTGCAACACTTTTGAACCTAAACTCGCCATTTCGAGCATTTCTTCAAAGGTAATTCTATCTAAACGACGCGCTTTCGGTTCAACTCGCGGGTCGGTGGTATAAACACCATCTACATCAGTGTAAATGTGGCATTCGTCTGCTTTCAATGCCGCCGCTAATGCCACAGCCGTTGTATCTGAACCGCCACGACCTAATGTTGTGATATTGCCGTCTTCGTCAACGCCTTGAAAACCCGCGACAACAACCACTTTTCCTTCGGCTAAATCCGAACGAATGCGCGTGTCGTCGATTTCTTTGATTCGCGCTTTGGTAAAACTGCTGTCGGTTAAAATCCGAACTTGCGTTCCTGTATACGAACACGCAGGACAGCCGATTTCATTTAAACGCATACTCAACAACGCTACGGTGATTTGTTCGCCCGTTGAAACCATCGCATCGAGTTCGCGTTCATTCGGTTCATCTTGCATTTCTTTCGCTAAACCGATTAAGCGATTGGTTTCACCGCTCATTGCCGAAAGGACAACGACTAAATCGTCGCCAGCTTCACGGACTTTTTTAACACGTTCGGCGACGGCTTTGATGCGTTCGATTGAACCCACCGACGTGCCGCCAAATTTATAAACATAAAGTGCCATTTCTTTTGAACTCTCTAATCTAAAATGTTTTCTACACTACTTTTTTGACGAATTCTGATTTCAATTGCATCGCGCCGATGCCTTCGATGCGGCAATCAATATCGTGGTCGCCATCGACAAGACGGATGATTTTAACTTTCGTACCGACTTTGACAACGGATGATGAACCTTTGATTTTTAAATCTTTAATCACGGTAATCATGTCGCCATCGTTTAAAACGTTGCCGTTTGCATCTTTGACTACTTTCACGTCGTCCGTTTCAGCAGCGGCGTTTTTTTCCCATTCATGCCCACATTCTGGACAGATAAACGATTCACCGTCTTCGTAAGTGAATGCTGAACTGCATTTTGGACATTTTGGTAAGTTGCTCATGGTTTTTCCTAGTTTTAGTTAATAAAATTTTTTGTGTTTTGGGCAGCATCGATTAAAAAGTAAATTCTTGATAAATTGCAGCATCACTTTGTCAGATTCGATTCAACCTTTTTGGAGAAGTTGCCCTAATTCCATAGGCGTATAAATCGGTAAATCAGCCGTTTTAAAATCTTTGACGTTGCGCGTCACAATACAATCAACGCCAATATAACAGCCAGCTTGATATAAAACGGCATCTTCGAAATCAGAGAAAGCCGACGCACTCGCTTTTTTCAGGACAATTTCATTTACCTCAGCGACTGAAAATAATTCCAACAACCGACAAATTAACGCTCTCGCTTCGTGTTTGTTCTGCTGTTTTGCTACCAAATAATCAATCGTCGTGAAAGTCGTTGCACATAAATAACCTTCAATCTCTTTATTGGCTGCCGCATCAAACAAATTCATCGCCATTTGCGCGAATGGCTCACGAATTAACAGCACATCTAAAACGACGTTGGTATCGAGTAAAACTTTCAAAGGTATTTATCCTCGAGGTGTTTTTTATAATCCCGTTCATCAAGATTAGAACCCGCCAACACACCGATAAACGATTGCGTAATTGGTGAATGTCCTTTTTTTGCCGTGATGATTTTCTCCAGCGTGTTTGTTTCTTTTTGTTCCAACAACATTTTTTTAATCGCTTCCTGCACAAATGTCACAACGTTGCCTTGTTGTAAAAGTTGTTCGCCCAATTCGTCAGGTAATTCAATCGCTAATTGCATTTCATCATCTCCAAGTTGCTCAGTTCCCAATCGCTTTCAGATATTTTTCAGTTGCTCTACACCTTCAAAAGCAGAAATCAATCTCGTGGGTAATTTCATGATTTTTCAATGAATCAATGCAAAAGGATTAAAAACTTCCAAGCCGACAATTTTAACAAAATCATCTTCATTTCGAGTCATCAACGTTTGCTTTCGCACTAATGCAGTCGCCGCGATAATCGCATCGGGTAGTTTTATTTTGTAAGTGTTGCGTAATTGAATACAACACTCAGCAATGGCTTGATTTAGTTCTATTTCTTCAATCAATGATAAAAGCCCACGGGCAGAAATCAACGATTCATTGGTGTAACCTTGCAGATCG
>CAIQZX010000115.1 GCA_903876445.1 uncultured Pseudomonadota bacterium | reverse complement strand
ATTATCGAGATGTTGTTTTTGCGAACCCAAATATAAACCGTTCAATTCGCATTCTGCCGCCGTCGCCAAATCGCAGACAATATCACTTCGCGCCAACACACTTCCTAACGCAAAATTATGATGCCTGAAACGTGCATTATCGGCTTGTTGAACGTAAGTTCCACCAAAATGATAAGCGGTTTCGCTTTCTTGTTGCACTTTATAAAGCGTCAAATCGGCGTTTTCACCGACAAAAATTTCAGCCACCGAATTCGTCAAATAAGCGTTATTTTCCGAACTGCTGAACGTTTCAATCAGCGTCGCTTTCGCATTTTTTTCCAAAATGACAACGTGGCGCGTCGGCAAAATCGCTTCTTGCGTGGCGACGTGAATAATTTGCAACGGTTTGTCTAAAACCCCGTTTTCGGCAATATGAATAAATAACCCGTCGGTAAAATTTGCGGTATTGAAATCAATAAAACCGTGCGTTTGGGTAATCGCTTGATTGAATTTCGATTGCAACAAATCGGCGTGATTTTTAAGCGCGTCATTGATTGAACAAACCGTAATGGATTTGGGCAAATTTGATAACTCCGCGTTGAAAAAACCGTCCACCAACACAAAATGAAACGCACTTCCGCCTTTTGAACCTTCAAAAACGGGAGAATTTTCTATTTTTGCTAATGGAAATTCTTTTTTAGCTATCGCTGAAACGTTGGTGTAACGCCAATCTTCCAAACGATTTGACGGAAAACCCGTTTGTTCAAATTGCGATTTGGCTTGTTGGCGAAAATCGTCTAACCATGAAATGCTCATGCTTGCTCCAACCAACCATAACCTTTTTCTTCGAGTTCCAACGCCAACTCCGCGCCACCTGATTTGACGATTTTGCCGTCCGCCAAAACATGAACAAAATCGGGTTTAATGTAATCGAGCAAACGTTGGTAATGCGTCACCATAATAAACGCGCGGTTTTCAGAACGTAGCGCGTTCACGCCGTCGGCGACAATTCGCAACGCATCAATGTCTAAACCCGAATCGGTTTCGTCCAAAATGCAAAGTTGTGGTTCTAGCATCGCCATTTGCAAAATTTCGTTACGTTTCTTTTCGCCGCCTGAAAAGCCTTCGTTTACTGCGCGATATAAAAACTTTTCGTCCATATCTAAGGCTTTGGTTTTCGCTTTCACGAGCGTTAAAAAATCCATCGCATCGACTTCACTCAAGCCTTTGTGTTTCCGAACCGCATTTAAAGCCGCTTTCAATAAATACACATTCGTTACGCCGGCGATTTCGACAGGATATTGAAACGCTAAAAATACGCCTTCACGAGCGCGAATTTCAGCAGGCATTTCGAGCAAGTCTTTATCGTTATAGGTGATTGAACCACCTGTGACTTCGTATCCCGATTTACCTGATAAAACGTGCGAAAGCGTACTTTTTCCTGCGCCATTTGGTCCCATAATGGCATGAATTTCGCCAGCGTTCACTTCAAGGTTTAAGCCCTTGAGAATTTCTTTTGTTCCAACATTGACAGTTAAGCCTTTGATTTTTAGCATTTTTATTCCGAGTAATTTATAAAAGTTTTATGAAGTTATCACAACGTAGAAATATAAGAAAAAATTAAATAAATTGATACCGTCACAAGCGTAGTAAATGTCATTGCCATACCAAAAACTCTAAATTTGAAATTTTCGATATTTTGACTAACGCCCCATGCGTGTGACAGTCTGCCTATTAACAAACAACTACAAAGTATATGAATTAAAACACTAGGTGCGTTTTGTAATTCAGCCATGAAAATCAGTATTACAGAAAATGGAACATATTCTGCAAAATTAGAATGTACTCGAATTGCTCGAAGCAGTTGTTTATTTCCGTCATCTCCCAAAGGAATTTTAAACCTACGACGTAATCGTAAAGTTAATACACTCAGTGTGACAAATCCCAATCCTAAAAATGCGGCATAAAAAGGCGTAATGTACATAATTCTATTACCCGACCGAACCTTCCAAACTCAACCCTAGCAACGCTTGCGCTTCAACGGCAAATTCCATCGGCAATTCTTTGAAAACTTGCTTACAAAAACCATTCACAATCATCGACACCGCATCTTCGGCAGACAAACCGCGTTGCTGACAGAAAAATAATTGATCTTCGCTGATTTTTGACGTGGTGGCTTCGTGTTCGATTTGTGCTGACGAATTACGCACTTCAACATACGGAAATGTGTGTGCGCCGCATTTATCACCGACGAGTAGCGAATCGCATTGCGTGTAATTTCGGGCGTTTTCGGCTTTGCTGGAAATTTTGACCAAACCGCGATAAGTATTTTGTGCTTTACCTGCTGAAATGCCTTTTGAAATGATGGTGCTTTTGGTGTTTTTGCCGACGTGAATCATCTTTGTGCCTGTGTCGGCTTGTTGCAAATTGTTCGTGACGGCAACCGAATAAAATTCACCAACCGAATTATCACCTTTTAAAATACAACTTGGATATTTCCAAGTAATCGCCGAGCCTGTTTCAACTTGTGTCCAAGACACTTTTGAATTATCGCCTTTGCAATACGCGCGTTTCGTGACGAAATTATAAATGCCGCCTTTGCCTTCTTTATCACCTGGATACCAATTTTGCACAGTTGAGTATTTGATTTCGGCATCTTTCAACGCAACTAATTCGACAACAGCAGCGTGGAGCTGGTTTTCGTCGCGTTGGGGCGCAGAACACCCTTCCAAATACGAAACATAACTGCCTTCGTCCGCAATAATCAACGTCCGTTCAAACTGCCCCGTGTTGCTGGCATTGATACGAAAATACGTCGAAAGTTCCATCGGGCAACGCACGCCTTTTGGAATATACACAAACGAACCATCTGTAAAAACGGCTGAATTCAACGCGGCAAAAAAGTTGTCACCCACTGAAACCACAGAACTCAAATACTCTTTCACAAGTTCCGGATAATCACGAATCGCTTCGGAAATCGGGCAGAAAATCACGCCAACTTCATGCAATTTTCCTTTGAAAGTCGTCGCCACCGAAACGCTATCAAAAACCGCATCAACCGCAATTCCAGCAAGTTGTTCTTGTTCAGCAAGTGGAATGCCCAATTTTTTATATGCGGCTAAAATTTCAGGATCAATTTCATCCAAACTTTTTGGCGCGTTAGCTTTTGATTTAGGCGCAGAATAATAACTAATCGATTGATAATCAATTGGGTCGATTTTAAGTTGCGCCCAATCCGGTGATGGCATGGTTTGCCAATGACGAAAAGCCTTCAAACGATATTCCAACATAAATTCGGGTTCGTTTTTGACTTTCGATAATTGAGCAATTACGTCTTCATTTAATCCAATCGCAAACGTATTCGCTTCAATATCCGTAACAAAACCTTGTTTGTAGTCTTGGTTTAAGAGGTTGTTGATTTCATCGTTGTTTGCAGACATGAATTTTTTCCAGTAAGTTAATTTGAGTGGTATTTTAGTGGCGTTTAATAGTTGAGTAAAGTAGTGGGTTTTATATCCCGCTTTAATTCATCCGATTTTAACGATTATTTATTAGAAAATTGCTTCATCAGAATTTTTTGATTACCCGCAATATAAAATTTAAACATTTTAATGGGCATTATGCGCCTCTAAATTGCTACAATTCACAATTAGTTTTTTTAACGTAACTTGTATTAAAAATGAAACCATCAATAGAACAAAAATTACAAAATCTTTGCGAGCGTCACGACGAAATTTCAGCTTTGCTTTCTGAACCCGAAATCCAAGCTAATCAAAATAAATTCCGTGCATTAAGCCAAGAATATGCTCAAATTAACCCACTCGTTGAATGTTATAAACGTTACGGTGAATTATTAGAATCACTCGAAACAGCAAAAGAAATGGCTAACGACAGCGATCCTGAAATGCGTGAATTAGCCAAAGAAGAAATTAACGACGCACAAAATAAAATTGAAGCGTTGAAACATGAATTGCAATTATTACTGCTTCCAAAAGATCCAAATGATACGCGCAATATATTTTTAGAAGTTCGAGCTGGAACCGGTGGTGACGAAGCGTCCATTTTTTCTGGTGATTTAGCGCGAATGTATCAACGTTTTGCCGAACGAAAAGGCTGGCAAACAGAAATTATTAGTGAAAGTTTAGGTGAACACGGCGGTTACAAAGAAGTTATTTTGCGTGTTTCCGGACGTGATGTGTATTCACAATTGAAATTTGAATCTGGTACACACCGCGTTCAACGTGTACCCGAAACAGAATCACAAGGTCGAATTCATACCTCTGCGTGTACAGTCGCTATCATGCCAGAAGTGGATGAAATTGACGCTATCGACATCAATCCCGCCGATTTAAAAATCGATACTTATCGGGCTTCAGGCGCGGGTGGTCAGCATATTAACAAAACAGAATCTGCAATTCGAATTACGCATATTCCAACTGGAACGATTGTTGAATGTCAAGATGAGCGTTCGCAACATAAAAATCGCGCGATTGCGATGGCGTTGTTATCGTCACGCATTCTTTCTGCAAAACAGGAAAAACAACAAGCGGAACAATCCTCAATGCGGAAATTACAAGTCGGTAGCGGCGATCGATCAGAACGAATTCGTACTTACAATTATCCCCAAGGACGTTTAACGGATCATCGAATTAACCTAACGCTTTATAAGCTCGATGACATTATGCAAGGCGGGTTGGAACAAGTTATTCAACCTTTGATTAGTGAACATCAAGCCGAATTGCTAACACAATTAGGGTCGTAACATGAATCCAAATTTAAAAAATTTACATCCTTATCCATTTGAAAAATTAGCGCAGTTGAAACAAGGTATCACGCCGCCTTCGGACAAATCACCTATTACGTTATCGATTGGTGAACCCGCGCACACGACACCGCAATTTATCAAAGATGTTTTAGTTGAACATCTGAACAGCGTTTCAAATTATCCGACGACAAAAGGTATTCCGAAATTGCGTGAAGCCATTGCAACGTGGTTAGGAAAGCGTTTTGCGTGCAATGTAAACTGCGAAACGCAAGTTTTACCCGTAAATGGCACACGCGAAGCATTATTTTCATTCGCGCAATGCGTGATAGATTCGACAAAAAATCCGCTTGTTGTCATGCCAAATCCGTTTTATCAAATTTACGAAGGGGCAACATTATTAGCCGGCGCAGAACCATATTTTTTAAATACGACTACCGAAACAAATTATTTACCGGATTTTACTCTCGTTCCAGTTAAAGTTTGGCAGCGTTGTCAGTTGCTTTACATTTGTTCACCAGCAAATCCGAGCGGTTCTGTTATGAGCGCAGCGGATTTTGAAACGGTTTTAACATTGGCGGAAAAATATAATTTCATAATTGCATCAGACGAATGTTACAGCGAATTGTACGATGATGAAGCGAATCCGCCCGTCGGATTATTGGAAGTTGCCAACAAAATGGGCAATTCAAATTTCAAACGTTGCGTCGTATTTCACAGTTTATCGAAACGATCAAATTGTGCCGGATTGCGTTCAGGATTTGTGGCGGGCGATGCAGAGATTTTGAACAATTATTTTAATTACCGAACTTATCACGGTTGTGCAATGTCTTTGCCAACACAATATGCCAGCATTGCCGCGTGGCAAGATGAAGCGCACGTTATTGAAAATCGGCGGTTATATCGTGAAAAGTTTGCCGCATTTGTTGAAATTTTAAATGGCGTTTGCGAAATTCAAAAACCACCCGCGAGTTTTTACATTTGGTTAAAAACGTCGATTTCTGATATTGATTTTACTCAGCAATTATTCGCAACAGAAAATGTCACAGTTCTAGCAGGAAGTTTTTTATCGCGTGAATTTGAAGGTGTAAATCCAGCAGCAAATCACATTCGAATCGCTCTCGTTGCACCACTAGCCGAATGTATTGATGCGGCTAATCGAATAAAGCATTTTATTGAAGATATTAACTGACAAAATCTGGAGACGTAATCAAAATCCCGTTTTATTTTTATGGTATGAATCATGCTCTTATTTGGTTTTACTCTTAACAATTTAATATAGGTTTTTGATATGACAGATATATGCGAATCAGGCAATTTAATGAAAAGCCATGTAATGTGGAAGATGAAATTTAAAATATCTACATCCTTTGGTGATAAATTCAATACGGAAATCATTAACAAAAGCAATTTTTGTACACTTGGAAAATGGTTACATAGCGAGAAAATTTATTCGAAATTTAGTCATTTAGATAGTTATTTGGATTGCGTGAAGCAACATGAATTATTTCATATTGAAGCATCTAAATTAGCCAAGCTGTCTAACGATAGTAAATCTGAAGAAGCCTTGCTTTTATTAGATGATAGCTCTTCTGCATTTAATCTTACATCTGCGGCTGTTACCGCATCAATATCTAAGTTATTACTCGATTTAGATAATTTGAATGCGCTAAATAAAAAAATTGTTGAAATCTAGGTTTTCGGTGAAAGTAATCGGCGAGTAAATGATTTTATTTATGCCTAAATAGGAAACAATGAATCAATAAATGACTGTATTGTCAATGAATAGAATCGTACTGTATAGTATGCTCCAAGTTAGTTATTTAGATTTTTACAACACACAAAGGAACATTATTTATGAATACTTTCTACAGAGACGTGTTGATTGGCTTGATGTTTATCGTCGGCATTATTGGGTTTATTTCAGGTGAATTCATTGTTTCAACAGTGTTATTTGCATCCGCTGCGATTTTTAGCAACGTGTATTTAAACCGCCAATTTTACAGTTAAGATTAACCGAAAACGCTCTACCTCCTGATTTTATTGTTTATTTGCAACAAACATTGACTCCTCATTGTCCTGTTTGACCTCTCGCTCTCGATACTGAAAATATCGAGAGCTTTTTTTTGTCTGTTAAAAACGTGAACGCGCTAAAATAAGCGTTTTTCACAACCTTAAAAATATAAAAAATCATGCGTACATCTACCTTCCCTTTAAATACGGTTAAAGAAACACCGTCCGATGCAGAAATTATCAGTCATCAATTGATGATTCGTGCGGGTTTGATTCGCAAACTTGCATCGGGTTTATATACTTGGTTACCACTCGGTTTGCGTGTATTACGAAAAGTCGAAAAAATAGTTCGTGACGAAATGGAAAATGCAGGAGGATTAGAAGTTCTTATGCCTGGTTTGCAACCCGCTGAATTATGGCAAGAAACCGGACGCTGGGATCAATACGGCGCAGAACTCGCACGTTTGAAAGACCGTCATAATCGTGATTTTTGCCTTGGTCCAACGCACGAAGAAATTATTACTGACTTGGCACGTTACGAAATTAAAAGTTATAAACAACTTCCCATTACTTATTTCCAAATTCAAACAAAATTCCGTGATGAAATTCGCCCGCGCTTTGGCGTGATGCGTGCGCGTGAGTTTATTATGAAAGATGCGTATTCATTTCATTTAACGGAAGAAAGTTTGCATGAAACGTATGAGGTTATGTATCGCGCTTATACGTCTATTTTTAATCATTTTGGTTTGAAATTCAGAGCCGTAATGGCGGATTCAGGTTCAATCGGCGGCGCGGTTTCGCATGAATTTCATGTGCTAGCCGATTCTGGTGAAGATGCGATTGCTTTTTCAACAGAAAGTGATTACGCCGCAAACGTTGAAAAAGCCGAAGCCTTAATGCCAAATGAGGTACATCCAGCTGTGACGCAAACAATGTCATTGGTTGATACGCCAAATCAGCACAGCATTGTCGAAGTCTGTGAATTCTTAAACATTCCTGCCGCACAATGTTTAAAAACGCTAATTGTTCGCGGCACGCAAGAAGGTGAATTAGTTGCTCTTTTAGTGCGCGGTGATCATGAATTAAACGAAATCAAAGTTGAAAAACTTGCCGGCGTGGCTTCACCATTGCAATTTGCAAATGAAGAAGACATTTTACACGCTTGTGGATGTCACGCTGGTTCGATTGGTGCGATTGGTTTGAAAATGCCGCTGATTGCAGATCGCAGTGTTACTACCATGGCGGATTTTGTGTGCGGCGCGAATCAAGATGGTAAACATTATAAAAATGTAAATTGGGGACGCGATTTAGCGTTACCGCCCATTGCAGATATACGCACGGTTGTTGAAGGTGATCCAAGTCCAGATGGAAAAGGAACGTTAACCATTGCTCGCGGTATTGAAGTGGGTCATATTTTTCAACTCGGCACAAAATACAGTGAAGCCATGAAAGCCGGCGTTATCAACGAAGGCGGTAAAAATCAAATTATGATTATGGGGTGTTACGGTATTGGTATTTCGCGTGTTGTCGCCGCCGCTGTTGAACAAAATCATGATGAACGCGGCATTATTTGGCCTGTCAATTTAGCTCCATTTCAAGTCGCCATTTGCCCAATGAATATGCACAAATCAGAACGGTTACGCGAAGCAACTGAACGTTTATATGAATCTTTAGTGAATGCCGGCATTGAAGTTTTATTGGATGACAGAAAAGTTCGAGCGGGTTTTATGTTTTCGGATATGGATTTAATCGGTATTCCCCATTTATTGGTTATGGGCGATAAAGGATTAGATGCCGGAACTGTGGAATATAAAGCGCGAACAGCGGAAGCAGCAGAAGATATTGCAATGGCAGATATTGTGAAGTTTATCAAAGCGAAATTGGATTAAAAAAATAGCGTGCCGTAGTGGTTTTGAATTACTGCGGCACATTTAGAAAAATCAATAAACTGTTCCTCTCTTTTGAATATCGTCTAATAGTCCCGCACGGGCTTGGTCAAAATATAATTTTTCGCTTAAAACAAAACATTCAAATAAATCGGCTTCTAATTTGTTTGCCCATAAACAGCGACCCGTTTGCAAAATTTGATAT
>CAIQZX010000114.1 GCA_903876445.1 uncultured Pseudomonadota bacterium | reverse complement strand
GTCAGATGCAGAATAAAAGATAACTGGGCAAGCATGATAGAAAAAATTGATGCTCAAACTAAAGCTGTTGGACAAGCAAAAATACTTATCGTCGATTTAAAAATTATCAGAGACAATTCTAAAAATAGAATTGAAATTTTAAATAATACAGCAACAACAGATCTAGTCCAAAAATCTATAAGTATAGTTAGTGAATTAGCTTTAGATGTGCAGAATTTAACATCATTCTATTCAGATGAAAAAAATTTATGTGAATTATTAAAATCAGAATTTTTAATGAATGAGACGTTATCGGATAAGCCATGACTGTTACCAGCCACAGCTCTCCTCAGAACCGTGCGTGCAAGTTTCCCCGCACACGTTTCAAGCCTTTGTTAAAGCCATTTTCATGACCCAGCATTAACAAAATTAAATCGGGCTTCGCGTTGTGAAAAGTACACCGCGTAAGCTGAATCATAAGACGCTGCAGCAGTTTTGATTTTCAGATGTCGTCTAATTTTCACTTTGGCTAATTTAAACAACTTGAGATACACAGGTTTTCCATCTGCTGCGTAAGATTTCACATGAAACCACCATCTCACAGGCATCGGATGAATGGGTGATGTTGGTACAAGGTGAGGCGAGGTTGGAATATGATGATGGTAGTCAAATTGATTTAAAGAAGGGCGACTACGTTATGATTCCAGCACATACGAAACATCGGGTAGCATGGACAATTGAAAATGAATTAACAATTTGGCTGGCAGTACATTTCTGATGTCTACAGGCTATTGTGAGTTGTATGTGAAGACGGCATAAAACGTACCAGCCCCGTTAGGAAGCCAGTACGTTGTTAATCATTTTAATACGGTGAGTTTTCGTAGAATGGTGCGGCTTCAGCAAGAGACTTATCAAAACGAATAAAATACTTGTTGAATCGTCCGTTAGGGTCAAGTCCTAAAAACTTAATCAGCACTTTATCCCCAATTTTTGCACTGTTACGTTGCATGGATTCACGGATATAACCGTTCATAAAGATAGACGCAATCTCGCCTGTATCAGCCAATCTTATTTCAACGGTGTACTGCATACCGTACTTGGGATTATCGAATTGATTAAATCCAACAATCGTTCCTATCAAATCGCCCATTTGTTCAAACTTCCAAAATATCTTGTTATCGTTACCGTCATGTTGACCAGCAGCGATACTTCTTAAATTGTCAAAACCATCATTTTTCATGATAAATACTCCAAAAATAAAATTAAATAAAACACTTTTGTGTTCAGTAAGAATGGGAAGTGTCTATCCTCCATTTCATAACGGAGTGCAGTATTTTTTTCACAGCAGAAAAATGATTTAAAATAATGGCAACGAATTAAGAAGGGAAATGAGATGCTCAAATTACTGGCATTAGTTATGTTGTCATCACCACTTATAAGCTATGGTGCGAATCTGCCGTGTTCGGGCAATAAAGGCGGAGTGAATCATTGCGAAGGTTCTAAACGTCAATGGTGATGGGCGTAATAAAAAGAGGGGATAAATCGTGATTGAGAAAGTGTCGCAAACGCTTACCCGTATTGTTCAAGATGATGCGTCAATTATTGCGTTGATGCGCTCACAGGGCGTGTATGAAGAAATTCTTGAACATCAGATAACGGGTCAAACTGTTTTGATGGTCAGTGATGATTATTTGTTTATTTGGAGCGATGATGAATATATGTGCTATCACAGCGTTAATCGTGGGGAATTAGAAGTCATAGCGTTTATGTTTAAAAGTTCAGCGCATGGGATTTAAACCGCTGTTAGGCATTGAATTTATTTCGCATAGCCAGAGACGTTATTAACCAAAAAAACAGTTTTTTCTCTGTGACCATGCTTAATCCATTAGTATTAGTGGCGTACAGCTAAAATATCGATTTCAAAACTGGTAATGATATTTTTGATAAGCTCTTGAATGAATGGGGTTAATTAACCATTATCCAAGTCACTTTTTATTTTATCGCAACCACCGAAATTACTAGGTTTATTTAGGAAAGATGTCTAACCTATCCCAATTGAATTGAAGATATTTTTTACCTAGAGAAAATTATGAACAACATCATTTTTATTCAGCCTGATTTTCCAAAACTTATAAATGAACCATTTACAGGTTTTGAACGCTATGAAACTACTTTAAATATACCAGTTAAAATTCCTATTGATGAGTTGCGACATCTGTTAAATGATAGTGTTCCTGTTGATTTTTCAGGTGAAGAAAACGGTGTAACAGGTGTTTTGAAAAATGATCAACTCACATACACATTAAATAGAACAGCAATAAACTTTCATACCAATAATAATCGAATATCATTCAGTACATCTATATCAGGACTCGCAAGAATAAAAGGATTACTTAAATTAGTATTATTTAAAACGACGATTAGCGCACATGCCGACATACAAGGTGAATTATCAGGCGAGATATTTTTAACAATTGATGAGCAATGGAATTTAATTCCTAGCATTCAATTAGTGGCGAATATCGATGAAGCCAAGATACCAATTAAGGGAATAGGCTCTAGCATCAGTGTTCGTTCAACGCTCACTCGTAAAATAAACCGTCAATTGGAAAAAATTACTGAAAAATTAACTGAGGCAATTACTAAAAAATTACATATACAAAAAACGGCAAACAAAATTTGGAATCAACTTTATTTATCAAAGTTAATCAATAAAGAACCTCCAATATGGGTTAGAGTTGAACCACGAAGTGTTGTATTTAAACCATTCGATATGAATGACAGTGAATACATTTATGCTGGAATTGGTATAAAAACTTTTGTTGATACATTCATTACTAATGATCACCCTGTTATTGCGGATATTTCGGCATTACCAAACCTAGAATTTCAATCAAATTTGTCGGACAAGTTTTCAATCTATTTACCTATTCAGATAGAAATTGATGTTATCAATGAGACTTTTTCTAGCGTTGTAACTAATCAATCTTTTGAGATTGCTGAAAATGCCAAAATCACTATCACGAAAATATCATTAACTGCCAATAGCGATAAGTTAGTAGTGCAATTAGATTTTAAATCTGATGAAGATTGCTATTTTAACAATGTAGAGGGGGTAATCTATTTAATAGGTAATGTTTATTACGACAAAGTATCTAATAGCATCAAAATTACCAATCTTGATTACGATTTTAATACAAAAAAATTATTAGTTTCAATGGCAAATTGGCTTTTAAAACCAATCTTATTGTCAAAACTTGAAAAAAAATTAGTATTCCCCTTGGACTCTCACCTGAATTCATTGCTAAAAAAGGCAACTGATTTAATTGATAATTTGAAAATACCGAAAGATATTAGTGCCTTAATAAAAATTGAGGCTATTACGCTGGATAACGTTATTTTGCGAGATAATTTTTTTCACTTGCTTGTATTGTGTCATGGTTCTATTTCTGCCGAATTATTTTCATTTGACGAATCATGAAACTTCTCCTAATCGCCATAACACTTATCAGCCTTGCTGCCAACGCTGATGATAAACGCATCTATTCCACAGATTCAATCGGCAACCGTCAGTACAATAAACCGTCTTTCACTGTCACGGACGAAGGACGGATTTATGAAACGGATGCGATTAGTAACAGGCGTTACGACAAACAAAGTTACAAAATTGACGGTAACAAAATTGTGCCGACTGATGCTATTGGTAATAGGCAATACGACAAACCGAGCTTTGGAATCCAAACCCAGTGATTCTCCTTGTTAGTTTTATAAAACTCATGGTTTGCTAATAATTCTAAGGCGTTAGATGTTCTTTTTTATTCAATTCCTGTTCAACCAATTTTACCACTTCGTAATCACACCCACCGCAACCCGTTGTTGCACCTGTGGTGTTAATAATGTCTTCTAATGAATTTTTGCCTTGCTCGATTAGATTCAGAATTTTTGCTGCTGTTGTGCGTGTGCAATAACATAGTGGTGGCTCTTTAATTTCCATAAATAACCCTTTATAGCATCTAGTTTGTTTTTGGCATCATACGAATTAAGCGACCATCATCCGTAGAGAAATATAAATAACCGTCAAGCCCTTCACGAACATGACGAAAACGCCATTTCAAATCTGATAACAAAACTTCTTGATGAATCACACGATGATTTTCAATCACTAATCGTCTTAACTGCTGACCACTTAATGCGGCGACAAATAAATTTCCTTTCCAATCTGAAAACTTATCACCATGATAAAAACTAATCCCAGATGGTGAAATAGACGGAACGTAATAAGTAATGGGTTGTTCCATCCCTTGCTTGGTATAACCTTCACCAATGGCTAATCCGTAATACTCACGTCCATAAGTGATAACTGCCCAACCGTAGTTTTTACCTTTTTCAATCAGATTGATTTCATCCCCTCCTAACGGTCCAAATTCAGATTCCCATAATTCCCCTGTTGTTGGATTGATAACCAATCCTTGAGGATTACGATGACCTAAACTCCAAATTTCACCTCTCGCCCCTGCTGTATCAACAAAAGGATTATCTGAAGGAATCGAACCATCTTCGTTTAAGCGGATGATTTTACCATTATCAAAACTCAAGCTCTGCGCTCTATCACGTTGATTACGCTCACCTACCGACATAAACAAATGCCCTTGACCATCAAACTCCAAACGTGAGCCAAAGTGTATGGTTTCATTGTTTGCTTCAAATGCGGTAAATAACACCTGTATATGTTGAAGTTCATTATTGAGTAATGCAGCACGGCTTAATCGAGTAGTCATCTTACCGCTAGGCATTGTCACGGCATAGGTGAAATATAACCAATGCGTCTGTTCAAATTGCGGATGTACACGAACATCTAATAACCCGCCTTGTCCTTTGACTGCAACGTCAGGTACATTTTTAACCGTGATAACTTCATGTGTTTTGGAATTGAGAATCTTTAATGCACCAGTCTTTTCAGTAAAAACGATGTTTCCATCGGGTAAGAAATCAAACCCCCAGATGGAATTTGATTGTTGTGTCAGTAATTGAAGGTCAAGTTCGTAAGCACTTACGTTTTTAACCATCACCAGTGCTAACATCAAAACAAAAAACTTAATTGATTTCACGTTACAGAATCCTTTACTCGTTGAGCTAAATCCAAACCTGCCTTGAATCTTACACCACTTCGTCTTGATATTGTGTCTTGGATTAGCGTCAATCTAATCGTTCAAATTTAGCAATACCATCTGGTGTATTCGCAGTACGAACGTAACCCGCTTTTGCCATTTTTTCATCATTTTGTTTTCGTATGAGTTTGACACTACTAAGTGCTTTTTCAAATGAGCATCCTGTCATTCTTACCATTTTTTGTGCTAATTCGATTTCTTCTTGATTACTTTGCTCAGATTGAAGTACATGATTTTGTTGAGCAAGTTCTTTACGCTCTTCAAAAGACCCTCTTTGTTTTGCTTGTCCCATTATTTACTCCACGTCATATTGCTATCAATTTTAAAAACATTTGTTCACTGATGATGTCTTGATTATTGTCAACTCTATCCAAATACACCAGTCCATTCAAGTGGTCATATTCATGTTGAAATACCCGTGCGATAAACCCTTCAAACTCAACCCCTAAGCGTTGTCCTGTCAAATCTGTATAACTAACTCGAATGGAATAATAACGTGGCACTAAGGCGCGAATACTGGGGATACTCAAGCATCCTTCGTAATCTTTTACTGTGACATCAGACATCGGAATGAACTCAGGGTTAATCATCACCGTAGCTGGCATTTCAGGTGCATACGGATAACGTTTAGTCGGTTTGGAGGCAACGACAATTATTCGCTTCGATTCAAAGATTTGTGGTGCGGCTAAACCTACGCCATTTGAACCTTCTAACGTGAATAACATTGTTTGTGCTAACTGTTGAACGTCAGGATGCGTAACGTCATCAATCGGTTCTGCAATGCGTCGTAATACAGGTTCACCAAGCAAAGCGATTTCAGGTTTTGCGTCCATAAAAATTCCTACTGCATGATTTTATAATCTTTCGCTGAATCATTAACCCGTTTAGCTAATTCCAATCCAGCCTTAAACCTTACAGAATGACGTTTAGGGATAGATACCACTTCACCAGTTCTAGGATTACGTCCTTGCCTTGCTCTATGCAGTACCAAGGAAAATGAGCCAAACCCTCTAATTTCAATCCTTTCACCAGAACCTAACGCCTCAGTCATTTTGTTGACGATACATTTCACTGCCAGTTCTACGTCATGTTGATTTAAATACCGTTGTTTTTGAGTAATAGCAGCAATCAGTTCAGATTTAATCATGTTGCAACCCCAATCGTTTTAATGCTTCCATAATCGGAAAATGATCAACTTCTGAAACACCAGCACTACCATCTTGCTCGTAATCAAACGGATTATCCAAATCCCGAATCAAGCGCAGCATATAAACGTACACCAGCGAAATAGAACCGATAATGCAGTATTGAGCTATTTCATTTTTAAAGTTAGCAAACACCAATAGTCCCAACGTTAATGTCACAAAAACGTCCAGTAACACATAACCCGTAGCAATGAAATCAGTACGTCTAATCACGTCTATACGAGTAATACTGCGTCTTATCGTATCAATGTTGCGTAAGCCGTTCACTTTAAATGTGGGTGATGTTCCTTGCGCTAAAACAATCGCTCTCAATGCGCCGTAAATAGGTTCAGCATTTTCACGATTAAATAACCAGCTCACCACACTTTGACACAGCGTTGCATAATGCTGTTTTAAAGCCGCTAAATCATGTTCAGATAAATGCACGGCATCAGCTTGAATACAATCCTCAATCGCTTGTAATCCACACGCAATCTCAGCTGGCAAACGTTCACCTTCCTTATGGTCTGCCATCACTCCAGACAACATAAACCCAATCACTAATGCTGTTACTGTGATAATCGGAGCTGTATCTGAAAACTCAAATAATGGGGGAATTGCTAAAGTTTGGGTACGAACAAACGTCAATAACAAAATCACCAACGCAAAAGGAAGCGTGGTGAACATCAATTTCCATTTAATCATGTTTTACCGTCAAAAAAATGCCATAAAAAAAGCCCTATTTCTAGGGCTATCAAGTTCAGGAGCTTACTTGATTAACCCATAAGCACATACGATGCCAATGCCTAACATCAATCCCTATCTAAATTGCGTGTATTTGAGCTGTAAGCGATTTTAAACAACAAGTAGACAAAACAGTATTGCTATTAGCAATTGAATCAATCCTGACGCGATTAACGCTATCAGAAATGGGGCTAGATAAATAGCACCCACTATTGCAGCTATTACATATAACACATTGATAACTATATTCATTTCAATTCTTTATCGCTTCGATTTCTAAGTCATCTGAAATTTCAGCAAAATCAGAATCAGATTCTTCTCTACGCTTACCTAAATTCAACTTCTTTTTAGGAATCAGACCTTTTCGGATGGATTTCATTTTCGGATTAGACAGCGGTTTGATTACCTGTATTTTCTTTTTACACAGGTATCCAACGGCTCTCAATAAGTTCTTCCGTTTATCCATGTCTTTAGCTTCGATTAAACCAATCCCGACCCATCGATACTTTTTCTCTTTTTCATCATTACAATTCCAGTACCAACCCTGACCTTGCGTGATGACATTCACCCAATACTTACCAATCCGTTTAGCCAAATAAACATCAGAACTGCCTTTACGTTTGTGTCCGTTGAAGAACAAGATGAGATGCAAGTGCAGTTTCTTTTTGATGCCATATTCGATTTTTAAGACATAACCGCCTAGATGATCGAAGATGCGGTTATGTCTGGCATTGGTATAGAACTTTTTGAAATCACGTTGAACGTCTTCAATGTTAGCGTTCAAGTGACTTTCATAACCTAAATCCAATCGGATAACAACCAGTTTTGACCAGATGCTAAATAAGTCATTGATATAGCGCGTGCATTCTACAAAGTTGTTTTGATCTTCTATTTCTAAGGATTTGATTTTAGTTTTGTATGGAAGTGAACTGATATGTTTTTTAAAGGTATTGAGAAAGGCGAACAGGGCTTTGGCGATATTGGGTTCGTATAGAGATTTAGGATTTTC
>CAIQZX010000113.1 GCA_903876445.1 uncultured Pseudomonadota bacterium | reverse complement strand
TTTCAGATGAAAAAATGCAGGATTCTATTGGGTTAGTTTCTCCCAAAAATTCACCTTCAAAAACAACTTGAATTTGGGAAGTGCCTAAGTGCCTTCAAGCCACTGGAATAAAGGCTTCTGGAAAAATAGCGTGGGACTTTGGCTCCTTTTGTTTACTGCTGTCCCCTTTAGTATTACCTATCGTTATAATCATAATTCATGTCCTTTTAATATCCTTTTGATATTCTTTTAATGGTATTTAAATATGAAAATGTAATGTTACTTATAACGGATATTGAAAAGAAATGTAAATAATTTTTAGTAGAAATGACAATGCAATTTAAAAAAGAAAATTATTTTAAGTATTGAAGATTTTAAAATAGGTGTAAAATCCCCAAACGCAAGAAAGCCCCGAAACGAAAACGTAACAGGGCTTTTGCACAGCTTTAAACCGTCGCACTTTGAATGATTCTTAGCCGGATATTTTCAAAGGCATTTTTATTAACATATATCACTGGCTGCACAATGATGATGATTTGATTTTATCACAAGCACAAAATAATAAAATACTAAATTGCAATTTTTATGTGCTACCCACGATAAACTCAATAACCTAATCAAAATGTAGTCATGGAGAAACCACCATGATTAACCAAACAACCGCTAACCAAACAAACAACTCAAACGCATTTCAATTAAGCCATGATGCACTGTCATCTTTTCACTTAAACCGCAATGCTGACATTCCTCAGTACGCTTTTGGGTTCACTCAACCTCAAAAAGCACACAAACACTTTCATGTCATCGGCAATGAACGTCAAGTAAAATTCGGGGCATGGTACTGTGAAGGATTAACTCACGCTTTAGCAATTCATAGCGCAAGCGGTGACGGTAAATTAACCCTAAGTAACATCGATAATCTGCCTGTGGTGATGTGCGATAACGGGAATTTAAAATCTATGATATTAGAAAAACAAACAAATGGTTATGACGACATTCGCATTGTGGCTGATGTGAATCATCCAACCGATGCTTATCATGCCTTGCAAGCCGCGTATGCTATCAAAGCCAAACATTACTATTTGTTTGATGCACCAACCCTTGCCTTTAGCAAAGTAGAAGTTCCTGACAATCACCGTGATTACACGCAAGCCTTAATTACACTTGCACCAAATAACAAGTTAAGTCGCTTAATGGCACAGCTCGTATTTGCTATTTCCGCTGATGTACCTAGAAAATACAGCCAAGAAACGGCTATATCGTTCATTGTCGATACAATGGCTACTCGTGGCTTAGATGTGCGTCATACCGCGTTAAAACTCCTAGAAAAAGGAATCAATAAACGCCGTGAATTCGTTAAGCAACTGAATCAAATTACCGATTTCACAGGTACAAAACAACATGATTGCGATGAGTTAAGTAATGAAGAAATCTTAGAACTGATACAACGTGAATCAGTCAATACGCTCTTTGCAATGGGAACATTGTTTGTGGATGCACGCAAAATGGGCGCAGGTAAAACCAACCTAATGGCGTTACGCATTAAAAACCTTTCGTCTTGCGCCTATATTTCGCATCGTGTCGGTTTAATTAACGATGCGTGCAAACGATTAGGACTGGTGAGTTATCAAGAAAAAGATAAACACGCAGATAAAATAGCGGTCTGTATTAACTCATTGCTTCAATTTGCCAAAGCCGTGAAAGACAAACCATTATTCCTTGATGAAGCCCGTCAGCTTTTAGATACCATTCTGCATAGTTCAACCATTGAAAACCGTAAGGAATTATTAGAATTATTCATTCAAATCTTAGAAGATGCGCCCTTTGTACACATTGCCGATGCCAATATGAACGATGAAACATTGGAATTTTATAAACGTCATTGCTGCAATAAATTAGTTCACGTTATCAAAGGCACACCAGCACCAAGTACCATCAATCATTGGGAATTAGACAACTTTGACACTTGTTACCGTTACATATTAAGAGATATGAATGCAGGCTTAAAAGGTACTGTCGCTTGTTCAAGTGAAACGGAAGCGCAAAAGGTGCGGAAATACTTAATCAAAAATGGCGTTAATCACAAACGCATTATGATTATTACAGGAAAATATAAAGACAAACAAATCGCTAAATTTTTGTCTGATGTGAATGGCATAGGCAGACAATACGATGTCATTATTTACACCTCTGCATTGGGTACAGGCGTATCAATTGAAATGCCTGAATTTGAATTTACTTATTTGTTATGCAGTAATATCTTAACCAGCAATGAATCCATGCAGATGTTAGCGCGGAATCGTTGTGCTAAAAATGTGTATGTGGCATTTGGTGAGCAATTCTGTACTAACCGTGTAACGGATGAAGAATTATTGCGTGAAGGTCAGATTGAAAAAGTGAGAAACTTTGCTGGCGATACGGGAATGGAGTTTGCTGAAGGTTTTAGAGCCATGATATTTTTTCATGAACTTGATGACATGATTCACAAAACCAAAGCCAAAATAAATCAAGACTTGAATGATTTTGCGAATAACTTTTTATTATTGGCTGAACTTGAAGGACGGAACTTTGTGAAACTCGAAGAAGAAAAGACAGAAAAGATTAAAAATCTTAGTCAAGAAGTGAAAGAAGAACAAGCGATAGAAATCCAAGTTGCGCCTACGATTATCGAATATGAATACAACAATTTGAAAAAATTGAATGTCATCACCAAAGAACAAGCATCATCGATTAAACGTTATGAAGTGTGCAAGATGACGGGCTTACCGAATACACAGTCCGCACCACCAGCGATTGAAGACATTAAAAATTATCAAAATGGTTACAGTTCGATATTGGCTAACTTTGAATTGTTGTCTGCGAATTCACAAAAGTTAAAAGAAATTGACCTTGTGAACTACGCGCATCGTAATAAAACGAAATGTTTGCTAAGTCGGCAAAAGATATTCAAAGGGTTTTTGAAACCGTTGCTTAAAGCGCAATCGAAAGGGGGGATTACGCATCCTGACTTGATGAAAGCGTTTAAAGTGTTACAAGAACACGCGCCAGAATTAGCGGCTGAATTTGGGGATTACACTAATATCAATCCTGTTCGTGTGGCAAGTATCATTCGGAACTTTGCTAAGAAGTTTGGCTATGTGCTGGAAAATATAAGACGTGAAAATACAGGTAAGCGTCATCGCGTTTATGAAATTAAAGTGATGGCGGATATTGAACGCTATGCCAATAATCGTAAGGGATTGAAAGGTTAAAGGGTGTCCGTTAGTGATGTTTTTATTTTAAAAAAATAAACGGGGTTTAGGGACAGATAAATCGGCATTTTAATTTCATTGTGATTACGCTGCTTGTGTTACGAGGGTGGCTGGTTTTACTATGCACAGCAAATAGCCATAAACTACTCCCTAATGTTAAATCACAACCTTACTCAGACGAAGACTAAAACTAAAACGGATACCTATGTCAGAAGAACAACGCCGTCAACTGCAACAACAACTTTGGAATATCGCCAACAACCTACGCGGAAAAATGAACGCGGATGAATTTCGTGATTACATTTTGGGTTTCATCTTTTACAAATACTTGTCCGAAAAAATACAACGGTTCGCCGATGAACAACTTGAATCAGATGGCATTAAGTTTGTCGATTTAAACGAAAATGATGATGAAGGTGCTGCAATTATCGAAGCTGTCAAAGACGAAGCCCTCGACCAACTCGGTTATTTTCTCAAACCGTCGGAGTTATTCCACGCCGTTGCGGCTAAAGGCAATCATCAAGCCGAAGGCGAGCAGTTCATCATTGGCGATTTAACCCGTATTTTTAAGAACATCGAACAAAGTACACAAGGTACAGCCAGCGCAGACGAGTTCATTGGTTTGTTTGACGAACTCGATTTAACGTCATCGAAACTCGGCAACACCGAAAAAGCCAAAAACGAGTTAGTCACCAAAATCATGATTAACCTCGACAAAATAGATTTCGATTTGCAAAACGTGAACGCTGACGTATTGGGCGATGCTTACGAGTATTTGATTGGTGAATTTGCCAGCGGTGCAGGTAAAAAAGCAGGTGAGTTTTATACCCCTCAACCCGTGTCGGCGTTATTGGCGAAGTTGGTAACGTGTCAAAATGGCAAACTCAAAAACGTCTACGATCCAACCTGTGGCAGCGGTTCGTTGTTGTTGCGGGTTAAAAAAGAAGCCGCGCATGATTACAGCCTCAAGATTTACGGGCAAGAATTAAACCGCACCACGTTCAACTTGGCGCGAATGAATATGATTTTGCATGGCGTATACATTATGCCGACTTTGATATTCGCCAAGAAGACACGCTCGAACACCCGCAACATCGTGAATTACGGTTTGATGCGATTGTGGCGAATCCGCCTTTTTCAGCGCATTGGAACGCCAACCCGCTGTTTATGAGCGACGACCGTTTTAGTGCTTACGGCAGACTTGCTCCCGCGACCAAAGCCGATATGGCTTTTGTGCAGCACATGGTTTCGCAATTGGCTGACGATGGTGTGATGGCGTGCGTGTTGCCGCATGGCGTGTTATTTCGTGGTGCGGCAGAAGGACACATTCGCCAATATCTCATCGAAAATCTGAATTATCTCGATGCCGTGATTGGTTTGCCTGCCAACATTTTCTATGGCACGAGCATTCCAACGTGTGTGTTGGTGTTCAAAAAATGCCGCAAAAATCCTGATGATGTTTTGTTCATTGATGCCAGCGCACATTTTGAAAAAGTGAAAACCCAAAACAAACTCTTGCCTGAACATATTCAAGCGATTATTGATGCGTATTTGAATCGTACTAATACGCCGAAATATAGCCACGTTGCGACTTTGGACGATATTAAAGCCAACGATTACAACCTGAACATTCCGCGTTATGTCGATACGTTTGAAGCCGAAGCCGTGATTGATTTAGATTCGATTGCCGCGCAATTAACCGAACTCGAAAATACCAGCAAAAAGACGGATGAAACCATTGCCGCATTCTGTTTGGAGTTGGGAATTAAACCGCCGTTTAAAATTTAGGCGCGGTCTTTATTTGCATATACAATTACACAATGAAAAACACACTTATCTGGGACGAAACCAAACGTCAAACCAATTTGAAAAAACACGGGTTAGATTTTGCCGATGCAAACGACGTGCTTGAATCGAATTATCGTCTTGATATTGATGTTGTTAAAAATAACGAATTGAGAACGCAATCATTCTCTTATGCTTTGGGATTTTTAGCTGTTTTAACCGTTATTCATACAGCGCGTGACAATGCAACGCGCATCATAAGTTTTAGGCATGCAAGCACCACTGAACGAGAGGATTACTATGACTGGCTTGAAAATAAACACGATGACAAAAAGTGAAGTATTAGCGGCAATTCGCGCTATACCACCAGGGAAAGATTACGTCTGGGACGGCATTGACGAGGATGATAGACCGTTAACACATGAAGAGATGCAAGCAGGTATTGCCTTAGCGCGTAGTCGTGGAAGACCTATTGGAACAAACAAAACGCAAATTGCCTTGCGTGTTGATGACAGCGTTTTAAATGCCTTCAAAAAGAGTGGCAAAGGCTGGCAAACTCGCATGAATAATGCGTTAAAAGAATGGCTGAGTCAGCATCCTGAATTGAGTGCATCGTAAATTTTACCCAGAAGGAGTTAGTCATGATATTAGCATTCGAGCTTGAACCCGAATTTGAAAGCACATTGGAAAATGATGCGAAACAAAAACATATTTCAGCGAGTGAAATGGTTAAAAACTTTTTACTTCAAAATTATTTTAGTCCGAAAAAAGTGACCGAATCATTAACGGATGATGAACAAAACACGCAACAACTTCTCGAAATGATAAAAAACATTAAGCCCGTGAAAGCGCGTTATTCTTCTGAAATTTTGGTGAGAGAATTACGCGACGAAAAAACGATTTCATCCATCACGCAATCGTTAATTGGTTTGTTAGCTAATTCCAACCTCACTGAATCTTTTACTGATTGGGATAACGCCGAATTTACTGAAATGGCAATGAATCAAGCCATGCGTGGTATGGAAAACGAGCCAGAACTTTATACGTTGGATGACCTCAAGGAGCGTTGGCAATGAAACAAGCAGGGCAAATTGTGCTAACGCCTTTCCCGTACACAGACCTTTCAGGAGCAAAACTGCGCCCTGTACTAATGCTACGGCAGGCATCCAGTCAGTTTGATGATTGGCTGGTTTGCATGGTGTCCTCACAGTTACGACAGGCTGATGAGAATCTTGATGAAATAATGCTCTCCAGTGATGCGGATTTTGTCGCTGCTGGTTTAAAAGTTCCGAGTGTTTTGCGCTTATCCCGTCTTGCGGTGTTGGATAGTTCATTATTGGTTGGCAGTTTAGGAACGATTAGCGATGAACGGCTTGGGCGAATTCGTGAGCGACTTGCGGCATGGATTATTAAGGATGAATTATGAAAACAATGAACACACCAACATTACGATTTAAAGAGTTTAGTGGTGCGTGGGAAGTTAAGAAATTGGGTGATATATCCTCAAAAATTGGAAGTGGAAGCACACCAACAGGCGGCGCAGAGGTATATCAAACTTTTGGCATACCATTTATCAGAAGCCAAAACGTAAATAATGAATGTTTAAATTTGAAAGATTTAGTTTATATTTCAGAAGAAATTAACAACCAAATGAAAGGCAGTATCGTTAAAGCTAATGATGTTTTGCTAAATATCACAGGCGCATCAATTGGGAGAACTTGTGTTGTGCCGCTAGATTTTGATACAGGTAACGTTAATCAACACGTCTGTATTATTAGATTATCAGAGGGATACGAACCGAGATTTTTTCATTCCTATTTAAGTTCTGAACGTGGTCAAAAATCTGTTTTAAGTTTTCAAGTTGGCAGTGGACGAGAAGGCTTAAATTTTCAAGCGATTCGGTCATTCAAAATCTATTCTCCAACCCTCCTAGAACAAACCAAAATCGCCAACTTCCTCACCACCGTTGATGAAAAAATAGCCCAACTCTCACAAACCGCGCAGTTACTCACCGATTACAAAAAAGGGGTGATGCAGCAGATTTTTAGTCAGCAGTTACGTTTTAAAGATGATGACGGGCGGGAGTTTGCGGAGTGGGAGGAGAAAAGTTTGGAGGCATTTTTAATTCCTGAATTTAGAGAAGTCGAAAAACCAAAAGGACTTTATTTGGCTATTGGAATAAGAAGTCATTGCAAAGGTACATTTCAAAGACCAGACGCAGACCCAGAAAAAAATGCAATGGATAATCTGTTTCAAGTGAAAGAAAAAGATTTAATTGTAAATATAACTTTTGCTTGGGAAGGTGCTATTGCGATTGTTAAAAAAGAAGATGACGGCGGTTTGGTTTCTCATAGATTTCCAACCTATGTTTTCAACGAAGAAATTTCCAACTATAAATTTTTCCAATATGTGTTTATTCGCCCACGATTCAGAGAACAATTAGACTTAATTTCGCCAGGTGGCGCGGGTAGGAATAGAGTAATGAGCAAAAAGGATTTTCTAAAAATAAAATGTGAACTTCCGTGTGTTGAAGAACAAACCAAAATAGCGAATTTCCTCACTGCGATTGATGACAAAATAAACCACAATCAAACCCAGTTGGACGCGATGAAGCAGTATAAAGCTGGGTTGTTGCAGCAGATGTTTGTGTAAAATTTAATTATTACAGGAGAGTGAAATGCTTCAATTTAAAGATGCTATAAAACAATCGTTTCAGTACCTTGCAGAAATATATGAAGGTGAAGAATTGCCTAACAAGTTGTTGGAAGAAATTGAATACGACGAGAGAGATGATGTTTGGAAAGTCGTGATTGGTTTTGATTCAAATCGCGTAACGACTACAACAGCGGGAAATGCTTTGTTGGGTTCAGGTTCTACAACTAAGGAAAAACTAAGGAATTATAAACTAATCAGACTCAAGGGTGCAGACGGTTCTTTTGCTGGAATGTTTGACAGAATGTTATGACCAATCAGTTGGATTTAATCCTTGCCCAGCATAAAAACAAAACAGTGATACTCGATACGAATATCTTGCTTGTTTATCTTGTTGGGCGTGTTAATCCAGAACAGATTGAAAAATTTAATCGAACTAATAGCCGATATTGTGCGGAAGATTTTGAGGTACTAGATAACTTATTGAGTAAATTTACAAAATTTGCGACCACACCAAACATTTTAACGGAAGTAAGTAATTTAGGTGGACAACTTAGTGGCGATGTAAAAGTCGCCTTTTTCAACTTACTCTCTATATTTATTCAAGAAACAAATGAACAATACATTTCATCATCGGAAATTTCGAAAGATATGCTTTTCGTTAAATTTGGGATAACAGATAGAGGAATTTTTGAATTAGTAAAAACTGAGAAATATCTCGTGATTACTGATGACCGTAAATTGGCGGGAAATCTTGAAAATTACAGCATCAATTTCAATAATTTAAGGGATTTAAGAGCTTACGGCGTTTTATGACAACCCAATCCGAATACGAATTAGAAAACGCCTTAATTGCTCAACTGGTCGGCATGGAATACGAGCAAGTTCGTATTGAAAACGACAGCGATATGCGTAGCAATTTCAAACGCCAATTAGAAATCCATAACAAAAATATCAGTTTAACGGCTTCGGAATTCGAGCGGGTTTTGAATCACTTGAACACGGGAACGGTGTTTGAGCGGGCGAAATTATTACGCGATAAGTTTGTTTTAAAACGTGACGGCGGCAACGAAACCGTGTGGCTAAGTTTTTTAAATTGTGAGGATTGGTGCATGAACGAGTTTCAAGTGACGCATCAAATCACAATGGAAGGCAAACGTAAAAACCGTTATGACGTGACGCTGTTAATTAACGGTTTGCCGTTGGTTCAAATCGAATTGAAAAAACGCGGCTGTGAACTCAAAGTCGCCTTTCATCAAATCAATCGTTATCAGCGTGATTCCTACGATGCTGGCGCGGGATTGTTTCAATACGTCCAATTGTTTGTCATCAGCAACGGCGTAAATACTAAATTTTTCGCCAACAATCATAAACAATCGTTTGAACAAACTTTTGTGTGGACAGACACCGAAAATAATCGTTTATCAGATTTGCACGAATTCACGGCGGAGTTTTTCAAACAGTGCCACATTGCCAAAATGATTACCCATTACACGGTATTGAACGAAACCGCGAAGGCGTTGATGGTGTTGCGCCCGTATCAATTTTACGCAGTTGAAGGCATCGTTAATCAAGTCAAAACCAGCACCCACAACGCTTATATTTGGCACACGACAGGTTCAGGAAAAACGCTAACGTCATTTAAAGCCAGTCAAATCATTACACGCTTGCCGAAAGTGCATAAAGTGCTGTTCGTCGTTGACCGTAAAGATTTGGATTATCAAACCTCGCAAGAATTTAATGCCTTCTCAAAAGGTTGCGTCGATAACACCACCGACACGAATAAATTAGTCGCTCAACTTGCTGATGACAGTTGCAAGTTGATTGTCACCACGATTCAAAAACTCAACAATGCCATTAACAACGGGCGTTATGCCGAGCAAGTTGCACTGCTGCAAGATAAAAAAGTGGTGTTTATTTTTGACGAATGTCACCGAAGTCAATTTGGCGAAACGCATAAAAATATCAAACGATTTTTCAAACAAGCGCAAATGTTTGGTTTCACAGGAACGCCGATATTTGCGGATAACGCGACGGGTTCAGAAGGGAATCAACAAACCACCAAATCATTATTCGGCGAATGCTTACATAAATATGTGATTGTTGACGCGATTCGAGATGAAAATGTGTTGAGGTTTTCTGTTGAGTACGTTGGCAAATATCAACAAAAAGACAGTGCGAACGAATTAGATATTGAAGTCGAAGCCATCGACACCAAAGAATTATTGGAAAGTGAACAACGATTAGAAAAAATCACCGATTACATTTTGGAACATCATCGACAAAAACCAAAGCTCCGAATTTCACAGCGATGTTTTGCGTGAGCAATGTCGCCACCTTGATACGTTATTACGAATTGTTCAAACGCAAACAAGCTGATGCCAGCAGACCGTTAAGAATAGCCACCATTTTCAGTTATGCCGCAAACGAAGCGGATTTAGAAGCGAACGGATTGATTAACGGCTTATTACCTGAAGAATCCGCCGAAGTGCCGAGTGGTGCGAAAATCAATCAATCGAGCCGCGACAAATTAGACGAATTTATCGCCGACTATAACGCGCTATTTGGCACGAAATACAGCACCAACGACAACCAAAGTTTTTACAATTACTATCAAGATATTGCCAAGCGCGTGAGAGCTGGACAGGTCGATATATTGCTGGTGGTGAATATGTTTTTAACGGGATTTGATAGTCCTAATTTAAACACCTTGTACGTTGATAAGAACCTTCGTTATCACGGCTTAGTGCAGGCGTTTTCGCGTACCAATCGAATTTTGAACGAGCGAAAATCACAAGGCAATATCATTTGTTTTCGTAATTTGAAACAAGCTACCGATGACGCGATTGCGTTGTTTTCCAACAAAGATGCCAAAGAAACGGTGCTTGTGAAACCGTATCACGAATACGTTGCCGACTTTAATCAAGCCGCTGAAAAGTTATTAACGACTGCGCCGACCGTACAAAGTGTTGACCTATTGCCGAGCGAAACAGAGCAGTTGGAATTTGTGACGCGATTTCGTGAATTACTTCGCATTAAAAACACACTGACGACGTTTTCAGATTTTTCGGCTGATGATTTGACGTTGTCAGAGCAGAATTTTGAAGATTACAAAAGTAAATACTTGGATTTGCACGACAAAGTTAAACGTGAGCGTGGCGGCGGTGATAAAGCCTCTATTTTAGATGATGTCGATTTTGAATTAACCTTGATTCATCGTGATGAGATTAACGTTGCTTACATTTTGAATTTGTTGCTGAACCTGAATAATTTAAAACCCGAAGACCGTGACAAGCGGCAAAAAGAAATCATCGACAGCATGGCAGGTAACGCGCAATTACGCAGTAAGCGGGTGTTGATTGAAGCGTTTATTGCAGAGAATTTAACCGCGTCTAATTCCAGCGATGACGTAATGGAAAGGTTTGCGGAATTTTGGACGGAACACCAACAAAAAGCCTTTGAGCAATTATGCGCTGATGAAAATATAGTGCCTGAGCAATTACAAAAGTTGTTGAATAATTACACGTTTGCCAATGATTTACCGAAGAACCAAGAGATTAAAAGCGCGTTGAATTTCAAACCTAAAATTCTTGAAAGTAAAACGATTGTTGAACGCATCAAAGATAAAATTCAGGCGTTTATTGATACGTTTATTGAAGGTATGGGGGGGAGCGTTTAGGTTTGTTGGTGAATATATTGCAATTCAAATGGTTAATAATTTTGGTTGTAACTCTTGAAAAATAATGTGCTACCTCGACTATGTTTCTGTTCTTCGAGAAAACTGTGTGTACATCAACTAAGGTGTTGTACTTCGGAGTTAAGCTCTCAATAAATTTCAAACAACAGGAAAAAACAGATGACAACGCCAAACATTTTTATATCTCACCGCTGGGCTTTTGATGATTACGAAAAATTAGTCGCTAAATTTAAAGAATACAATTTGTGTCGCACTAAACAAAAGGAGTCAAAGTCCCACGCTATTTTTCCAGAAGCCTTTATTCCAGTGGCTTGAAGGAACTTAGGCACTTCCCAAATTCAAGTTGTTTTTGAAGGTGAATTTTTGGGAGAAACTAACCCAATAGAATCCTGCATTTTTTCATCGACACGATTCAAAGCAAAATTATTGCGTTAGCTTTTTCGATGGCGGCAGAGATTGA
>CAIQZX010000112.1 GCA_903876445.1 uncultured Pseudomonadota bacterium | reverse complement strand
GACTTAGTATTTTGTCACAAAGATAAATACTACGTTGTGGATTATAAATTCAATTATTTGGGTAACTCGCCTGAAGATTATAGTCAAGCCAAAATCAAAAAAGTCATGCTAAATAATCGTTACGACTTGCAATACTCACTTTATTTGCTTGCGTTGCATCGCTTATTAAAACTTCGTTTGGGTGAATCTTACGATTATGACACCCACATTGGCGGCGCGATTTATGTTTTTTTGCGTGGCAATACCAAAATTACTGATAAACCTTCACGCGAATTTATTGAACAGTTAGACACGCTTTTTTCAGGAGAAAATGATGGATGAGTTAAACGAATTAAAACTCCCTTATTTAAGTAAAGCCTTTGCAACATTTTTAAAAGAGCAAAGTAAAGATGAACATTTTGTTGTTTTATTAGCAGCGGCTTTTGTGAGTTATGAATTAAGTCGTGGCGAAGTTTATCTTGATTTGAATGCGTTTTTTAAAGAACAAAAAGAATTCAATGACGTTGATGTAAGTTCTTTGGAATCATATTTTGTAAAAGATTGGAAAACGCTTTTTTCAAGTTCAAAATTGATTACTCAAGGTAATGGAGAATCGCCATTAGTTTGGGATAAAGTAAACAATCGCTTGTATTTTAGACGTTATTGGACTTATCAAAAAACCGTTGATGAAGCGATTGAAAAACGTCTTGTGCCAATTAGAAAAGAATTGCCTGTTGAAATTACAATGCAATTAAATGCGCTTTTTCCTGTTTCTGGTATAACACCGGATTGGCAAAAAATCGCTTGTGCTGTTGCATTGCGTTCCAAATTTTCGATTATCACAGGAGGTCCTGGTACTGGAAAAACAACCACCTTAACAAAACTGTTGGCGTTATCGGTTTTATTGTTGAGATTAGAAAAAGGGAACAATTTTAAACCCGAAATTTTACTTGCCGCACCAACAGGAAAAGCTGCAAATCGGGTAAGTGAATCTATCAATAACGCATTAGAAAAATTAGAGACGATTACGCCAGAAATTAAAGCTGCGATTCCCCAAAAATCCGGTACGATTCATCGATTGCTTGGCAGTAGCGCAAATAGTCGATTGAAAAAACATAACCGTCATAATCGACTGAATGCAGATATTGTGATTATTGATGAAGCGTCAATGATTGATTTGGAAATGATGGCGGCTTTACTTGAAGCCTTATCAGAAAATACCCAACTTATTTTGCTTGGTGATAAAGATCAACTTTCGTCGGTTGAACCTGGTTATGTGTTTGGGAATTTGTGTTTGGACGCAGAAAAAGATGCTTACGATAAAGAGACACTTGATTGGATTTCAAACTATACCGATGAAAAAATTAAGCCAAAGTCAGGCTATATTTCAGCGATAAATCAACAAACGGTCATGCTCAAATACAGTCATCGTTTCAATCAAGATAGTGGCATTGGTCAATTAGCCAATTTTGTGAATGAAACCGATAAAGACAATATGTTTGATACCGATGCTATTTTTAAAAATCATCCAAAAGATTTGCATAAAATTTCAAGTAAAGACTTAAAAAAGGTATCAACGGACGGTTATTCGTTTTATAAAAATGAAATTAAAAATAAAGCAAAGTATTCAACAGTTGATGAATGGGCAGAAGCCGTTTTAAAAGCGTTCGATAAATTCAGAATTTTATGTGCCATTCACGAAAGCGAGTTAGGCACGAATGCGTTAAATAATAACGTTCAAGAGTGGTTATTTAAGGATGAAAAAAGCATTTGGTTTGAAGGACGACCTGTGATGATTACCAAAAATGATTACAATCTCGGCTTGATGAATGGCGATATTGGCATTGCATTAAAAAAAGATGGCAATTTGAAAGTTGCCTTTTTTAGCAATGATGATGGTGCTGAAAAAATTCGTTGGTTTTCAACGTCAAGAATTTCCGATGTTCAAACCGCTTTTGCGCTGACCGTTCATAAATCACAAGGTTCGGAGTTTGAGCATACGTTGTTTGTTTTGCCGAATGATGATGTCAAAGTTTTAACAAAAGAACTCTATTACACTGCGATTACTCGTGCAAAAAGTGAATTTACCCAAAGCTCGTAAAGCCCCGCCGTTTATGGCGAAGATGTAAGGATGCTTTTGATTTTGGTATATTCATCTAATCAATAGACATTTCAAAAAAATAATTGAACAAAATAAAATTGTGGTAAATTGTGACGCAAGAAATTATTTAAAACGAGAAAATGGCATTGAAATT
>CAIQZX010000111.1 GCA_903876445.1 uncultured Pseudomonadota bacterium | reverse complement strand
TCCCCTTTTGGGTTGGTTAAAAAATCAGTCATTAAAAACGACTGGGGTTGTGCTGGTGTGATTAACCTCGATTAACCACGCCTTATGTTTTGCGTCCTTCGCTTGTATTTGCATCGGCACGCCGTTGAGGTTGTAGACGGTGGTGCTTCGACTGCAATGGCGCGGTCGGTCAAATCCTGTGCCGTTACAACAGTTGGAATGGAATTGATGATAACGGGACGCAAGGCGTTAATGATGGTTTCTTCGTTATTGGTGTAAAGCGTTCGCGTGGCATATCTGCCGCCTGTTGCCAATGTGCAAATAGCATCCTGCATTTCGTGAGAAAGATTACTGACATTTTCAAAACTGACATTCCAATTACAACCTGCACTGACGAAAATATCTTCGCGGTTTTTTGGTGCGGGTCGTAGATTTGCAGTGTTTGGGTCAATCAGTTGTCGAATCTTGTCATGTGTTGATGATTTCGCGCTGCCTTGCATTCCTTTAATTGCCAATACAGGTTTTTTGGTTTCGCACCTAAACGCCTCTAACATCCACGCCAAAACAAGCGGTCTATCTTTTTCTTGGATGTTACCACCAAGTAATGCGCGTAATGTGGGGTCATCTTTTTTGAGTGACAAAATGGAGTCAACAATCCGTTTTGCGGCTTCAATTTCTGAAGTGGCAACATTGGCAACATCGTTTTGGAGTTTTTCACCGCTAAAATTATTTTTTCGACAAACTTAAATCCGCCTTCGCATTCAATAAGTTCATAAAAATTCAGTCCTTGCGGATGCAAAGAACCACCAAACAGGCTAAAATAGATATGTTGAATGGTTAATTACTGGTGAAACCGCGCCAATAATAAATATGGCGCAAAGTGAAAGCGAAAAAGAAAATAAATCGGTAATTGAATTTCTTAACGGCATCTCAAAAGCAATCTGCTATTGATTTCATCAAGTAATTAAAAGATTAAAATGACAAATGACCAAGTTTTTAATGAGTTGAGCGATAAAATGGCAATACAAAGAAGAATTGACCATCTTTATTCAAGCAACCACCACGCTCACGCATAAGGAATAAGAATGAGAAAATTAGTTTTGGCTGCAATCGGGTTATGTTTTAGCGTTGGTGTGAATGCGGCGTGTGACACCAAGTCACTGAAAGGCGATTATTCGGTCGTGTTTAGCGGAACAAACGGTTCTGTTATGTGCGGCGCAATCGGTATTGTGAATTTTGACGGTAAAGGAACCGCAAAGTCCTCGATTGAGGTTGCGTGCGGAGGTGGAACACCGCAATTATCGTCAGAATCAGGCGTATATTTAGTTAACGGTGCTTGCTTTGGCGGAATTACATTTAAAGATGCAAGGGTTGATTTTGTGTTTGATAAGGCGTTTAAAGTTGGTTCAACATTAGTTACAGGAATCGGCAGTGGCATAGTTGTCGGAACAATCCTAAAACAATAAACCATCCCGAATAGTTCAAGTGTCTTACTTGGGTGGGGCAATTACCCAAGTAAGTTTTAACAATCAGTTTTGATTGGGTGTGATGAGTCCCAATCAATTTAATGCAAATCTCATCAAACAACCCCGACGTGATGTCGGCATTATCCTAAAAATGGAGTTTATAAGGCTTGTTTTTGACTTTGGCATTCTTGCAGGTGGTATCTGTGAGGATGAGGGCGTATCACTACTTTAGAAATTCGATATACGCCTAAAAGCACCCCTTCAATGTGGGGTATGTCAATAGATTATATTGAACATTGCAAGACAATAAAAAAAACCGCTAAGTTATAAGACTTGCGGGTTTATGGACTTCTTTGTACTTTTTTAGACGCTTGTTTGGCGGAGAGTGAGGGATTCGAACCCTCGGTACGTTGCCGTACACACACTTTCCAGGCGTGCGCCATCGACCACTCGACCAACTCTCCAAATTTTTGATTTAATGATTCAAAGGGCGCAAAGAATAATCGACTTTGCGC
This sequence comes from uncultured Pseudomonadota bacterium, assembly GCA_903876445.1. Taxonomy (GTDB): domain Bacteria; phylum Pseudomonadota; class Gammaproteobacteria; order Methylococcales; family Methylomonadaceae; genus UBA10906. The sequence continues at coordinate 12,376 of CAIQZX010000111.1, read as the reverse complement.
CTCGTTGCAAGGTTAAGCCGCGTTTTCGTCTAATTCTTCCCATCGTGCATAACTTTTCGCTAACTCACTTTCAAGATTTTGCAGTTCTAATAATATGCTATTAGTGAGTTGTTGCTCTTGTTTATAAAAATTAGGCTCATTGACTTGAGTCGTTAGCTCTATTTGTTTATTTTCCAACATTTCAATTAGTTGTGGTAAATTTTCAAGTTGTTGTTGTTCCTTAAAAGATAACTTTTTCTTTTTAGATGTCGTTGCAATCGGGGACGGTTTTTCAACTTTAGGCACTGTCTTTTTTATAGCGGCGGCTTCCGTTTTTAAGATTTCGCTATACGCCAACCAATCGCTATAGCCGCCAAAAAATTCTTCCACTTTTCCAGTGCCATCCAAAACAAATACGTTTGTGACCACATTATCTAAAAATGCACGGTCATGGCTTACTAATAATAATGTACCATCAAACTCAACCAGTTTTGATTCCAACAATTCCAATGTTTCTAAATCTAAATCGTTAGTAGGTTCATCCATTACTATTAAATTTGCGGGTTTTGTAAATAATCGAGCCAGTAATAAACGATTTTTTTCGCCGCCAGATAAACTTTTAACCGGTGAACGAGCGCGAGCAGGTGCAAATAGAAAATCACCTAAATATGAAATAACGTGGCGTTGCTGACCACCAATTTCAACAAAATCATTGCCGTGAGCAATCGTATCGACGACACTCATATTTGGATTTAATTGATCACGAAGTTGGTCAAAATAAGCGATTTCTAATTTTGTACCTTGTTCAATTGTGCCACTAGTTGGTTCAAGTTGTTGCAACAATAATTTTAATAATGTTGATTTTCCAGCTCCATTTGTACCGATTAAACCGATTTTGTCGCCGCGCTGAATCAGTGTTGAAAAATTGTTAATGATGGTTTTATCGTCGTATTTGAAACTGATATTTGTTACTTCGATAACTTTTTTACCGGATTTTTCACCCGAATCTAAGCCCATTTTTGCTGTGCCTTGCGTATTTCGACGCTCTGAACGTTCCGCACGCAAACGTTCTAAAGCTCGCACACGACCTTCATTTCGAGTTCGTCGCGCCTTAACGCCTTGGCGAATCCAAACTTCTTCATCCGCTAATTTTTTATCAAATTCTGCATTTTGATTGGCTTCATCTTCTAGCGCGGCGGCTTTGCGCGTTAAATAATCGTCATAAGTACCTTGCCACGAAACCAAATTTCCACGATCTAAATCGACAATTCTAGTCGCTAACTTTTGTAAAAATGCACGATCATGCGTGACAAATAAAACCGCTCCTTGAAACGCTAAAACTTGTTCTTCTAACCATGCTATCGATTCAAAATCCAAATGATTTGTCGGTTCATCAAGTAATAAAACTTCAGGTTCAATCACCAATGCACGCGCTAAATCAACGCGCCGTTTCCAGCCGCCAGATAAACCTTGAATTTTTAATTCTGCGGGCAGATTTAATCGGCTTAGTGTGCTTTCAACACGTTGTTGAAATGCCCAACCATTTCGTGCTTCGAGTTCGTGTTGTAAATCGCCTAATTCAATTAAGGCTTTTTCATCTTCATAATCCATCGTTAACGATAAATCATGATAACGCGCGATAATTGCACCTAAATCGCCTAAACCGCTGGCGACGGCATCATAAATGGTTGCATCATCGGGCAAATCAGGTGATTGCGCTAACCACGATAATCGTAATTCAGGTTGTCGCCAAATTTCACCATCGTCAGCGTGAATATCGTTAGCGATAATTTTCATTAACGTTGATTTGCCTTCACCGTTGCGCCCTAATAAACCGACTCGTTCGCCCGCATCGAGTTGAAAATCTGCATTTTTAAGCAGCGCGTGTGTGCCAAAAGCAATTGAAACATTGGATAATCGTAATAAAGGCATATAAAAAGTATTGAATGACCATAAAAATAAGAAAGGGCATTATAGAACCTAAGGCGTAGACTTTGTTATCAATTTTGGTAACGTGTCACTATTTTAGTGAATCAATATGGCAGTAATTTTTTGTGCGTGTGAATTGACATCAAAATTCCGAATCCTGCACACAAAGTTACAATGGATGTTCCACCGTAACTTATCAATGGCAATGGCACACCTACAACAGGTAAAACACCGATTACCATGCCGATATTAACAAAAACATAAACAAAAAATGTGAAAGCTAAACTTCCGGCAAGTAATCGACTATAAGTGTCTTTAGCTTGTGAGGCGATGAATAAACAGCGACTGATAATTAACAAATACAATACTAATAAACTAACACAACCAAATAAACCAAATTCTTCTGCGAACACAGCAAAAATAAAGTCGGTTGAACTTTCAGGCAAAAAATCTAATTCCGATTGCGTGCTGCCCAGCCAACCTTTGCCATAAATGCCACCTGAGCCAATAGCAATTTTAGATTGAATAATATGATAACCACGACCTAATGGATCTGCTTCTGGATTTAGAAAGGTGAGAACCCGTGCGCGTTGATAATCGTGCATAAAATGCCAAAGAATTGGCGTAAATGCAGTCAATAACGCTCCAATACCGATAATAAACCACCACGACAAACCAGAGAAAAATAAAACTGCTGCACCTGAGCTGGCAACCAATAAAGCTGTTCCTAAATCGGGTTGTTTTGCAATTAGTAGCGTAGGCAAAATAATTAAAATACTCGCTATCAATAATTGCTTAGGTTTCGGAGGTAATGTGTATTCTGCCAGATACCATGCAATCATCATCGGCGTTGTAATTTTAATCATTTCGGAAGGTTGGAAACGAAACGCGCCTAATTCTAACCAGCGTTGTGCGCCTTTACCTATTTGTCCTAAAATCAGTACCGCTAGTAACAAAATAAGCCCTGCGCTAAATAGAATTACAGACCAGCGTTTAAATTGATAAGGTTCGATTTGTGCCAATAAAATCATTAAACCAAATGCCAAACTTACTCTCGCCCCTTGACGAATTAACACTTCTAAATCTTGTCCGCCTGAGCTGTAGAGAATAACAAAACTCAAGATTGAAATTAAAACCAGCGTCACAAATAAGGGAATATCAATATGCAATTTGCGTAAAAAATTTCCTAAAAAAGAATGCGTTTCAAATTGTTCATGTCGTGTTTCAGTTTGCATTAAGGCTATTCCTGCTATCCAATCTTTCTTCTCGTTACCAAAATTAGTTACGATTTAGCATGACAGAAATTTAAAATTCTTCCCAATCATCTGCACCAATACTAAATGTGTTTTTTGATTCAGCAGCAACTTTTTGCGCTACGGCAAGTGTAGGTTTTTTCGCAATGGTCGCCGGCATCGATTTCGTGAATGCTGAAGATTTTTCATGATTTTTTGCATTAGAATCTGTTTTGAAATGTGCCATTTCGCGTGCTAAATGACTTGTTTGAGATTCCAACGCTTCTGCCGTGGCAGCAACTTGTTCAACTAACGCGGCATTTTGTTGCGTTACTTCATCCATCGCCGCAATGGTTTGTCCAATTTGTGAAATTCCGGAATTTTGTTCAACGGATGCTTTAGAAATTTCACCGATAATTTTCGTCACACCTTCAATGGCTTCGACAATATCTTGCATTGTTTTTCCTGCTTCGGCTACTTGCTTGCTGCCGCCTGAAACGCGCTCAACAGAATCCCCAATTAAACGTTTAATTTCACCTGCTGCATTGGCAGCACGTTGTGCTAAATTTCGAACTTCTGTGGCCACAACAGCAAACCCTTTGCCTTGTTCACCCGCTCTTGCAGCTTCAACGGCGGCGTTCAATGCCAAAATGTTGGTTTGGAAAGCAATGTCATCAATCACTGAAATAATATCGACAATTCGCAATGAAGATTGGTTAATGTTTTCCATTGTACTGACAACTTGTTCAACAACCGTAACGCCTTTATTTGCAATTTCAGTTGCTCCAACGGCTAATTGGTTCGCCTGTTTTGTATTTTCAGTATTATGTTCAACTGTAGAGGTTAATTCCTGCATACTCGCCGATGTTTCTTCCAAACTTGCGGCTTGTTGTTCAGTGCGGTTGGATAAATCATAATTTCCCGCTGAAATTTCTTTTGCGGCAGAGGCAATCATATTGGATGTATCACGAATTTCCGCCATTAAACTTTTTAGATTTTCAGAGGTATTATTCATACCAATTTTTACTTGCCCGAAAACACCAGGATAATCTTTTGTGATGGATTGTGTTAAATCACCTTCCGCTAAAGCGTTTGCCACTCGTAATACATCGGAAAATCCTGTGTCACAAGTTTCAACTAATGTATTTAAATTCATTAACATCGATTTGAATACAAAATTAAACTTATTAGCATTCGCACGTTCTGAAAAATTACCCTGACTTGCTGTTTGCGCGAGGTTTTCAATTTCGGTGTTTATTTCCAATAACGCTATTTTTACTGATTTAATCGCTGTTGTGACTTTCGCTTTTTCGCCAGGCAATTGTTCAATGTCATGCTTAAAATCTCCTTTTGCATAATGCGTTACAATTTCAACAACATGAGTATTTACATCAATATGTGACTGCACCAATTCGTTGATGCTTTTTGCCATTATGTTGTAACTACCTTGAAATTTTGTTTCATCAATTTTTTCGCTAATCGCGCCATCATTATGTCTTTTAGACATCAATTGTTGAGCATTAACAAAACTGATAATGGTATTTTGCATTGTTTGCATTGCTTTCAATAATTGACTTATTTCATCGTCTTTTTCGATCACAATTTGCGAACTTAAATCGCCATGTGCAATTGCAACCGCCACATTTTTTAAATTCTCAATTGAACGAAGTAATGAAAAAATAATCGTAAAACCGACAAAGCCACTTAGTAGTAAACCAATTACTAATGTGATAATTGAACCCACTAAAATTATATTATAAAGTCTTTGCGCTTCATGATATTCCTCTTTAGAAACATCAATTTGTAACTGCACTAACTCATCAATGCCTTTTGATAATGGCTCAAATAAAGGTCGAACTTTTTCAATAATATGTTTTCTTAATTCAATACTATTCCCCGCTTTCATTAACTCTAAGGCTGGAAATAAGGCTTCATCACGAAATTTTTTACGGTTTGTACTAAAATTATCGGCAAGTATCTTTTCGTTTACCGTTAATGATGAGTCCATATAAGCGTCAAAGATTCTAGCGATTTCTTTCGCGTTATCTTGAACAGCCAAAATGTTTTTTTCAGTTTCTTCTGGAAAAACAATACTATTTACAATTTTTAGGCGGTTTACATATTGATAGGCTTTTATTTGAGCAAGTTGGGAAGAAGGAATTAAGCGGTCTACATAAACAGTATGTAAATTATCGTTTGCATATTTCATTCCGAACAAGCCAATTGCGCTTAAAACGATTGCCAAAACTGACATAGAACCGATTATAAAAATTAGCCTTGTGCGAATAGAAAAATTATTGAACATAGAAAATATTCCTGTAAAAGAAATGAAAAACTGCGAAAAATCGATATTATGAGTTATTTTTATAGATTCCGTTATCGACAGAATATATATTTTATAAACTCAAATCCCAACGAAGAGTAGGTTTGCAATGCGTGATTTAAAACAAAAAAACGATTTTTTGATAAATAAAATTTGCTTGATTTTATTATTTTTATCTTCCAACAGTTATGCGGAAGCTGAAATTTCAATTAAGACTGCCGGTGCCGATTTGGCAAATTTTCCAAATAGTGCTTTCACATTGCCGCAAGGTCGTACTTATGTTGAGGTTTTGCCAGTGAGTTTTTTTGGTAAAAATGATTATGTGCCACAACAGGTAAGCAGTGCCGGTTATTTATTTCGTTATGGATTACTCGATGATTTAGAGCTACGTTTATTATCGAATGGTTTTACCATTGTCGATGACCTTAAACAAACAACCGGCATGAGTCCACAGATATTTGATTTGAAATGGCATTTAATGGACGAAAATGAAGCCGAAAATTTACCTGCCGTGGGTTTAGAATTTTCGGTACAAACCGATTTTGCTCATCGTGCCTTTCAAAATGGCATAAATCCTTCGTTTAGTTTAAATTTCGATCAAACGTTGCCATTCGATATTGCGTTTGAATACAACGTTGGTTTTGTATCGCAGCATTTGAATTCTGGTGAAGCACTTTATCAACTGGAAGTTTCTTGGGCGTTCCAGCATGCTGTTTTAGATGACGTAGATGTTTTTATCAATGGCTATACAGATACAGGAGCTGGTTTAACCTTTTCCACAATTGGTGGTGGCGCACAATGGATTCCAGTTGAGCGATTAGCTATTTTTACCAATCTGAGTGCAGGATTAACGAAAAGTACACCATCGATTTTTAGTTTAGTGGGATTTGCGGTGGCATTTTGAAAATGCTTATAAGCAAATGGAGAATTTTGGTGTGTTACAATTTTCCAGACTTCGACAATAAAGGTTATAACAACGATGACGATACCAGTTGCTCAACAATTCAAAATTACAATTCTTCTTTTAAAGCAAAGAACGAAAAAGTGTAAAAATTGTTTTAGTTCATGAAACGTCATATTTATAATTTCGCGCATCACTTTTTATTTTGGTTGTTATTATTTACGGCATTTGGTTTTTTAGGGGTTAATTTTTTATTTTCCAGTATTGAAAATTATAAAGCGGATTTAGCGCATGAATTAAGTGAAGTCGTTGCAGCACCTGTTACGATTGGAAAGTTAAATGCGAAATTACGCGGGATTCAACCTGAATTACAACTTTCTGAACTTAATATCGCCGCCGAAAAAATCCAATTGAAAGAAATTCGTTTGAGCGTAGATGTTTGGGAGTTTCTTTCGTCACGGAATTTACTTGCGGCTACTTCGGTTACGTTAGTTGGCGCACAAATAACGTTGATTCGTCATGCTGATGACAGCATTACGCTCGAAGGATTAAAAGCAAGTGAAGGTCAGCCACTCTGGTTATTACAAGGAAAGTATCTTCTTTTACGGAGTAAAATAACATGGCTCGACGAAAAACAAAATAAGCCGGCAAGACAAATCTCATCAGTGAATTTAGCGATTATGAATGATGGCAATCAGCATCGTTTAAATTTACTCGCACAATTGCAAAAAGGAGAACCATTGCGGGTGTCAGTTGATTTTTTAGGGAATCCATTTGAACCGAAAACGTTAAATGGAAAAATTTTTCTTGAAAGTAAAAATTTAAAACTTAGTGAACTTGCTGCATTTGATTTGCCAACTGAACTTAAAATTACAGACGGTGTCGCAAATTTAAAAGCGTGGGCGAGTTGGCAAAATGGCGAACTTAGCGTTATCAACGGCGATTTAAAATTACAACACGTTACACTTACTCATCCACAACACGTTAATTTCAAATTAGATGAATTTAGCAGCCAATTTCAACTGAAACACCAAAATGAAGAATGGAAAATTGCATTGCCAAATGTCCGCGTTTCTGTGCCAGAAACAGAACTAAATGGTGCAATTTCAGGGACATTGAATGAAAATAATTTAGCCGAAAATAGTTTTGGCATTTTTTTAGAAAAAGTAGAAATTGCGCCTTTGCTTCCAATAGTTAATTTTTTTGTTGAAACACCCTTTTCCGAAAATCAATTTAGCGGAACATTAACAAATTTCAGTTTTTTTGTACAATCAATGCAACATAAATTTGCAATTGATAGTGAGTTTCATGAACTCAAAGCGAACATATCGAAATTAAACATTGAACATTTAAATGGGCATTTACAAGGTAATGAGCTTGCAGGCGTATTGCACTTGAATTCCGATAAATTATTTTTTGATGCGATAACATTATTTCGCGAGCCACTACCGACGATAAAATTAAAAACGACATTAAATTGGCAGCAAACACCTGAAGCATGGCGAGTTGAAAGTAGTCAAATCATATTGAATAACAAAGATATTCAAAGTGAAAGCAGTTTGAAATTAACACTACCGAAAAACGGTGCAGGATTTATGGATTTGCAAACACAATTTGCAATCAATGACGCGACGCAAACGTCACATTATTTGCCTGTCGGAATTATGGAAAAAGACGTTGTTGAATGGTTAGATAAAGCCTTTGAAAAAGGGCGGGTAAAAAATGGGCAATTTCTATTTTACGGACAATTCAAAGATTTTCCTTTTGAAAAAGGGCAGGGGGTTTTTGAAGTTTTATTTGATGCTGAAAACGCTCAACTAAATTACGCACCAGAATGGTTGCCATTGACTGATTTAACAGCGCAAGTTCGCTTCTATCGCGATAGTTTACAGGTTAATTTATCGGGTTTTGCACAAAACGCGGTAATTAAATCAGCAGAAGTGACAATTCCGTCAATGTTTACCAGCGATTACGTTCATGTTGTCGCGGAAGCAGAAGGTGAAATTTCACAAATTTTAGATTTTGTGCAGCGAACGCCTTTGAAATCGCGCGTGGATTCGGTTTTAACCGCTATTTCACCTCAAGGGAAAACAAATGTTTCTCTTGATTTGCAAATTTCGCTCCTTGAAAAATTGAATTCAAAAATTAAAGGTTCAGCACAATTTAAACAGGCAAAACTGAAAGTGAAATCGCTTGATTTACCTGTTCAAGAGATTAACGGCGCGTTGCAATTTACAGAAAATGGCGTATTTAGTGACACGATTAACGCCATTGCTTTAAATCGTCCGATTCAAGTACGTTTGCAAAGTAATGAAAATGAAACGTCGGTTCGTGTTTTAGGAAGTACCAGTATTGATGATTTGTTTGAACAATTGAAAATTTTGCCTTTAACGCAATTAAATTCGCAAACTACTTGGATTGAAGGCGGTACAGATTATGATTTAATGTTAATTTTGCCTTATGGAAAAAGTACACCAATTTTGAAAATGCAATCGATGTTAGCAGGAATTTCGTTAAATCTTCCTGCTGAACTTGCGAAACCTAAATTACAAAAATTACCGTTAACCATGACTTTCACGTTAGGGGATGACACATTGTTACCTTTAACATTGAATTATAACGAGCGATTAAAAGCGGCTATAAATATCGACACAAAAAACAAAAAAATAGAGCGTGGCACTATTTTGTTGGGTGACGGACAGGTTTCAATGCCAGAAACACAAGGTTTAAGTTTGAAAATTTCGCGTAATCAACTCGCGTTACAGGATTGGTTAGGTTTAGCCGCAAGTTCAGAAAATAGCGTTAATGGTATTCAAACGGTTTCAATTCATAGTCAAAATGCGTGGTGGAAAAAATCGGAATTAGGGGAATTTGATTTAAGTTTAAAGTATGAAAATAATTCGTGGCGCGGCAAATTAAATAGCTCATTTGCACAAGGTTTATTACAATTTTCACATAATTCAGCATTAAAATTAGAACTCGAAAAATTAGATTTAGCATTTTTTAAACAATTGCAAAATACTGAAATAGAAGATTCTTCTGCGCCATCATTTAAAAAGGGTCAGGCAAATTCAGTTAGTGGATTTACGCTTTCGTTGCAAAGTGAAAATACGTTCTGGCGGGATAAATTGTTAGGGAAATTACTCATTGAAACACAGCAATCTCCGACAGGAATGGTGTTCAATACCATTGATTTACAAGCCCCAACGCATCATTTATCAATGACCGGACAATGGCAAAATTCACAAACACAGTTAAATGGTAAATTAGATTTTTTCAAAGCCGGACAGTTATTTTCAAATTTAGGTATTACAAAAGATATTGCTGAAACAACAGGGATTGCAAAACTTGATTTTCACTGGCAAGGCGCACCGCAACAATTTAATTTAGAAAAATTACGAGGGAGCATAGGACTAAATTTACAAAATGGACGGATTTTAAGTATTGAACCCGGATTCGCAAGAATTTTAGGTGTGCTTGCGTTGGAGCAATGGATTAAGCGTTTGCAACTTGATTTTAGCGATGTGTATTCAGAAGGTTTGACCTTCAACAGCATCAATGGAAATTTTGATATTTTACAAGGCAAAGCGATTACACAAAATTTAACAGTTGATGCAATTCCGGCTAAAATCTTACTTCGAGGCGATACGGATTTTGTTAAGGAAACGGTCGATTATTTGGTTAATGTCACGCCTAAAAGTGCAGATGCAGTTCCTATTGCTGGTACAATTGTTGGTAAAATTATGAGCCTTGTGGAAAAAACACTTACGGGTAAAGACCAAGATGGTTTTTTCTTTGGCTTACAATATCAAGTCAAAGGTTCATGGGCGAATATAGAAATGATTCCAGTCCATGAAAATGACGGATTAGTACAAAAAACATGGCACGGTATTACTCAATTTCCGTGGCTTCCACTTCCAAAACTTAATTCTAAAGAGGCTCATCATGACTAAATGTGCTGCCATTCAAATGGCTTCCAGTCCAAATATCAGTGCGAATTTGTTAGAGGCAGAAAAATTGATTGCCGAAGCGGTAAAAGCAGGTGCCAAGCTAGTTGCATTACCTGAAAATTTCGCTTTAATGGGAAACAATGAACTCGATAAAATCAAGGCAAAAGAAGTTGATGGCTTAGGAATTCTTCAAAGTTTTTTAGAAACAACCGCAAAAAAATATGGTGTATGGATCGTCGGTGGAACCATTCCAATAGCGGGTGATAATGATAACAAAGTGCGTGCGGCGTGTTTAATTTATGACGATAAAGGTAATCGCGTGGCGCGTTATGACAAAGTACATTTATTTGACGTTCATGTCCCGAATACAAACGAAGTTTATCGTGAATCAGATTCCATTGAAGCCGGTGATGAAACATTAGTTATCGACACACCATTTGGACGAATGGGGGTCGCAGTTTGTTATGATTTACGATTCCCAGAATTTTTCCGCAAAATGAGTGAACAAGGCGTTGATTTTATTGTAATTCCATCGGCATTTACAGCAGAAACTGGCGCAGCACATTGGGAATTATTATTGCGGGCGCGAGCGGTTGAGAATTTGTGTTACATCATCGCGCCAAATCAAGGCGGGTTTCACAAAAATGGTCGTCGAACATTCGGACACAGTATGATTATCGATCCGTGGGGGGTAATTTTAGATTGCTATAAAACTGGCAGCGGTTTTGTTTCCGCAGACATTGAACATGAACGTTCAGTTAAAGTTCGTGCTGGTTTTCCTGTGCTAACACATCGTCGTTTTTTCTGTAAATAAAATGCAAAACAAGTTAATTATTTTAGTATTGAGTAGCGGTTTAATCGCCTGCGGTTCGGTTGAGAATAGCCGTTACCGCGACACCGCGACACTAGAAAAACCACCCGTTTTAGCGTTACAAAAATCACCGCAAAATGGCATAAACGCGGTGATTGATGATAGTGTTGAACCTAAACATAAAGTTGGTGGTTTGAATGAAAACGTAGTTTTACTTGATGAAAATCCTCAGAAATTAGTTTTGAAACAATCCATTAGTGAGGCATGGCGAACACTCGGAACAGCTTTACGTCAAAGTGACATTAAAATTACCGATTCTGACAAAGCTAAATATAACTATTACGTCAGTTATAAATCGCAAGGTATTTTGAAAAATATCTTGAGTGCATTGAATGAAGAAGATACGAAAACGGTGTATTTAATAACGCTTGCACCCCAAGAGGGGGAAACAGTTATTTATGTTGCATTAGCGAATCGTACCGAACAACGCAGTCAAAATGTTGATGAAAATGTCAGTCGTCCAACTGATGACAGCGATGGGTTAATAGAATCCCTTTACCATTTACTGCGCGATGATGTGAAAACAGATAGGTAATAGTGTGAATTTAAAACACAAAGTCGATTACATTAGTGAAGAACATTATCTCGAAGATGAAAAAAGTCGGGAAATCAAACACGAATATATTGATGGGATTTGTCACGCAATGGCGGGAGCGAGTCGCGTTCATAACATCATTAGCTCAAATGTATTATTTGCATTTATGCAAAAGTTAGACGGAACACGTTGTGTTCCTTTTGCTTCCGATATGAAAGTAAGACTTAGCAACAAAAATAGCAGTAAATTTTTTTATCCTGATGTGGTGGTCGTTTGCGATGATGAAAATGGTCACGAGTATTACACTGAAAAACCACGAATCATCGTTGAAGTATTATCGAAAGCCACCCGCCGTTTTGATAGAACGCTAAAATTAGAAGCCTACAAAACGATTTCAAGTTTGCAGGAATACGTTTTAATTGAACAGGATTTTGCTGAGATAGAAATTTGTCGTCGAAATAATCATTGGGTTTCAGAACGTTTCTTTTTAGGCGACGATGTTACGTTTGAATCGATTGATTTAACCATTTCTGTCGAAGCAATTTATCAAAGCGAGCGAAAAACCCCTCCGTTCAGGGAGGGGATGTAAGCGGCTCAATTCCAAATTTTTCATCAAAGCGAGCGAAAAACCCCTCCGTTCAGGGAGGGGATGTAAG
>CAIQZX010000110.1 GCA_903876445.1 uncultured Pseudomonadota bacterium | reverse complement strand
ATGGGGAACGCTTTACAGTCACGACAGAACCTGCCGCCTCAAATTGGTTGCACAATCTAACTATGATTGGTTTAGATTGCAAATAGGTTTGCTTTTCACACATTGTGAGCCTCTTGGTTTTCGATGACAAACAATGTAAGCGCACGGAAATTTTACAGTATGAATAAGAAAATCAAAAGCCGCTTCGCGGAAGGAGTGCTATCCATCCCTACGCAAGCCTATCAGTTCTGGGTGGGGAATTTCGCACGGTCAGTTAAACATTAAAAACGTGGTAACTCGAAGAAATTTGATGCGGCAATCGACAAAAATTTTAAGCGAAAAAAAAGTCTTAATAGAAAACTATTAAGACTTTTTGCTTTGGTACCGAGGGCCGGAATCGAACCGGCACGAAGTTTCCCTCACAGGATTTTGAATCCAGCGCGTCTACCAGTTCCGCCACCCCGGCAAAGCAGTTAAATTATAACAATTTTAAAAGAAAATACCAGCTTTTTGCTGATTTATTTTTAATTTTGTCACATTTCAAATCAAATGGTCGTGAATACCATACACAGATATTTGTTGATAGGCACAGCAAAAACAAAATTTGTAACAATGGAATTCGAATTAAAATCATTGCAAAAAATTTAAATGGCGTATTTTTTCGATGAAAATTACACTACGATTTGTAAATTTTTTGCTCAATATCAACAACAATAAAAATTTCCTGCTAATTCATTTTTGGGTATTTTATGACGGTTGAATAATTAACAGAATTATTTTGATAGCGTTTGTTTCATTACGCTTTGGCTTAATTATTGGAAGGAGATCACAAAAAGGATTATTAGTGTTATTTAAGTTGATGATTTAGAGAAGATACACAAAGAGCAATACTTGCTGATGTACTTTGTAGATATGATTACTAGCAAGTGTTCAAAAAGGTTATCCCATACGTTATCCCATAACGTAAATTCTGTCTATTTTGAAAATTGTTAATTTCGTAATATATTGATTTAATTGGTCGGGACGATAGGATTTGAACCTACGACCCCTTGTCCCCCAGACAAGTGCGCTACCAAGCTGCGCTACGCCCCGATAATTTCATTTTAAATTATACCATAGCTTTTTATTCAAGCGGAAATTACTTATAGCTATCACAAATTTTTTAAAGCAATCAATATACAGTGAAATTATGACTCGTCATTGAGATAATTTTTCTGCCCCAAATCTACCATTATGAGATTGCAACATCGCAATTTTTGATGTCCTACGACGATGTAGATAACAAAACATATATTTTAAGTATGGTGAAAAAGTGAAGTATTTTTAGTGCGAATTTACTATAATTGCACCCAACAAACGTTATATTATCAGTTTATTTTGAGGAAGGTAGTGTGGAGCTAAACGGCGCACAGATTGTAATTCAAAGTCTTAAAGACGAAGGTGTTGAATATATTTTTGGTTATCCAGGTGGCGCGGTTTTACACTTGTACGATGCACTATTTCAACAAGACGATGTCAAACATATTTTAGTTAGACACGAACAAGGCGCGACGCACGCGGCTGATGGTTATGCGAGAGCAACCGGAAAACCCGGTGTAGTGTTAGTGACTTCCGGTCCGGGTGCGACAAATGCAGTAACAGGTATTGCAACAGCTTATATGGATTCGATTCCAATGGTTGTAATTTCCGGTCAAGTCCCATCGGCGGTAATCGGCAGTGATGCGTTTCAAGAAGTTGATATGGTCGGCATTACGCGCCCTTGCGTGAAACATAATTTTTTGGTCAGCGATGTCACAAAAATTGCTGAAACAATTAAAAAAGCCTTTTATGTTGCAACATCTGGCAGACCCGGTCCAGTTGTTATTGATATTCCAAAGGATATTACGGCACCAAATGTTAAAGTGCCTTATAACTATCCGAAAAAAATCGAAATGCGCTCATATCATCCTGCTACGCAAGGTAATAAAGGGCAAATCAAAAAAGCCGTTGAATTATTGTTGTCCGCCCAACGTCCCGTTATTTATGCTGGTGGTGGTGTCGTTTTAGGGGAGGGCAGTCAAGAGTTAATCGAATTAGCACACACGTTAGGTTATCCGGTTACGCAAACTCTCATGGGTTTAGGCGCGTTTCCTTCTACCGACAAACAATTTATCGGTATGTTGGGGATGCACGGTACTTATGAAGCTAATATGACGATGCACGAAAGTGATTTGATTTTGGCCATTGGCGCACGTTTTGACGATCGCGTGACGGGAAAATTGGATATGTTTTGCCCTTATGCCAAAATTATTCATGTTGATATTGATCCAGCTTCGATTTCTAAAACGGTAAGAGTTGATGTGCCGATTGTCGGTGAAGTGAAATTAGTCATTCGCCAGTTATTAGACGGATTAAAAGACGCAAAATATAAAATCGACAAAAAATCCTCTGAAACGTGGTGGCAACAAATCAATCAGTGGCGTGGAGTTGAATGTTTAGAATATGACCGCAACACTCGCACGATTAAACCGCAGTTTGTGATTGAACAGTTATATCAAGTGACAAAAGGCGAGGCATTTGTGACTTCCGATGTTGGTCAGCACCAAATGTGGGCGGCTCAGTATTATCCGTTTGATAAACCACGCCGTTGGATTAACTCTGGTGGTTTAGGCACAATGGGATTTGGCTTGCCTGCGGCGATTGGTGTGAAATTGGCGCATCCAAACGCGGACGTGGCTTGCGTCACAGGAGATGCCAGTATTCAAATGTGTATTCAAGAATTATCCACTGCATTGCAATACAAAACGCCGGTGAAGATTATTAACTTAAATAACAGTTATTTAGGTATGGTTCGTCAGTGGCAAGAATTTTCCTATGAAAGCCGTTATTCACATTCGTATATGGAAACAATTCCTGATTTTGTGAAATTAGCAGAAGCCTATGGACACGTTGGAATTCGCGTTGAGAATCCAGATGATGTGCGTGGCGCGTTAGAACAAGCATTCGCAATGAAAGATAGAACGGTATTTTTAGATATTCTTACCGATAGAACTGAAAATGTTTATCCGATGATTGAAGCGGGTAAAGCACATCATGAAATGAAATTGCGCGTTGCGATTGGAACCACAACGGATCGGGAGTTGTCATAATGCGACATATTATTGCTATTTTGATTGAAAACGAAGCTGGCGCATTATCGCGTGTAGCGGGATTATTTTCGGCGCGTGGTTATAACATTGAATCATTAACCGTTGCACCAACGGAAGACGCAAGTTTATCACGCATGACTTTGGTAACACGCGGCAGTGAAGACATTGTTGAGCAAATCATCAAACAATTAAACAAACTTATCGACGTAGTAAAATTGATTGATTTACAAGAAACCGTGCATATCGAACGCGAATTGATGTTAGTTAAAATCAAAACCGTTGATAAAGTGCGTGATGAATTACGCAGCGTAGTTGATATTTTTCGCGGTAAAATCATCGATGTCACGCCGACTTCTTATGTTGTTGAAATGACTGGAACATCTGAAAAACTTGATGCGTTTATTGCGACTGTTGATAAAAACAGTATTATCGAAGTGGTGCGTTCTGGCGCGACGGGGATTTCTCGTGGCGAAAAAGGGTTGCATCTTTGATGAACCGAAAAACTAAGGCTCAAGAAGAAATTGCGATTTTTGAGCATTCATTTGAACGAATTCAAAAAACATTTCGTCTAAAATCGGAATCAAAAGAAATCAAAAATTATCTTTTTGAACATGATTTAGCAGATTTTTTAGTTTGGGTTCAACAGCCGATTATTGATGTTTTTGGTGAAATCAGAACGTCGTTGCAATTACGCGAAAATCATTTGGTTTTGACGTTATTTGCTAACGTAGAAAACAAAGATGAATTAGAAGATGATTTGTTTGAACGATTTGATGATTTCGACAGAATCGACAACGCTTTAAAATATACCGATATTGAATTGCTGTAATTTACAGCCCATTTTTAATTTTTTAACTTTAACTTTTACACAGGAAAAACAATGCAAGTTTATTATGACAAAGACGCAGACCTTTCAATCATTCGCAGCAAAAAAGTTGCGATTATCGGCTACGGTTCACAAGGTCACGCTCACGCTTTGAATTTGAAAGAATCAGGCGTTGACGTGGTTGTTGGTATTCGTCCAAATTCAACCTCTGTTGCCAAAGCCGAAGCACACGGTTTGAAAGTTTTAGACGTACCCGCAGCAGTTGCGAGCGCAGACATCGTGATGATTCTAACGCCTGATGAATTTCAATCAGCGTTATATAAAGACGTTATCGAACCAAACATTAAACAAGGTGCAGCGTTAGCATTTGCTCATGGCTTTGCAATTTTGTTCAACCAAATCGT
>CAIQZX010000109.1 GCA_903876445.1 uncultured Pseudomonadota bacterium | reverse complement strand
TGATGCAATCGGGATTGATGATGCACAACTGAATATGATTGTGTGTTTTAAAGCCTGCGTTTGGGTAAAGTTCTTCACCTTCCCAAAATGCGGCTCTAACTGAATCGAAATAAATGCCTTCATCTGCCGCCATTTCGAGAGCATAACGAATAACAGCACAATCTAACTCACGTTTTTTAAAATCAAAATCGTTTGCGCCAAATGGTGCATTGGTCGGGAGTTCTTCCCCTGCTTCTTTTAGCGTTAATTCCAATTCGTTGTAAGCATTGCGAAGTAAATCCAAACATTTTTTATCAAGCAAATCTAAGCAATTCCCCAAGTCAATAATTGCACCCAACACAAAAGGATTTTGAATTGTAGAATCCTTGCGGGCTTTGCTTTCTTCTGCGTATTGGCGAGCGCGTTCAAAACTGTTTTCCCAGAAATAAACACCATGACCCAGCCAATCGTAACTATTTTTGCTGTGTTTTAATTCGGTTTCGTTATTTAAAACAGCTCTACCAACGCTTTCATCTAATCCATGAAAACCGAACACATAAGCGGGTTTTGAAGAATACAAAATTATTTCCCCGCGTTGGCTTTACGCGCTTTGCTTTTCTCGACGGTTTCAGGTCTGAAAAAGTCTTTGTGATAAATTCCATTTTCATCAAGTATTTTTGCTTTGATTAACAAAGCAGCTCTTTCTTCTGGTGTTCTTGTTTTCATCTGGTTTTCTCCTTTTCTTTTTATCTAATTAAGCGCGGCGGCTTTTTCGCCGCACCTTGCACCGCATAGCGTAAGGCACGAGAGGCGTGGCGGTGCTTTTCCGCCATAAGCCGAACCGCCGTCGCGCGGGGCATATTTTGCAGGCGCGGGGTGCTTTTCCCCGCAAGCCGTCTCATAACGCGAGTTTAAGAACTGGCTAATTTTTCCCGCTCTTGCTTTTAAATCTAATTAAGCCGTGACCGCTTGTTGTTGGCTTGGTTTCTTTACCAAATCAATCAGCGCGTCTAAATCGTTTTCGTTTAGTTTGTTTGCCTTCAATTCTTGCTTCAATGCCTCAATAATTTTGAGTAATCGCGTGTCTGTTTTTACTGTCTTGTATTGAAAGCCGCTCGGCTTTCGTCCCGCGCCACTTCTCGTGCCTCCGTGAGCTTTTTTATCGTTCATGTTTGGGATTTCAATTTGCTTATATGTTTTTTGAGCTTTCATTTTTACACCTTCAATCTTGATTAAAGTGACTTGATTATACACAACCATCTTGAATTTGGTCACTTTTTATTTTTGAACAAAAAAGGCGAATAACACGAATAACAGACAGAACTCACGGTTGGCGTGGCTTTGGCTTTTTTGAAATCGTCAGAAATGAGCAATTTTTTTCTGTTCTCAGCCTGTTATTCGGATTTTTAGGCAAAAAAAAGCGAATAACAGAGCCGTTTTTTCTGTTATTCGCCTGTTATCAGCCTGTTATTCGTGTTTTTAAAAAACTGAAACCCGCGCCGTTCGTGAGTTGTGTGTGTTATTCGTGTTATTCGTGTTATTTGTTCTCAAATGAATTTAAAACGGTTCTCTTTCCATTCCGCGCCGTCAACGATGCCGCCGTCATATTCTTTTTTCCAGTCGTAAAAGAACGGAATAAATCCCGACGTTTCGGCGGTTGGCGCGTTTTTAAAGCTAGTCGGTGAGTAATAAACCCAACCGACACACATTAACGCAATGATTCCAGCAACAACGTATTCCCCCGCGTTGCCCGTTCGCAATTTTCCGCCGAATAAATGAAAACGTGCGTCGCTGGTCGGCGAAAATGGCACGCGCAACATGGTGTCGCTCTTCACCACGGTTAAGTTGAGTGAGAATTTTGCGCCGATAATCTTCATCGTTGATGTAATTGAGCAAATACAACGTTTTGTTAATTCGACCCGCATCAAT
>CAIQZX010000108.1 GCA_903876445.1 uncultured Pseudomonadota bacterium | reverse complement strand
TTTAACACAGGATAGATTTTGCAGACTATGAAAAATTTGGAATTGAGCCGCTTACATCCCCTCCCTGAACGGAGGGGTTTTTCGCTCGCTTTGATAAACAAAGCGCACAAAGTGTTTTGAATTCTATGGGAACAAATAATTCAGGAACGCAGAACAATCAAACCTATTGTTCTTATAATTTCAATTCTGAAGATTGCAAAGAAAAATGTATACAGCATGATTTCGACATGAACACACAATTGCTTTTGAACAAATCTCAACTTAAAGAAAATTTGATGTTAGAACAACTCAATAAGACGCTGCAAGAACTGAATACTCAGTTGAAAAAAATTTAGGTTTTGTTAGTCATTATATGGTCGTCGAACATCCAACATCCTTCCCCATCTAATGTTACAAAAAGCCCTGTGTCTTGTTCTAACTCAAAATCTGAATGTCTGCCAATGTGAAATGTGCCGACACCATCAAGAAAATTTTTTTTATCCTCTAGTAGCGAAAAACCTCGCCGTTCAGGGCGAGGATGTAAGCGGCTCAATTCCAAATTTTTCATTCGCACTAACGGCTGATGTTGATGACTGTAAAACGTTTAGAAATGCGTAACGATTGTGTTTCGGTTAAAATGGAATCATTATTTCTTTTGTCGTGTCACTGTTTAGAGGTCATTTTATGCGTAAAACTATTTTTACTTTGTTAAGCGGAAGTTCACTTTTATTAGTAACAACGTTAAGCCACGCCGCCACTGATTTACCGCCTTCAGCAAACGTACCGTTAGGCAAAGTCGAAGAAGTTTGTTCCGATTTTATGGATCCGAATTGGCGCAAAGAGCAAGTCATCGATGGCGTAAAAATTCAAGCCTCGAAACTTTGTACACCTGATAATCCTTATGATATTGCGGCTTTTGTAAAAGGCACAAATGGTGTATCAATGGATACACTTATGCAAACGCAACTTGCGGCGGATGCTATTACAATGACTGACGATATGGACGGCGACGGCGATCCAGATAAAATTGTCATTAAATTGGAAGTTGTGGAACTTAATGGACGTTCCCCTGACGTTAAAAATCCCATTACGACCTTCGATATTGCGCCCGGTTTGCAACCCACTTTTTGGGTTTATGCGCCAAAAACTCGTGATATGTCAACGTTGAATTTGTATGAATCTATTGCAAATCCGCTTTTGCGCGTTCCGTCGCCGACGATTCGCGTTGAACAAGATGATGTAGTTTGGATTGTGTTGGAAAACACCCATTATTTGCCGCATTCGATTCATTTACATGGCGTGGATCATCCGTTCATGGATCATTCACAAAATGGCAATGACGGTGTTGGACAAACCAGCAACATGGATACAATGCCCGGTGAAAGCAAAACGTATGTGATTAAACCACGTCAACCGGGTACGATGTATTATCATTGTCACGTTCAGCCGCACACGCACATTCCAATGGGTTTACAAGGAATGTTCATTGTTGAAGAAAATCGTCCAAACAATTTCCCGCAAGTTCTAAACGTCGGCGCAGGACAAGTTCGTCATCCTTCGGTCGCCGTTTTGGAAAAATACAGCCGTGAATACGATTTGCATTACCAATCGGTGGATAAAGAATTGCATGAAGTCGTGGCGCGTTCAGCAAATGATCCGCGTTTAATTGCGAAACACATGAATATGGAATATGACACGACCGATGCGACCGATGATTATTTCATGTTGAACGGACGTTCGTTTCCGTACACTTTGCGTGAATCATTGATTCACATGAAAGAAGATGAAAAAGTGAAATTGCGCGTGCTGAACGGTCATACCGAATCATTAGCGGTTCATATTCATGGACATAAACCGACTGTGACGCATTATGACGGCGTGGATAATGGCGCGGGTTCTTATATTCAACGTGATGTTCATGGCTTAGTTCCCGCACAACGTTTGGATTTAGAATTAAACGGCAAAGATGATGGTTTGAACAGTTTTGGTCAAGGCATTTGGATGTTCCACGACCATGTCGAGAAATCATTTACGACAAATGGCATTGGCGAAGGTGGCGACATCAGTTTGGTTGTGTACGATGGTTTCATCGACGACAAAGGGATTCCAGCTTCACACGGCATGAGTCTTGCTCCTTATTTCACCAAAGAATACTGGAAAAAAGGCAGTTATCCGATTTGGCAAAATTACGATGAATGGCGTAGTTTGGGATTGCCTGATTTAACTGCGCCAGTAACGCCTTTAAAAGTCGCTGTGCAAACGGTTGCACCTAAAATGGAAGATGTTGAAAAAGCGAAAGCGGCTGCAGCATTAGCGTCTGAAAATGCAGACGATGATTCATTTTTAGGAAAATTATTGTATGGAATGTTCTTAGGAATGGCGGGTTATGCCGCATTTGCAAAACGCGAAACGTTAATGGCATTGGCAAAAGATATTTTGGCAAAACTCAAAAAATAAGAGATTTTTATTTATGACTGACGAATGCAGACCACCTTTTCCTCCATTTACGGCTGAAACGGCTGCACAAAAAGTACGGGCGGCTGAAAATGGCTGGAATTTACAAGTGCCTGAAAAAATTGCGCTGGCTTATAGTGTCGATAGCGTTTGGCGAAATCGTGCTGAATTTTTGCAAGGGCGCGACGAAATTACCGCGTTTTTGCAACGTAAATGGGCGCACGAATTAGAATATCGCTTGATTAAAGAATTATGGACATTCCATGAAAATCGAATTGCGGTACGTTTTGCGTATGAATGGCACAATGTCGAAGGGCAATGGTTTCGTTCTTACGGGAATGAAAATTGGGAATTTAACCCTCAAGGTTTGATGCAAAAACGTATAGCAAGCATCAACGATTTAGCCATTTCAGAAACCGAACGTTTATTCCACTGGGAATTTAAAACGCTTCGTCCCGACAATTACAAAAATTTGTCGGATTTGAAATTGTAATTTTAAACTTTTAATTATTTTGGTATAAAAATTTATGAATCATTATGAATATCCTGAACAGTTTTATCATCTTTCCGACGCGCTAATTTACGCGGGTAAAATTGTTGATAGCAAAGGCTGGTGTCCTGCCACGAGTGGTAATTTTTCTGCGCGTTTATCAGATGGCACAATCGCCATCACTGTTTCGGGTAAGCATAAAGGACATTTGGAGCATGGCGATATTATGCGTATCGATGCGGATGGGAATTCCCTTGATGGAAAAGTGCCTTCTGCTGAAACCTTGTTGCACGTTCAAATTTATCAGCGTTTTCCGGATATTTATGCGGTTCTTCATCCGCATTCGCTTAACAGTACATTGATTTCAATGCGTCAAAATAGAAAAAACAAATTGATTTCTAAAGTCGTTTTGAAAAATTACGAGTTATTAAAGGCTTTCAGCGGCATCACGACACACGAAACCCGAATTGTTATTCCTGCGTTTGCGAATGACCAAAACATTCCACGTTTAGCAAAACAAATTGATGATTATATGGATACTCAAGATGATATTTACGGGTATTTGTTGGCGGGACATGGTTTATACACTTGGGGCGCAAGTGTTGATGAAGCATTGCGTTATTTAGAAGCACTTGATTTTCTATTTGCTTGTGAACTGCAAGCCCACAGAGGCTAAAACGAATGAGTGTCCTAACAATTTACGCGGAAAATATGCCTGAAAAAGGCGAACGTTTTACCGATTTTGTGAACATTGAAGCGAAATTAAAAAACATCGGTGTTCAGTTTGAGCGTTGGAAAACGGATGTGATTTTAGAATCGGCAACAGATAACGCTGCCGTTTTGGAGGCTTACGCAAGCAAAATCAACCATTTTAAAAATCAATATGGTTTTCAATCAGCGGATGTCATCAAATTAAACGCGACGCATCCTGACAAAGTCCCGATGCGTAAAAAATTTTTAAATGAGCATACGCACAGTGAATTTGAAGTCCGTTTCTTTGTAGAAGGACGCGGCTTATTTTATTTACACGTTGGCGAACAAGTTTTTGGAGTTTTGTGTGAACAAGGCGATTTAATCAGCGTTCCCGCAAATGTCACCCATTGGTTTGATATGGGCGAAAATCCACATTTAGCGTGCATTCGTTTTTTTACCAATCCAGAAGGTTGGGTCGCGAATTTTACAGATAATGACATCTCAAAATCCTTTCCGACACTTGACGAATTGCAGCAGGAATTAGCCGTATGATTAAAGCGATTATTACCGATATTGAAGGCACAACGTCGTCTTTATCATTTGTGAAAGAGTGTTTATTTCCTTATGCTCGCGCCCATGTTGGCGAATTTTTGCAAGAAAATGTAACAAATGAAACTGTGCAACAATTACTCGCCGATTTAAATTCTGAAGTAGGCAAAGAATTAGATTTAGAACAAGCGATAACGCAGTTAATTCAGTGGATTGATGAAGATAAAAAAATTACACCATTGAAATCGTTACAAGGTTTAATTTGGGAATCGGGTTATAAGCGTGGCGAATTAACCGGTCATTTATATGCGGATGCGATTCGTAATTTACAAATGTGGAAGGCGGAAGGTTTTGATTTATACGTTTATTCTTCGGGTTCTGTGTACGCGCAAAAATTGTTGTTTGCCCATACGGAAGTAGGCGATTTAACGCCTTTATTTTCGGGCTATTTCGACACGCATATTGGTGGCAAACAAGAATGCAATTCGTATGAAAACATTGTGGCACACATCGGCTTGCCAGCAGAACAATTACTGTTTTTATCGGATATTGAAGCCGAATTAGATGCTGCCCAAGCCGCTGGCTTACAAACAATTTGGCTCATTCGTGACGATGCGCTACAAACCGATGCTACACATTGGCAAGTTCCAGACTTTGATTCAATTGAGTTGGAGCGATTTGGATATGAGTAAAAAATTGTCGATGCAAGAACAGTTGCTCAAAGCGGGGTTAGTGAGCAGCGCGAAAGCCAAAACAATCAAAACTGAAAAACATAAACAACAACAAGCGCAACGCCATCATAAAATTGAGGTTGTTGATGAAGCAAAACAACTTGCACAACAAGCATTAGCTGAAAAAGCGGAACGAGACCGCCTGTTAAATTTGCAACAACAAGAACAGGCAAAACAAAAAGAACTTCATGCTCAAATTAAACAGTTAATCGATGAGCATCACATTCAATTTGATACTAAAAATGCTGAAATTGCCTACCATTTTACACATCACTCAAAAGTTAAAGCACTTTATGTAACAGAAGAATTGCGTGACCAATTAGCGAAAGGAAAATTAGCGATTGTCGGAATGGGAAAAAATTATTTTTTAGTAAATCAAGAAATTGCATTGAAAATAAAAGAGCGAGATGAAAATCGGGTATTAGTTTATAACGAGCCGAAAGCCGAAATCGCTGATGATGATCCGTATGCCGCATTTGAAATTCCAGATGATTTGATGTGGTAATAATAATGCCGTTAGGGCAATCCTTCGACCATAATTTATGCTCACAGAATTTTCTTTAATCGATAAGTTTTTCAAAAAGAATGCGCCTCAAAATCCTGAAACCCGTTTAGGAATTGGAGATGATTGTGCATTACTTTCTATTCCAAACGGTTATGAGTTAGCAATCACAACCGATACGATGGTGGAAAATGTACATTTTTTCGCCAATGCAAATCCCACTCAATTAGGGCATAAATTATTGGCAGTGAATTTAAGTGATTTAGCCGCAATGGGTGCGAAACCTTTAGCTGTGACGCTTGCATTAACTTTGCCAACGATTGATGAAGGTTGGTTGAGTGCGTTTTCGACGGGATTTCTGAATTTAGCGCAACATTTTTCAGTTGATTTAATCGGTGGTGATACGACAAAAGGGGCTTTAACTTTAACCGTTCAGGCAATGGGAATAGTACCTTGTGGGCAGGCATTAAAACGCTCAACGGCAAAAGTTGGTGACTTCATTTACATGACGGATTTTTTGGGCGATGCAGGATTGGGTTTTAAAATCGAGCAAAATGTAATTTCACCTTCTCAAAGTTCAGAGAACGCTTTAACTCGTTTTCATCAACCGATGCCGCGAGTTGAAACAGGTTTAGCATTGCGAGGTATTGCGAATGCTTGTATTGATATTTCAGACGGTTTGGTGAGTGATTTAGGGCATATTTTGAGGCAAAGCAACGTTGGGGCGAGTTTGATTTGGGAAAAGTTGCCGTTTTCAAATGAAGTTAAAACGTATATCAAAAATACGAATGATTGGAAAATGCCACTAATTTCGGGTGACGATTAT
Organism: uncultured Pseudomonadota bacterium; assembly: GCA_903876445.1. GTDB lineage: Bacteria > Pseudomonadota > Gammaproteobacteria > Methylococcales > Methylomonadaceae > UBA10906. The sequence goes on along the minus strand of CAIQZX010000108.1, from coordinate 10,140 downwards.
GAGTTGTGTTTTACGGTTTCGCCCGAAAACGCAAATCGCGTTCCGGAAAATTGCTCTTTTATCGGGGTGATTGAGGCGCATAAAGGATTGCGCTTAGAAAAATCCGCGCAAATCGAAACTTTAACAATGAAAGGTTATGAACATTTTTCTTAAAAATTATGGTAAAACTCAACTTACGCCGAAACAAATTTTACAAAATCCAGTGCTATTTTTAGCATTTGGTTTTGGTTCGGGCTTGGTGAAAAAAGCACCGGGAACTTGCGGAACGGTGGCGGCAATTCCCGTTTATTGGCTGCTCGCGCAAACGTCTGATTGGTTTTATAGCGCGATAACAATTTTCGCGACGTTAATTGGCATTAGGATTTGTGAGCAAGCAGCAAATTTACTTGGGGAACATGATTTTAATGGGATTGTGTGGGATGAAATTGCCGGCTATTTAATTACAATGTGGGTTGTACCGCTAAGTTTTTTGAATTTGTTACTTGGTTTTGTGTTGTTTCGATTTTTCGATATTTTAAAACCTTTTCCAATTCGATGGATTGATAAACACGTCCACGGCGGCCTCGGCATAATGTTAGATGATGTTTTAGCCGGCTTTTTTGCGGGTGGCATTTTGTGGGCAATCAATATTTTTCTTTTATAAAAATGCGCGTTGTTTTCATTTATTTTTAGTTTTTTTAACAAATTTATTTTTCATATACTTGGGAATCTTAATGAATCCAATTCTTTTAGGCGTGAACATTGATCATGTCGCAACAATACGCCAAGCGCGTGGCACACGTTATCCTGATATTCTGCAAGCCGCGTTAGTTGCCGAACAAGCCGGAGCAGATGGCATTACAGCACATTTACGCGAAGATCGTCGTCACATTAACGACCGTGATATTGATTTGCTTCGCGCTAACATTCATACCCGTTTGAATTTGGAAATGGCAGTTACAGATGAAATGTTAGATATTGCTTGCAAAGTAAAACCTTATGCGTGCTGTTTGGTGCCGGAAAAACGTACAGAATTAACAACTGAAGGTGGTTTAGATGTAGCGGGATTATTACCGCATTTAAAAACGGCGTGTGATAAATTATTAGATTCCGGAATTGAGGTATCGCTTTTTATCGATCCTGAAGAAGCACAAATTGATGCCGCAGTAAAAACTGGCGCAACGGTCATCGAATTACATACGGGTGCTTATGCTGACGCTCCGAATCGTTTAGCGCAATTGAAAGAATTGGCGCGAATTGAATCGGCGGCGCAATATGCTCATGCAGCGGGTTTACAAGTAAATGCGGGGCATGGATTACATTTTCATAATGTCCAAGCCATTTGTGCGATTCCTGAAATTGTTGAATTGAATATCGGTCACGCAATCATCGCACAAGCTATTTTTTCTGGTTTAGCTCAAACGGTATCGGAATTAAAAGCTGTAATGGAAAAATCTCGTCATGAGAAGAATTATATATATTAAAAAATAGGTTGTATAAAACCAATTAAAACAATATACTGTGCAACATCAATCGCGGGATGGAGCAGCTTGGTAGCTCGTCGGGCTCATAACCCGAAGGTCGTAGGTTCAAATCCTGCTCCCGCAACCAGATTTTTAAAGCCCCATTTTGGGGTTTTTTACTTTCTAGGCTTTGGATAGGTTAAATAGCTCCAAGCCTATAAATGACGTGTTAATGGAAGAGCCTTAGGCTCTTTTTTTTTGATTAAAAATCAAGCGAGGAATTCATGAAGCAAGCCCCCGAACATTTGCTTACGATAATCGAACCGATAGTCGAAGGACTAGGCTATGAATGCGTTGGTGTTGAATATAACCCGCATCCAAAGCACGGGTTATTACGCATTTACATCGACCGAGAAAACGGTATTTTGGTGGACGATTGCACTAAAGTCAGTCATCAAATTAGCGGCGTTTTAGATGTTGAAGATCCGATTACCGATAATTATTCGCTCGAAGTTTCTTCACCTGGTGAAGACAGACCATTTTTTAAAATTAGCCAATTTGAACGTTACATTTCAAGTACCGTCGCGGTGCATTTATTTTCCCCTGTGAATAGTCGTCGAAAAATTACGGGTAAAATTGTTCAAGTTGAAGGCGATATAATTACACTCTCAGAAAACGAAAATTTATTCCAAATTCCCTTTGCGGCAATGAGCAAAGCGCGTTTAGTTCCTGATTATTTACTCAACAAAGGAGGACGAAATGGCAAATAAAGAAATTTTATTAGTGGTTGATGTTTTTTCCAACGAAAAAGAAATCGAAAAAGAAATTGTCTTTCAAGCGATTGAAGCAGCTTTGGAAGCCGCAACAATTAAACGTTATGGCGGAAACATTAAAGCAAGAGTGGCAATTGACCGTAAAAATGGTGATTATGTGACTCATCGAGGATGGGAAGTTGTCGCCCCAAATCCAGATTTGCCGCGTGATGTTGAATATCCGATGAGTCAAATTCTGTTAGAAGTCGCGCAATTCGATAATTCAGATGCGAAAATTGGCGAAATCATTTGGGAAGAAATTGAATCCGTTGACTTCGGGCGAATCGCCGCGCAAACAGCGAAACAAGTTATTATTCAAAAAGTGCGTGATGCGGAACGCAATAAAATCGTCGAAGCCTACCGTACGCGCGTTGGCGAATTGATTACTGGAACAGTTAAACGGATTGAAAAAGGTGCTGTTTACATAGATTTAGGCGGTCATGTTGAAGCCTATATTTCCAAAGAAGATATGATTCCACGCGAATCGATGCGTTTAGGAGATAGAATTCGTGGTTATTTGAAAGAAGTTCGTCTTGAAACTCGTGGACCACAATTATTTGTCAGTCGTATTGCGCCTGAATTATTGATTGCCTTATTCCGTTTGGAAGTGCCAGAAATTGCGGAAGGTTCAATTGAAATTATGGGTGCTGCCCGCGACCCCGGTTCACGAGCAAAATTAGCCGTAAAAAGTAATGATCCCCGTTTGGATGCGGTTGGTTCATGTGTTGGAATGCGTGGTTCACGAGTTCAATCCGTTACGAATGAACTTGCCGGCGAACGGGTTGATATTATTATTTGGAACCCGAGCGACCCTCAATTTGTTATTAACGCGATGTCACCCGCCGAAATACAATCCATTGTGGTCGATGAAGATAAACACAGCATGGATTTAGCTGTTATTTCAACGAGTTTGTCGCAAGCAATTGGGCGTGGTGGTCAAAACGTCCGTTTAGCGAGCCAATTAACGGGTTGGGAATTGAACGTTATCGATGCGTCGAAAGTCGAAGAAAGTAATGAAGCCGCCGCCAATAAAACGAAAGAAATGTTTATGAATTTGTTAGACATTGATGAAGAAATTGCGGTGATTTTGGTTGAAGTTGGCTTTAATACTATCGAAGAAATTGCTTACGTTCCAACAAACGAAATGTTAGAAATTGAAGATTTTGACGAAGATATTGTTGAAGAATTACGCAATCGTGCAAAAGATGCGTTGTTAATGAGTGCTATTGCAGCGGAAGAAGTGATTGAAAATCCAACTCCCGAAGCTGAAGAGGACGGTAATCAAGACGTTGAAATTACATTGTCAAACATGGACGGAATGACGAGCGAATTAGAAGAAGCTCTTGCCAAAAATGGTATAACGACGCTAGATGATTTAGCAGAACTTTCGATAGAAGACTTATTGAATTTCACGAATGTGGACGAAGATATTGCCGCCAAACTAATTATGAAGGCGCGTGAACCTTGGTTTGCCGATACGACAAGTGCGTAATGAGGAGAGAGAATTATGAGTAAGAAAACCGTACGACAGTTAGCCGAAATCGTCAAAATTCCATTAGATCGTTTATTAGTGCAACTGAAAGAAGCCGGATTACCTGCCACAAAACCTGAAGATGAAATTAGCGAAGATGAAAAAGCAAAATTACTTATTCATTTACGCCAACGTCACGGAAAAGTGGGTGCAGAAGCTGAAAATGTTCCAAATCGCGTGGTTTTAAAACGCCGTAAAGTCAGTGAGTTAAAACAAGCTAGCGTTCCTGGTACTGCAACAAAAACAATTAGTGTTGAAGTGCGTAAAGAAAAAACGTATATCAAACGTGAGCAAACGCCTGCTGCGGAAAAACCTACCGCTATTATTAAGCCGCCCGTTGTAGAAACTGTTATAGAAAAATCAATTGAGAAACCCCTTATGGTTGAAACGCCCGTTGTTAAAAAATCTGAGCCGATTGTTGAAGTTAGCAAAGTAACTGAAGTTGAATCTACACCAGTTGTAGCGACTGAAAAACAAAGTGAAAAACAGAATAAAGAATACAAACCGAAAAAACCTGTTGTTATTGACGATGACTTTGAATTAGAACCGGAAGTTGTTTTAGAAGCGAAATTTGCTGTCGCGATTAAAGATGACAAAAAATCGAAATCCGATAAACCCGTTAAACCAAAGGAAATGGACGAAGCTCGCAAGCAACAACTTGAAAAAGAACAGCGTCTTGAAGATTCAATCAATCGTACAGCAGAGCGTGTACGTCAAAATGCGGCGGCGAAACTTGCTCCACAGCCACAACAACGTCCGCGCCATACGCCATCATCGGCTGGAAATAATAACTCGCCACAACAACGTTCGAACAATAATGGGAACACTAACAACACGCCTCGGACGAACACGAATAACCAAAATCGACCAAATAACAATGCGCCGGCACGTCCGAATAACCAAGCCGCTGCTGCGCCTGCCGCTACAAATACGAACGCTCCAGCTAGAGTAAACGCGCCACCGCGTGGTAACACAAATAATGCGCCACCGCGTGGTAATAACGCTGGCGTGCGTGGCAATAATAATGCAGGTGGTGGCGCGGGAAATTCCGCGAGCAATAACCGCAATAACGATGGCAATCGTAACGATAATAACCGCAACAATAAAAATAAGAAAAAAGGCAGTGGCAGCAAACAAACTGCTCGTTTCGTTCCAAATGATGGCAAACATCAATTTGAAATGCCTGTTGCACCAATCGTTTATGAAGTGACTGTTCCAGAAATGATTACCGTCGCCGATTTGGCAAATAAAATGAATGTAAAAGCCGCTATGGCGATTAAGCATTTAATGAAACTTGGCATTATGGCGACTATTAACCAAACCATTGACCAAGATACTGCGGCGATTTTAGTTGAAGACATGGGTCACACGCCGATTATGCAAAGCGACGATGATTTTGAAAAAGAAATGCTCGCCGAAGTGACCGAAGATGAAACGCATCCAGAATTACCGCGTGCGCCAATCGTCACAATTATGGGTCACGTTGATCACGGTAAAACGTCGTTACTCGATTATATTCGTAAAACCCGTGTTGCCGCTGGTGAAGCAGGTGGTATTACGCAACATATTGGCGCATACCAAGTGAAAACGGATCACGGTTCAGTAACATTTTTAGATACACCGGGTCACGCGGCATTTACTGCAATGCGTGCGCGGGGTGCGGATGTAACCGACGTGGTGATTATTGTTGTCGCGGCGGATGATGGTGTCATGCCACAAACGAAAGAAGCCGTTGAACACGCTCGTGCCGCGAATGTGCCGATTATCGTTGCATTAAATAAAATGGATAAACCCGGTGCGAATCCCGACAAAGTGATGCAAGAATTGTCCGTGCTTAATGTATTAGCAGAAGAATGGGGCGGTGATGTTCAGTTCTTAAAAATCTCTGCGAAAACCGGTGAAGGGGTTGATGATTTAATTGAATCGTTAATCGTTCAAACTGAAATTTTGGAATTGAAAGCACCTGTTGCTGGTGCGGCATCGGGGATTGTTATTGAATCACGTTTAGATAAAGGACGCGGTGCGGTCGCAACGATTTTGGTGCAGCGCGGCACACTCGAAAATGGACAGATGGTTTTATGTGGTCATGAATATGGACGTGTTCGCGCGATGTTCAATGAAAATGGTAAAGCCATTAAAACAGCCGGTCCTTGTGAGCCAGTGGAAATTTTAGGTTTATCTGGAACACCGAATGCGGGCGATGAATTCTTAGTTGTTCAAAACGAACGTGTGGCAAAAGATTTAGCAAAACATCGTGAAGATCGTAAACGCTTAAAACGCCATGCTGAACAAGCTACATCGTTAGAAGATGTCTTCAACCGAATGAAAGCGGGCGAATTAGCCTCCGTGAATTTAGTGTTAAAAACTGACGTTCAAGGCAGTTTAGAAGCGTTACGCAGTTCGTTAATCGAATTATCGAATGATGAAGTTGAAGTAAAAGTCGTTTATGGTGGCGTGGGCGGTATTAACGAAGGTGACGTGAATTTAGCCTTAGCCTCTGGGGCAATTTTGATGGGCTTTAACGTTCGTGCAGACGCAACGTCTCGTCGAATGATTGAAGAACGTGGCGTTGATTTACATTACTACAGCATTATTTACGAAGCGATTGACGAGGTAAAACGTTCAATTAGCGGAATGCTTGCACCTGAAATTAAAGAACAATTCATGGGACTTGCTGAAGTACGCGACGTATTCAAATCACCAAAACTCGGCGCAATTGCGGGTTGTATGGTGCTTGATGGAACGGTTAAACGTAATTTACCGATTCGCGTATTGCGCGACAATGTTGTGGTTTATGAAGGCGCGTTGGAATCTTTACGTCGTTTCAAAGACGATGTTGCCGAAGTTAAGATGGGCATGGAATGTGGTATCGGCGTGAAAAATTACAACGACGTTCGCGCTGGCGACCAAATCGAAGTCTTTGAACGTATCGAAGTCAGAAGGGAATTGTAAGATGGGCAGAGAATTTGCTCGTCACGATCGGGTTTCGTCACAAATGCAAAAAGAGTTGTCACTAATTTTACAACGTGAAATTAGTGATCCTCGAGTTGGATTTGTCACGATTAACGAAGTGATTGTGACGAAAGATTTAGCAGTAGCAAAAATTTACGTTACCGTTTTGAACACTGACGTTGCTGGAAAAAAAGCCAGCACGAAAGCCTTAAATGAAATGTCGCCCGTCATTCGCCATGCGTTGGCAAAACGAATGCGCTTGCGGCATATTTCAGAATTACGTTTTTATTACGATGATTCTTTTGATACAGGAATGCGTGTAGCAGAATTGTTGAGTGAAGTATCAGAGGATTTAACTGACCGTGCGGAATCTTTACCCAGTCAAAGTGAATAAATTTGAAGGGTAAGTAACAGTTCGTTTTAATCTATGATTATCAATATAATCTATTTTTTTGTATTAGATTATTATTCATGTCGAATGCTTTTCGTGGAATGAAAACCCAGTTTCACGTTAAAAAATCCGTTATGCTTAGTGGCTTTATAAAACAGTCGGACTTTACGCACACAAGAGCAGGGGTAAGACTTTTATAGCTTCTGTGTTGACAGTGTGAGTAGATATTAGAAATATAATAAATTTTATGGATTTTCATAGGTTTTTAGTAGCGGTTATAAATTTGAATTTAGTCATCACTGAAACTCAAAAAACGTTTTTGTGGTGACGGCTCACGATACAAAACAGAGGAAAGATATGGCAATTTTTAATGTTACTTCTGAAACTATCAATCAAGCCGCCAACTGTTTAAAAAAAGGCGGTTTGGTGGCTTTTCCAACTGAAACTGTGTACGGATTAGGTGCAGATGCGCGAAATGCGGAAGCCGTTAAACGTATTTTTGCCGCAAAAAAACGCCCCGAAAATCATCCGCTAATTGTTCATCTTGCAAACATCGAACAATTAAGCGATTGGGCAAAAGATATTCCCGATGCCGCGTTTAAATTAGCCCAACATTTTTGTCCAGCACCACTCGCGTTGATTTTGAAAAAGCGTCCCGAAGTCGATTACGCCGTTACAGGTGGTCAAGATACTATTGCGTTGCGTGTTCCAAATCACCCCGTTGCATTAGAATTATTGCGTAAATTTGGCGATGGCATTGCCGCCCCCTCTGCTAATCGTTTTTGTAGAATTAGCCCGACACGCGCCCAGCACGTCGCAGATGAACTAGGCGATGATGTCGAAATGATTTTAGATGGTGGCGCGTGTCAAATTGGAGTCGAATCTACAATTATTGATTTAAGTGGTTCTGTGCCGATGCTGTTACGTTTTGGACAAATAACGCGCAGAGAATTAGAAGCGGTGTTGCAAACTCAGATTTTAATTCCCGACGCGATTGTACAATCCAATGTTAGAACGGCTGGCATGATGGAGGTTCATTACGCGCCCACAACAAAAGCTGTACGTTGTGAAAATGCGGTTCTAAATGAATTCATCAAAACGGAATCTCAAAAAATTGGTGTATTAGCGTGCGGTTCAAAAATATCGGCAACTAAGAATTGCAAAATTTTTACTTTACCAAGCGACCCCGTTGCTTATGCACAAGGTTTGTACGCGACATTACGCGAATTAGATGGGCTAAAAATCGATTTAATTTTAGTTGAACAACCGCCGCAAAATGAAGCATGGCAAGCCATTAACGATAGACTTTCAAAAGCTACGCATTATGTTGAATCCATTATCGACGATTGATATTTGGGCGATAAATATCACACCTCGACAACCATCTGCTCCTTTTTTGCGGCAAATTCTAGCGCGTTATACGTTACAAAATACGGATGAATTAGTTATTGAATGTGGTGAGTTTGGTAAACCCTATTTACGCGATTTTCCAGAATGGCAATTTAACGTTTCGCATTCGAATGAGAAATTATTGATTGCCGTAAGCCATAAAAATCCTGTTGGGATTGATATTGAACAACTAAAATTCCGTAAATCACTTTCAAGTTTAATTAAAAAATGTTTTGCTTTGTCGGAACAAAATTATTGGTTTGATTTACCCGAAAATGAAAAAATTCCCGTTTTTTATAATTTTTGGACTCGCAAAGAAGCAGTTGTGAAAGGTATTGGACGTGGTATTGCGTTAGGTTTGCATCATTGTGAAATAAATGTAAATCAGCCAAATCAATTTTTAAATTTACCGGTTAATGAAAAATGGCAAACCCAACAAATTGATATTTCTCCGGATTATTGCGCCGCGATAGCCACGATTGGCGTGTGTGATTTTAATGTGCATCACTTTGAAAAATGACTTCCCGAATGAAAATTTTAATAATCGCACCTTCATGGGTAGGTGATATGGTGATGGCGCAAAGCCTATTTGTCGCCCTAAAAAATAATCAACCATCGTGTCAAATTGATGTGCTTGCGCCCGAATGGTCATTGGGTTTGTTGGCACGAATGCCAGAAGTTAGCCAAGTTTTCACCATGCCATTAACACATGGCGAATTCGGTTTAAAATCACGATTTTTATTAGGAAAAAAATTACGTTCTGAAAATTATGATCAAACGATTGTGTTGCCAAACTCATGGAAATCAGCGTTGATTCCTTTTTTTGCAAACATTCCAAAGCGCACTGGATTTTTGGGCGAAATGCGTTTTGGATTGTTGAATGATGCGCGAAAACTCGACAAATCGCTTTTAACCATGACGGTGCAACGATTTGTGGCGTTGGGTTTTGATGCAAACGAAAAATTACCGACTTATTCATTTCCAGCGTTGACGGTTTCTGAGAATCAGCAAAAAACTGTTATTGAAAAATTCAATTTGAATTTAAAAAATCCAATTTTAGTTTTATGTGCAGGGGCAGAGTTTGGTTCGGCAAAACGTTGGGCAGAAACGCATTTTGCCGAATTAGCTCTGCAAAAAATCGCCGAAGGTTGGCAAGTTTGGCTTATCGGTTCAGCAAAAGACAAAATTGTTACCGAAGAAATTAACAAATTAACGAATGGAAAATGCGTGGATTTTGCGGGGAAAACTGATTTAGCAGAAGCCGTTGATTTACTTTCGTTTGCTCATACCGTTGTTAGTAACGATTCAGGTTTAATGCACGTTGCGGCGGCATTGAATAAAAAAGTTATTGCACTTTATGGTTCATCCGACCCGAAATTTACGCCACCTTTGCATTCGGAGGCAGTTTGTGTGACGTTAAATTTGCCCTGTTCGCCCTGTTTTAAACGCAATTGTCCGCTTGGGCATCGACAATGTTTAACCGATATTTTGCCATCACAAATTGCTGAGTTGATTCATTTATGAAAAAAATAGCTATCGTTAAATTATCTGCGTTGGGTGATATTGTTCACGCAATGGTGGCTTTGCAATTTATCAAGGCTCATTTTCCAGATGCTCAAATTG
>CAIQZX010000107.1 GCA_903876445.1 uncultured Pseudomonadota bacterium | reverse complement strand
ATTTAACACCCGCAATGAAAAAGCACATCAATCGTCAAGTGTCTTTTTTGGCAAAAACACAAATCGGTACAACACACAGCGTGTTAGGCAAATCGATTCAAGACAAATTCAACGTCAACAAACGTGAGTTCATTCTCGCTTCAAAATACACCGAAGTTTGTGAATTTTTGGGTTGTGAACCAGACCCGAAAGCGTTGCAGGGTGAATTGCTCGAACCTGCAAAAGTCGAATATCAACCACCCGCTGGCATGATGCTTGTTTCGGTGGAAGATTTCGAGAAATTGAAACAACAACAAATCTTTCCTAAGAATTACTACCAATTCATTGATGTTGTGAATGAATTGGAAGATGCAAATTATCGTATTTTCAAAAAAGATGCTCTCGTAGCATTACATGAAATGCTAACGAAAATGATTTAACAACCCTAAACCCACAACCCAAACCACAACGCCTCGCACTCGAAAGTTTGCGGGGCTTTTTTATGTCAAAAAACCGTTAGAGCGGTTTAATTTTAGAGAGAGATCAAAATGAGTATAAACGAAAAAGCAGTACAAGTTTTATGCGGTAAATTGCGCTTTAATTCGCGTGGTGAATTTGAATCGAGAGTTGTTGAGATTACGCCAGCGATTGCGGCGGATTTATTGAGTTTAAGCGTTGGCAACAGGTTAAAAAAAGACAAGCACATTTCTTTTTTGGCGAATCAGATTACCGATGGCAAGTTTGTATTAACAAGCAATTCCATTGGCTTTGACGAGGATTTTAATTTACGCGATGGACATCATCGGCTAAATGCTGTTTTGGTAGCTGGCGTTTCAATTGTAGCTAGTGTGTCAGTTGGAATTCCCGCAGATAATTTTAAATATGTCGATATTGGAATTAGGCGCAGTGATTCTGACAGATTGCAGATGTACTCGGACATCAAAGACTTTGCAACGCCAAGGGCGGTATCAATCGCAAAACAGATTATTTCCAGTGTTACTGGAGACACTTCAAAAATTGCAGGTCTTGAATTAACAGAGGGTGTATTAAGGGCGAATAAAGCAGGTATTTTATTTGCAGTTGAAAATATGCCATCAGGCAAAAAGGTAATTAGCAGCATTCCGATTTCGGCGGCGATTGCATCTGCGTTTCTATATGTTGATTCTTATAAACTGGAATCATTTTGTTCAATGCTGAGTAATGGAAACCCAGCAAGGGTGGTTGGAGCATCTGAGGCGGCTTTGAATTTTAGGCAGTTTTTAACTGACGGCAGATATATGTCCGTCATTCAGAAAAACAACATCTTATCTGGCAGGTCATCTCAAAAAGCCTTGTTCATTACAACACAGAACGTAATTGCTGAGTTTATGTGCGGCAAAGACTATTCCCGTCAAAAGGTGGCGGCAAAAAGAAATGAAAGTGGAGGCGTGGATTTTATGCCAATTATTTACTCGCCGATTATTCCGTTCACAAGATAAAACCACACGCCCCGCCCGTCAAGCGCGGGGCTTTTTTAACTGACCGTGCGAAATCACCCACACACCGCTAATCAGAAATGAAAGGCGGCTTTTTTATGCCGTGACAGGTTGCGGTGCGGCGGGATTTAGGGTTTCAATTTCAGAATTCACCATTGCAATCGCTTCTTTTAATCCGTCGCGCTGTTTAGTCAATGCAACAATCATGGTAGGCGCGGCGGTTTTTATACCTTTTGGTAGCGGAACGGTCGCTTTTGCCAGTGCAGCTTGAAATTTGGAGCGATTACTATCCAGCAATCGCACAATTTCAGTAACCGTTTTTTTATGGTCATCCTGATTTGAAATCGGAACGACTTTTAGATTAAGCAATACTTGAAAAATATCACCCGTTTGTTTGATTCTTAAGGTAACGATTTGCCCATCTCCAAAAGCAATAAACATTTCGCGGTATGAAATGCCATTTGACCGCTTAATTTTGGGATCAATGGACGATGATGAATTTAATACCAATACCCCAGCTTGACTGAAAATTTTAATCACAGAGCGCAAAGCTTTATCGCTTTTAGCCAAATCTTCAAATGAAAAAAGTTGTTTAGTGTTCATTTTGTTTCCTATTTAGTTAATTATCGTTTGCAAAAACATCAGGTGAGCCTGTTGCCGCATGACCGCAAGCCGCTACATCCCCTTTTCGACAGATTAAAATGCCATGCGCGTAAACGTTGCTACTGGATTGCACCATTGCGGGGGGTGGTGAGTGTGGCGGACTTCCATGACCTTGAACTAAGTCACCTAAAACACAAATACAAACCCCATTGACAAAAACCGTTGTGGCTTGATTGCCGATAATAGTACCACCAGCAGAATCTTTAGATATTCGAGTAACGGCAGGCATTAGTTTAGGTTAATTTTCGCAGATTTTAGGGATATGCTGTCAGGCGTGATAATAATCGTACTACCTTTTACTTTGATTGTTATTTTTTCACCCGCTTCAATAACAATTTCCTTGTCAGCGTTGAGATTGATGTTTTTGTGATGCCACCGTCGCCAATCTTTACTGTTCCCCGTTTGTGGGTTGCGCCACCCCGTAATTATTGGGTATCTTGGATCACCACCAATGAATTCAACCCAAACGGTATCACCTTCTAAAATTTCAATTTCAGTTTCCCATTTGCCAGTGCGTGATTTATCTCCCAGGGAATATTCGATTTCAGCCTCAGGAAAAACATCACCGCCTGTATTGATAGCGGGTATTTCTACGCGGCAAGTTCGTCGCGCTTGATCATACGTTTTTACGACAGCAGGGAATTTCCCCACCATATTTCCATCATCCATTATTCCTCCAAGCTGTTAAGCCATAAACGAGTATATTGCTCAGGTGGCGAACCGTCTGTGCCAGATTGTGAAACGTGAGCCGCTGTTACAACAACGAGCGGTTTTGCACCAACGACATTGATTAAATCGCCTGCACAAATATCTTCGGAATAATAAATTCGTGCTATTTTTCGTTGCACCAAACAGCGCGTTAAATTACGCAATTGGCTTTCATTCATAAATGGCATAAATCGGGCAGAGCGTGCTTTACCGCGATTGCCGTACACAAAATTTCCTGACGGGTCTAATGAATAAAAAAATTGAATAGCGTGACGCTCAGAAAAACCGCTTGCAATATCTTGTGCGCTATTGTTTGGAATTGCCATAATCGGCTCTTGTTTGAATAAATCGGGTAATTTAAAAAACTTCATTTTCCCTTTTTTCCAGCGAATAATGCCGCCGTTTTCTTGACAAGCTCGTGAGATATGAAAAGTAGGGGATTCACCCACATAACAATGAAATTTGTCAATCGGAAAATCAGCATCAATCGCTTGCAACGTAGCCCCCGATGCCTTGTAACATTGTGATAACGTTGCTTTTTCTTTAACAATCGGATTTTCACGCACGAATGAAACTTTGTAGCAACTTTCAAGCAATGCAGTAATTTTCACTGATTGCATATCATGTTGACCTTGAGAGTTTCTATCTACAGCTTTTACTGATTTGATAATGTAAAATTTATCTTCGTTGACACCAGCCGTAATAACCTGCCCTTCTTTTAATCCCGATTCAATGCTTTCATCGATGCGTATCTCAGCCTCAAGCGTCATGGGTACTGGTATAGCATCATTTCTCAAGACAGCAAATCGAACTAAATCACCGCGCAATTCAACGCCATTAACCACAATTCTCATATCGAAATAATCCCGCGACAAAATGCCAGTTTTGGCAATTCCACTTCAAAATTCGTAATATCACCTGTAATTTCAGAAACGCTACGACCATAAACATCTAAGCCCATGCCCCGCGATGCCTCTAAATACACCGCATTTTCACGCTCTACATACAGCATAAATAAAGGGCGAATAATTGCCCATTCGCTATCCGTTAATTCGCAGGTTGCGTCTAACGGCAGGTTTGGAATCGGCAATAACGTGAAAACATCAATTTGTTCTGCACGCGATAAAATCATGCCGTAACCGCTATATTTTAATGTTGCCGCCACACCTTGCGACAGCAACACATCATTTGATAACACCGTACCGATTGGGCGTTCATGCTCCGAAAAGCGCAAAACTAAATCAGTGAGAGTAGCCATGATTATTGAGCAATGTATTGATTAGGATGAGCCGGCATAACCAATGCAGATGGCGGCTGATAACTTGAAGCTGGAGTAGCCCCGCCATTTCCGACAGCGCGTGATGATTTCCCACCAGCGCGATAATCTTTTGAGTTTCCTTCAAATTTTTCACCAAAATAATGAAAAAATAGCGTTCCCGATAAAGTAACAACCTCTGTTCTGTTATCCCAGTTTCTATCAGGATTATCCAATTGCAAGAAGCAATCCCACATATCTTTACGCCATAGATAATCTTTGGTTGTCCCAGCATACAGGGAGCAATCGAACGTGCCGCCATCTGCAATGATAGACAAAAGCATACTTGAAACGTGACCGCGCATTGTTTCAGTTAATGCGACCGCGCCTTGTTGTGCTACCTTGACTTGTGCGGGCTGAAACCGAGTTGCGCCGAGCGGCATCGGGATTTCAATTTCCCCCCCCGGTACAATTTGTGGATCGGGTGCTTGCTTGCACATCCAAATAGAAGTTTCTTCGTACCCTTTTATTTCAAGTTGAAAATCGCTTGAAATTTCTCGATAACCCATTTGTTGGGTTGCCAAGTAATGATTTTTCAAATAAAGCCCATGAGAAACAGACACTTTGATTTACCTACTAATTGTAATT
>CAIQZX010000106.1 GCA_903876445.1 uncultured Pseudomonadota bacterium | reverse complement strand
CACGCCTTACCAAAAAGTGAAGCAAATCCTGTTAGAGCGTACCGCGTGTTTCATTGAAAACATGAAACTCGGTGGCGGAGTACCCATCGAAGGTTTAGTGTAGCTGTTTTACGCAAACCGTAAAAATAGGCGATTAGTGGTGATTTGTCTCAAATGCTACCATTTATTGTTACTCAGTAAATTAACATTATTAGTTTTGTTGAAAAATTTGCAAATATGTTTAGAATTGCGGTCAGCACATCGTTTAGTGATGGCTACTTTCTTACAACCCAGAAAATAATAACAATTTGAGGATAAATGTTGATGAAAACATTAAAAAAAATCGCTTTGGCAGCAATGGTTGCTGCATCTTTAGGTGCTGTTTCGACAACTTCTTTTGCTGAAACTGATGCAGGTCGTATCGTTTATGCACCAACACAAGCTATCGACATTACCGCTAATAAAGTTCAAGTTGCAATCGATGCGTTAATTGCAGGTAATGATGCTGAAGCTGTGTCAAAATTGATTAAAGATGCGTCAGATTCTGTTAAAGAAATCAACGCTAGCGATTCTGTTTTCCGTGCAAGTACAAAAGCAAATAACATGATTAAAGCGGCTCGCAACCATGTAAAAGAAGGTGCGACGCAACAAGCTGAACAAGAATTACGCAATGCACACAAAGCAGTTCTTGATTTAAAATCTATTCTTTAAGCGCATTATTTTTTGATACTAAAAGCCCTACAACATTAAAGTTGTTGGGCTTTTTTTTCGTCAAAAGGTATGTATTGCTTTCCTTTACGTTATTCATAGTAATTTATATCAAAATATAGTTATTTATCGGGCTTAAAAAGTCGGTTCTATGCGTCACAATCCAAAACACTTGAAAATTTTTAGCTTTCAGTTACACTCTACATCACTTTAAATTTAATGGCGAAAGGAGCATTGAGATTTGGCAATGCTATATGAACGCAGAGCCAGTGCAAGACTAATCCGATTTATCAGGATAGCTCTATTGGCATTGAAGCGTTTAGAAAACCATAGAAACTTTAATATATGGAATTCACAACTACAAAGTAATTTTATCGAAATAATTGATTGGATATATAACATGGCTGAAAATAAATTTATATTATTTTGTTTTACATTATTAGTAACTCCAGTCGTGGTTGCTGATACTACGAATAAATCTTCTTACTACGCACCATTAAACTATGCGAGTGTTCTTAAAAAAGGTTATGCGCCAAAGTTTTCGAAAAATGAGAACGGTATTACAACTAATCGAGGACGGTATTTAATTTCTGATTCGCCCAGTATTAGTTCTGCTAATTATCTTTCGATTGGTGCGACATATAACGCCGCTACGGGTTATGCGGCTCAATCAGGAAAAATTCCCACTGTTTCGACTTATGGAAATTATTTTTCAAAACTGATTCAAGTTGTTGCTAATTCAACAGATACTTCAGGTTATTATCGATTAGATTCCCATCTTCATTCTAATTATTCGGTTGATGCAGATGAACTAGATGGTTATAAATTAAAATTTCGCAATAACTTAGGGAAAGCCTCATCTACTTACGGTTACGTTGTTTTTTCTTATGATGCTGTGTCACATTATTTGAAAGCTGAAAAACGATACAGTTACAATCTAAATCCTATTTCTGTTGCGGATTCTAACGGCAAACCGGCAGGTAAAACCTATTACCCGACGTACACCGAAGATAATAGTTTTGCAGCTAAGGGCGCGGGATATTATGTGAACTATTCAAAGGGCGAATATAAATTAGTTCCAAGTATGGCATCGGCAACTAAGCTCTATTTTTATACGCCTTCGGATGATTATGGTATTCCGAATAAAATGAATCCAACAAATTTAGCGTATAGCTCAAATCCAGCTGTCCCCTTTTCCTCTCGTGTGTCCGTTGATTCTATTGAATCAGGAAACACGGCGTTTTATAACAGTATCAACAGCACTTATAAGCCACAAGTAGCCACACCTGGTAACGATACAAAAACCAAACTTTCCGCAGATCAGTTTTTAGCAACTATCCCAACCACTCTTTCTGTGCAAGGTGCGAAATTGCGCTATTCAACAGCATTGTATTCAGCATTTAGAGATGCTGCACTTGCAGGAAGATTAGCGAGTGCCGCGCCAGCAGATGGAACACCTGGACAAAAACTTGTGCCATTTGTTTATTTCACTAATGAGCATGACGATATGGGGAATTATCACCCTTTCATGAATGTTGTTACCTACACCATTCCTGGTTCACCACAAGGACTATTGGACATACCAGGCCCACCATTTCTTGGACAAGGTAGCGCAACAACACCTGTTACTCGTTATTCTAATTTAGGATATTCAGTTGTTCGAGTTCCAATGAAAGATTATGGTCAAGTTAGTAAAGTGACAGACAATGCCATGATTCCAAGTAGTCAATCGTGGAACATGAATTTAGTCACAGATAGTCATTGTGGCGAAGTAAATTCCCCTATTCTCAAATGTCCAGCCTATGATAATTATAACTATGCGAGTATTTCTGATATAGGCGTACTAATTGATGGATCTATCATTTTTCCTGCGTTGAATAATGCCTTGATGCCATCTCAATGGAAAGGTGAATTATCAACTTATGGATGTCATGTAGGTCAAGGTGGTGATGGTCCGCATTGTCATGCAGATGGTTTTAAAACAGGTCAAAGCATTGTTACACTTTATAACGACAGTGATTATGTAAATAAACCTCATCCGCCTTTAATTGGTTTTGGCTATGATGGTGTCGCACTTTTTGGCGTATATCGAACCGATAAAGACAAAGCTATGCTTGGCTATAGCGAATCACTTGATGCGTTTGGTGGTCATGACCATGATAATCTTGGTTATCATTACCACGCTCACACAGCTATTCTTCCCGACTCTTATGATTTGAATGATAGAGGTTTTGTCATTTCAGCAAAAAATACACCTGTGAATGTACTTTTAAAAGGTGCGTGGGCAGGTAATATCAATTCTGTTCCCTATTTTGGCTATAAGTCGGAACTTGCTACGAATAAGTATTTAGGTGGGATGGGAAAATAATCCCAACTAATCAATTCAAACGCCCGCGTGAACTTTCTAAAGATTACGTTGCGCCTTAATTAGTTCCGCTTGGCTCTCGCGGAGAAACTGCGGGTTTTCGATGATAAAACCATCGTTACCCGTTAAAAATGTTTTGATGCCAATATCTAAACCGATAAATTTACCTGTTTTTGGTTTTGCAACAATTTCGCATTCCACCAAAACAGATGCGAAAAATTGACCGCATTTATTTTTAGAAATTGT
>CAIQZX010000105.1 GCA_903876445.1 uncultured Pseudomonadota bacterium | reverse complement strand
AATAACGCGCCATATTTGGCAACATTTAGCTTCAAATAAGCAGAATTACTAACGCTAACGTTTTTCAGGCTTTTTTGCTACAAAAAAGCCCCGACGGCGTGATGCAATCGGGGCTTTTTAAATACTTATTTGTTAATAACAGCTCTGATTTTTTCTAGCTTCTTTTGACTATCCTTTAGGCTTTCGTAAAGATGCCAAACTAGTTCATCAAGCTCTTCCTGTATTTCTTTTCTTTCAGAAGATTTTGTCGATTCAACCATTTTATTAAGCCTAGTTGTAATCATCCTTTTTACGCCTAATGCACTTCTTTCACCACCGTCGTAGGCAGCCATGTAGATTTCCCAGTATTCATATTCGGGATAATCTTCTTCCATCACTTTAGAAATCTGTTTTCCTTCTCGAACGAGTTTTTGAATTTCGAGAGCATCTTTTTGTTGCATAAATTTCCTTTAAGTTTGTGTGACATGATAATAAAAAAGCCCCGATTGCATTTCTACAAATCGGGGCTAACTTTAAAGCAAAAAAAGCGTTTAAGCCAACACGATTACATCATGCCGCCCATACCACCCATGCCACCCATATCAGGCATACCATGACCTTTGTCATCGCTAGGCGCGTCAGCAATCATCACTTCAGTGGTGAGCATCAAACTCGCTACAGAAGCCGCATTTTGTAACGCAGTACGAGTGACTTTTGCAGGGTCTAAAATGCCCATTTCAATCATGTCGCCATATTGACCTGTTGCCGCGTTGTAACCGAAGTTGCCAGAACCTTTTTGCACTTCGTTGAACACAACAGACGGTTCATCGCCAGCGTTAGAAACGATTTGACGCAAAGGCTCTTCCATCGCACGACGTAAAATGTTCACGCCAACGGTTTGGTCGTGATTGATGCCTTGTAAATCTTTAATTGCTGCCAACGCACGAACCAAAGCCGTACCGCCGCCAGCCACAACGCCTTCTTCAACCGCAGCACGAGTCGAATGCAACGCATCTTCAACGCGAGCTTTTTTCTCTTTCATTTCGATTTCAGTTGCTGCGCCGACTTTAATTACTGCAACGCCGCCAGCCAATTTAGCTAAACGTTCTTGCAATTTTTCTTTGTCGTAATCAGAGGTTGATTCTTCAGCTTGAGCGCGAATTTGAGCAACGCGACCTTTGATTGCGTCTTCTGAACCGTAACCGTCAATGATGGTGGTGTTGTCTTTGGTGATTTGAACACGTTTTGCAGTACCTAATTGAGCGAGTTCTGCTTTTTCCAAACTCAAACCGATTTCTTCTGAAATCACTGTGCCGTTGGTTAAAACCGCGATGTCTTCGAGCATCGCTTTACGACGGTCGCCAAAACCTGGTGCTTTTACAGCCGCAACTTTTACGATGCCGCGAATTGTGTTCACAACCAACGTCGCTAACGCTTCGCCTTCAACGTCTTCAGCGATAATCAATAATGGACGACCTGCTTTGGCAACGCCTTCCAACACTGGCAACATGTCGCGGATGTTTGAGATTTTTTTGTCATAAATCAAAATCATCGGGTCGTCTAATTCAACGCTCATGCTGTCTTGTTTGTTGATGAAATAAGGCGACAAATAACCACGGTCGAATTGCATCCCTTCAACCACGTCTAAAGAATTGTCCAAACCTGAACCTTCTTCAACAGTGATAACGCCTTCTTTGCCGACTTTTTCCATTGCTTCAGCAATGATTTGACCAACAGATTCGTCAGAGTTCGCAGAAATTGTACCGACTTGTGCAATCGCTTTGTTGTCTACGCAAGGTGTAGCAGAAGCCACGATTGATTCAACCGCTTTTGTGCAAGCCAAATCAATACCGCGTTTTAAATCCATTGGATTCATGCCAGCGGCAACCGCTTTCAAACCTTCGTTCACGATTGATTGCGCTAAAACAGTCGCTGTGGTTGTACCGTCGCCCGCTACGTCAGACGTTTTTGATGAAACTTCTTTCACCATTTGTGCGCCCATGTTTTCAAATTTGTCTTTTAATTCGATTTCTTTTGCAACCGATACACTGAAAATCTAAACATCCGATAGCGTCGCTATTTTTTGCGAAAGATTCCTTTGGCATCCATGCTAGTGAATCGGCAAAAAATCACGCGACGAGTTTTATTGCCTGCGGCAGCCCCGATTCGTCCTTCGTCCAGTCGCTTATTTCGCACACAGCAGCTGCATAACTCCTTACCAAAATGACTTTACGCCACGTCGCGAGGACTTGCATTTTTCTCTACGCTTCACTACGAAAAAACGCCCGTCTACTATGGCTATCGGGGACTAAAAATCATCCATGATTTTCAGCGTTCGACTTCATTTTTATCATCATCGTTGTAATTAAATTCAACTTTGCTTTGCAAAACGATTTCGTCCATAACTTCTTGCAATTGACCAGATTTGATAACTTCCGAAAACGCATCAACTAGATTTTGCGTGTTAATAATTTCTTCAATTGCTGTCATATATAAATCAACAACCGATTCAATTTTGTATTTTGAAACAGCTTGCAAACGAATTTTGTCTCGGATTTGTTCGATGGTTTCGTCAGATTTCACCACAAACGTAATTGGAAAACGTTGAACTTTGTCTATATCGAGAAAGTATTTTGTAACATCAATCGTTTCAGTGACTTGAAAGAAACGCCCTAACGGTTTCATCACGAAATCGATGCCGCCATCATTTGCGTTAGTCCGTCCCGTTTTGTACAAAATCAATGCTTCTTCTGTCACGGTGTCTTTTTGTTCACCCAGCCAAACCGTTTGTTGTCCATATTTTGCTTTTAAAACCGCGTAACTGACAATTTCAAAAACACGCGCATCAACTGTTGGTTTCAATTGTTCAATCACAAAATCAATGGCTTGTTCGGGATTGGTTTTGCCAAGTTCTGAAATCTGGCGACACGTTTCGAGAAAATCTTCAAATGCCGCTTTTTTAGTCGCAACGTAAGCCTCAATAATTTCAATCACAGCACGAGCAATGTTGTAATTGCAATCAACGCCATCTTTTCGGCGAATTTCAACTTGAAGCAAATCGTCTTGAATCCAATAACGTTGTTTTTCTAAATCTCGAATAATCGGTTGTTTATCTAACGTTGGATAGAATTTTTTAAACTCATCATTTAAACGTGCATTCAACGCATGATTTTGTAATTTTGCGCCAAAAGGTAATTCGCGTTGTCGTTGGAAAAGGTCCGTAAATCTTGCGCCTTCGTATTTTGAATAACTGTCGCTATTTTCTAAAAAACCTTTCGCAATGTAATCTTCAATAACTACATAAAGCGCGTAGTGATTGGCAAATGCACCTCGCGCTTTTGAACCACTACTTGCAGATTTTGTTTTGGTGTTCAAATAACCAAGCAAAGGACTGGCTTCAAAAATATCAAGTGCATCGTCTGAAAAATGCGTTTTGAGTATTTCAATAATTTTTATCGTGAACGCATGGTGATTGATTGGATATTTTGTCATTTTCAAATTCTGCTGTTGGCTCTAACGAAAGTTTTGGTGAGTGGTTTCAATAATTCACCGTTGAAATTATCGGTAATTCCAAGCCGTCTTAATCCAGTTTTGAAGTATTCCGTTTCTAATTCAATACCAATCGCTTTGCGTCCTAATTTTTGCGCGACCGCACAAGCGGTAAATGTTCCTGCAAACGGTTCGAAAATTAAATCGCCTTCGTTACTACTCGCTTTAATAATTCGTTCGAGTAATGCCTCTGGTTTTTGGCTCGGATGTTGTTCATATTCAGGCATTCGATAACGCACTCGTGGAATGTACCACGCATTACCTGGTACTTTTGTTGTGTTGTAAGGCGTTGGAACGGGTTTGCGATAATCAATCAATTTGCGCGTTGCACCTGTTTTGGCTTCAATCGCAATGTCATCCGCATTGAAAGTGTAATTTTTAGAATCTTTTACACAAAACAAAATCGGCTCGTATAAAGAACCAAAATGTTTTTTGGCTTGAACGCCTGAACTGTCGTAATGCCACACAATTCTTGATAAAACCGTAATGCGTTCTCTTAACCACAAATCAAGATACGGCATGGCTTGGGTGCTGGTCATAACGTACAAACTGCCGTTTGGTTTGAGTTTTTGCAAACACAATTCTAACCATTGGTAACACCATTCAGCGTAATGTTTGTCCGATGCCCATGAATCAACAAAACCACCGAATTTTTTGCCAATGTTATACGGTGGGTCTGCGAAAATTAAATCAATCGATTCGTCTTGAATATCAGATAAGCAATCGAAGCAATTGCCATTGTAGAGGATTGCTGATTGGTTTGATTTTTTTAGGAATTTTTTCATGCGGCAATTCTACACAAAAAAGCCCCAACGGCGTGATGCAATCAGGGCTTTTGATTTTTTAATGAACTGAAATCGAAACGCCCAAATCTTTACAAATTTTTCGCGCTAACATTTCGTCAATCTCTCGATGACGCGGAATTGTAGAAACTTTTTGTTCTTGCCGATTCACATAAATCGTATGGCTTCCACCTTCACGCAAACATTCGCAACCGTGTTGTTCCAAATAACGCAACAGGTCACGCCGTTTCATAATGCCGCAAAATCAAACGTTTCTTTGATAAATTCTCGACCACGCAAAGATTCTTCGGCTAAAAAACGATTCGCGTCTACAACCATTTTTATCGCTTCAAATAAGTTTTTACGCGCTTCGTCTAAGGTTTCGCCTTGTGTGTTTGCGCCTGTTAATTCTTCCACGAAAGCAATATAACCTTCTGGCACTTTTTGAAAAACAGCGGTTAATTTCATTTCAACTCCAAGATAAACAATCACTGCGGCAATTCTACACAAAAAAGCCCCGACAGCGTGATGCAATCGGGGCTTTTCATGCAGCGTTATCCAATCTGTTTATTTAACACGGGCAATTTTTCGTGAGTTTTAACATATAGCGTTTGCAAATAAACTTCTAATAAAGAAACAACAACAGGTTCTGATACCGTTACAACCGCCAGTTTTACTGCGCCTTCTTGAAAGGCATCAATATAACTTTGCTCGCATTGACGAAATACATGATTTGGGTAACGTCGTTGAAGATCATCGGTAAGTGCTTCAGGAGTTTTTACATGATCCCATACGCGCTGATGTAAATTGTTCTTTGTCGCTTTACCAATATAGAGAATATCTCCATCGAGAGACGTATAAAAATACAAGCCACTTTTGGAACCTATGCCATCGCCTGCAACGAGCATTCCCATGTTTTCAGAATTTGACCAATCTGCAATGATTGGACGGTCTTCTCCAAATTCAAGCACAGCCGTGATGCCTTCAAAAAGGCTCTTATTGTCATTGATGAAAGTATGAATTTTTGCGTATGCTTCTGATATTTTCATGTTTTTCTCATTGTTTAGTAAAAAAAGCCTCGACTGAATTTTTGCAAATCGAGGCTAATTTTAAAGCAAAAAGGCGTTTAAGCCAACATGGATTACATCATGCCGCCCATACCACCCATTCCGCCCA
The DNA here is from genome assembly GCA_903876445.1 of uncultured Pseudomonadota bacterium. Lineage (GTDB taxonomy): Bacteria > Pseudomonadota > Gammaproteobacteria > Methylococcales > Methylomonadaceae > UBA10906. The sequence goes on along the minus strand of CAIQZX010000105.1, from coordinate 552 downwards.
TATCAGGCATACCATGACCTTTGTCATCGCTAGGCGCATCAGCAATCATCACTTCAGTGGTGAGCATCAAACCTGCAACAGAAGCCGCATTTTGCAACGCAGTACGAGTGACTTTTGCAGGGTCTAAAATTCCCATTTCAATCATGTCGCCATATTGACCTGTTGCCGCGTTGTAACCGAAGTTGCCAGAACCTTTTTGAACTTCGTTGAACACAACCGAAGGTTCATCGCCAGCATTTGAAACGATTTGACGCAAAGGCTCTTCCATTGCACGACGTAAAATGTTCACGCCAACGGTTTGGTCGTGATTGATACCTTGTAAATCTTTAATTGCCGCCAACGCACGAACTAACGCCGTACCGCCGCCAGCCACAACGCCTTCTTCAACCGCTGCACGAGTTGAGTGCAACGCATCTTCCACGCGAGCTTTTTTCTCTTTCATTTCGATTTCAGTTGCCGCGCCGACTTTAATCACCGCAACGCCGCCAGCCAATTTCGCCAAACGTTCTTGCAATTTTTCTTTGTCGTAATCAGATGTTGTTTCTTCGGCTT
>CAIQZX010000104.1 GCA_903876445.1 uncultured Pseudomonadota bacterium | reverse complement strand
TCGAGCCTAAAAGAGCTATGTCACCATGGTACTAACACTAGCTACTGGTCACATTTTGAGTGGATTTTAACACAGGATAGATTTTGCAGACTATGAAAAATTTGGAATTGAACCGCTTACATCCCCTCCCTGAACGGAGGGGTTTTTCGCTCGCTTTGATAAATGTTCCGCAAATGGAGGGCGCACACGCAGGTGCGCCCCTACGGATTGCCAGCTATTCACGCAACGTTTAGAATGGCGAAACATTTCTAACAACCTCCCTGCCCTGAACGGCGGGGTATCGCGGAGCTTTTACAATGAACAATTTTGCTTTGCTGGGTAGTTACGACAATCACGTCACATTTTTAAAATCTGTTGTGACCGGAAAAACCGCTTATCTCGCGGCGGATGAACAAGGTTTGCTGATTTTAGATGTCAGTAACGCTAAAACACCGAAACTCATTAGCCGCATTGATACATTAGGCGATGTATCCAGCCTCGCATTTTCAGGTAAAAATCTGGTTGTGGTAAATCAAAACGCCGGCATAAAAGTAGTTGATGTGTCGAATTCAAAATCCCCCAAAGAAATTAGCCAACTTGATTTAGTCGGCAATCCACAAGCCATTTCGATTACCGGCAATACGGCGTTTGTCAGTGATTTTGAAAAAGGCTTATTAGTTATTGATATGTCGGACATGAATAATTTAACGGTCATGGGTTCGTTACCCATCAATCATGCAAAAACCGTAACCTTATCGGCAGACAACAAATTAGCGTTGATAGTCAGCGATGAAACCGATGTTGTGGTCGTGGACGTATCAAATTTAAAAAAACCAAAACAAGTCGGAACATTAACGTTGGAAGGAAATTTACACGATGCCGCGTTTATCAGTAATCAAATCGCCGTGGTCGCCGCAGGAACGGACGGTTTAAAAGTGGTCGATTTAAGTAAATTAGCCAAACCAACGGTTGTTAGTACCTTCGTGACAAAAGACGCTGCAAACGCGCTAGCGGTGATTGGTCAAAATGTATTGGTCGCCGACGGTGAAAAAGGCATTACGGCGGTTAATCTGAAGAATCCAAAAAATCCATCATTACTAGACAATTTAACAACTAATGACGGCGCAGCGGTTAGCATCTCTGTCGATAATAACGTCGCCTATCTTTCGACAACCTCTAAAAATCATCCGTTATTTTTAAGCGTCGCGTTATCCAATTTCACTATCGACACGTTAATGTCAGACGTTGTTTTTGACGGACGAATTGAAACGGCAAAAAGCCCCAGCAAAATCAAATTGATTGGCACGGCTAAAAATGATTCTTTAACCGGATTAGCAGGAGCGGATACATTGCGGGGCGATGCGGGACAGGATTATTTAAACGGTGGATTGGGTAACGATTCGATAGATGCCGGCGCGGGCAGTGACACGCTCATCGGTGGCGAAGGGAATGATTATTTGAGTGCGGGCAGCGATAACGATTTATTAGATGCGGGTGCAGGAAATGACACACTCATCGGCGACCAAGGCAATGACACGTTAAATGGCGGTTCTGGTGTAGACACTATGACCGGCGGCGCAGGAGATGATTATTACTATGTTGATCATGTCAAAGATGTCGTCACGGAAACCGACAAAAATCCAATCACAGGCGGAAAAGACACCATTGAAAGTACCTCTGAACGTTTTGTGTTAGGCGAAAATATCGAAAATTTAGTGTTAAAAGATGTTGCCGGACAAGGACGTATTGGCAATGGAAACGCACTTAATAACGTGATTACAGGCAGTATTGGCGATGACCAACTAAATGGGATGGCGGGAAATGATACGTTAATTGCTGGCGATGGTGTGGATACTTTGGACGGTGGTTTGGGTATTGATTCATTAGTGGGCGGCAAAGGCGATGATGTGTATTTTATGAATAACACCGAAGATTTTATCAAAGAAGATAAAAACGGCGGGATTGACCGAATTGAAAGCACGGTTGATTTTGATTTAGGCAAAAGCGAAAACGTTGAGCAGCTTGTATTATCAGAAAAAAATGCCAAACAAGGCATTGGTAATACCTTGGATAATTTATTAAAAGAAAAAGAAGGCGGAAAAATAAACAATCTTTTTAAAGGCAATCAAGGCAACGACACCATTTATGCCGAAGGCGGAAACGATACATTAGAAGGCGGCGCAGGGAACGATAGTTTATTTGGTGGTGAGGGTGAAGATGTCGCTATTTTTACCGGCGTTTATGACGATTACACGGTGACAATAAACGTTGATGCCGCAGGAACACCGCAACTTTTTATTGAATACGACAACGAATACAACACCGGCATTTTAGATGGCAGCGATGAATTAAACGATATTGAGATTCTGGAATTCTCGGATGGGACGCGCTTTAATAAATCAGAACTTTTGGTGACATTAACAGGAATTGAAAATGGCTAACTTTGACATCCTCCCCGCCCTAAAGGGAACGTGGATTCCTGATTTAACTCAGGAGCAGGTGTGTATCACTACTACCTGCTGGTTTCTGCTGCTGACGGCATTACAGCACCGTTCACTTCACAGACTAGCCCCCGAAAGTCCTCGG
>CAIQZX010000103.1 GCA_903876445.1 uncultured Pseudomonadota bacterium | reverse complement strand
GATTAAAAAGACAAATTTGAACCGTGTACAAAATTCAACTGTGAAGCATTTTTCACGCTTTATTTTGTTGTTATCGCTATCGGTAGTGGTTCACGCCGACGAAAAGAAACCAGATGTTGTGCCGCCGTACCAAGTGCCAACGTTCACGGGTGAAAATACCGACTGGCACACCATGAAACCCGCGATTAACCCAGCCAAAACCGTGAACGCTGATTTAATTGTCGAAACAGTAAATCATTGTTACCCCGTGCCTCCGATGAATATAGAAATCAGTTTAAGAAGTGGCGCGACGTACAAACCGCCCAGCACGGGCGCAATGGTTCAAAGTTTGGACGCTTCACAGTATTACGCGGGAATTGTTGCAACGATGCCGCTTTATTCAGGCGTTGAAATCGACAAAGAGCAGAAATTGGCAATTGATAGAAAGCTCAAAACAGTCGAAGCGGTGGCACAAATGCTGACGGCTTTAAGTACAAAACGCAGGGCGGAGCGAATGTTGGGACTGTATTTGTCACTCGAAAAGCGAAGCCAAAAGCGCGTAGCTGATGGGATTGTGGCGGTTGACGAACAAATAAACGCACTCGAAAAAGTAGCCACGACGCAGGGCGAGTTAGACGCGGCAAACGCAATAATTGAAGGTTCAAGACTTTCACTAATTCACCAATGCAAAACGGAAGACGTTGAACGATTGAACAATTTTATTTTGAACGAGATTTATTGATGAATGCGTTAATCTTAATAATGGCGGGACTTTGCGGCTTAATGCTGTCAATGATTCTGCTAATTTTAGGCGTTAATTCGCTTTAACTTTAAAAGGTAACACCATGAAAAAACTATTTTTAACCGCGTTGATGTTAGCAACGACGGCACAGGCAGAGGTTTATAAATGCGGCGCGTCTTATTCATCAACGCCGTGCGGCAATGATGCCGTAAAAATTGAAACACCCGCCGCCAACGCGCCACCGCAACAAACCAAAGGCGCGAACATCATCAAGGTTTTAAACGGTGCAGTGGTTAGCGTGGCAGACGGTGACACGATTACGATTTTAAGCGGCGGCAAAAAAGAAAAAATCCGATTCGCGCAAATCGACACGCCCGAAACGTCGCACTTCGGAAGCACGCCGCAACCTTACGGCAAAGAAGCAGGCGCGGCACTGCGGGACATGGTGAAAGGAAAAAATGTGAGGGTAGACGTTGAAGCCGTTGACCAATACGGGCGAAACGTCGGCACGGTGTACGTTGGCGGCTTAAACGTGAACCGCGAACTGGTAAAAAATGGCTTTGCATGGGTTTATCGCCAATACGCGCACGACCCCGAATTATTAGAACTTGAGAAAGCCGCACGATCTAAACGAATCGGCTTGTGGATGTTGGATAATCCGATTTACCCGCCCGACTTTAGAAAGCACAACAAATGAAATGGCAGAACCACATGATAATCGGCGCAAGTTTTGGCGCGGTCATCAATCCGTTAATTATTCCAGTCGCGGTATTGGGTTCAACTGCGCCCGATTGGCTTGAGTATGTTTTGAAAATTTGCGGCTATCGAGTGAAACACCGAACCGTTACACACGTTTTGCTTTATTGGTTGGCAGGAATCGCATTTTTTAAACTCGTGATTGACTGGCACGCCGTAGGTTTAGGCTTTTGTGTTGGTGGTTTTTCTCATGTTATCGCGGACAGTTTCACCATTGCAGGCGTGCCATTTTCGCCAACAAGCGACGCACGTTTTCATTTATTCGGTGGAAAATTGCGAACGGGAAACGCGGGAGAGTACGTTGTAGCGGGAATAATCGCTTTATTGTGTGCGGGTTGGGTTCACTTATCACCCGCAAGTTTTAAGAACGTGCCAACGCTTGAAACAAGCGGCTTTTTACCGTTTTTCTACGATTGGAAAAAAGAATATGACGGTGGCGTTGTTGACGGTGCAGAGTGGAAAGAAAACCGTTTTAGATTTATTTAAAGCAAAATCAAACAAGAAGGAAAAATATGTTTCACAATCATAATTGCGATAACCACGAACATCATAATCACACGCATACCGTAAGCAATTACAACTTTGCGTTTTCTGTGGGCATTTCGCTTAATGTTATTTTTATCGTCATTGAAGCGGGTTATGGCGTTGCGGCGGATTCGCTGGCTTTAATCGCAGATGCTGGACACAATTTAAGCGACGTTTTAAGTTTGCTACTCGCGTGGGGAGCGCACTTTTTAGCCCAAAAAACCGCCACCGAAAAAAGAACCTATGGCTTTCGTAAATTGACCATTATGGCTTCTTTAGTTAGCGCGATATTTCTATTGATTGCACTCGGTGGAATTACATGGGAAGCCATCAACAGACTTTCAAATCCAAAACCAGTGGAAGGAATAACAGTGATTGCTGTGGCAGCCATTGGCATTTTGATTAACGGAATGACAGCATTGCTTTTTGTTTCAGGAAAAAAACACGATTTAAACATTCGAGCGGCATTTTTACACATGGTGGCAGATGCGATAGTTTCATTTGGTGTTGTTATCGCTGGTGCAATTATCATGTTTAAAGGTTGGTTATTAGCAGACCCTTTAATCAGTCTTTTTATCGTTGTCGCAATACTTGTTGGCACTTGGTCATTGTTTCGAGATTCAATAAATCTTTCTTTGGATGCTGTTCCTGAAAACATAAATTTTGCCGAAGTAAAAGGATATTTAACGGGCGTTGAAAGCGTCACTCAAATACACGATTTACATATTTGGGCAATGAGTACAACGGAATCGGCTTTGTCTGTGCATTTGAAAGTCGTTGATAATTCATTACACGATGATTTTTTACCGAACATTCAAAAGCATTTAAAAGACTATTTCGGTATCGCGCACTCTACGATTCAGGTTGAAAAACAAAAAGACGATTATTGTGTGTTAGATAAGCGCAATTGCATTTGATGTGGCAAGTCGTGAAAGTTTCGTGAATGGACGGCTATGCGGGGAAAAAGCACCCCGCGCCTGCAAAATATGCCCCCGCCCTTACCGCTGTTCGCCGCGCTTCGCCTTACAGGCTTGCTTGCTCTCTGCTATCGGGCGGTTGCGAGGTGCGGCAAAAAGCAGCCGCGCTTTTTTTTAGAAAAGAGCCAAAGCAAAAAGGAACGCGGCGAAACAGCCGCCGCGCCAAATTTAAAAAAAGACCCCGCGAAAGAAAACCAACGCCACGCGCCAACGAAAAATATATTTAGTTGGTTTTTGTTGCGCTTTTCAACTAGAATGCTGTAACAAAAACCAAACAAGGGAACGAAAATGAGAGACCTAAAAGACAATCAAACCCGCGACCTGATGCCGCAAAAATTTAAACACGGTGGCGCGAGACCAAACAGTGGACGACCAGCCGCGCTCTACCAAACAAAAACATTGCGTGTTGATACGCGACTGTTGAAGTTAATCGAAACATTAAAAACACGATTGGTAAGTGGTACGATTGACGAAAGCGAGTTAAAAACATTTGAAGAATTAGCCACAAATTAACGCCGCATATTTTTATATGATCACACGCGGCGAAAGTAGCCGTGATTTACATTTTAATTTTAAATACTTTATGGAGTTTTTTATGAATATCAAAACCGTGTTTGTTGCGTTGTTACTTCTTAATTTTGTAACAGCTTGTTCAGAAGTTAATCCACACCCAATGGATATGACTCAACTGGTTCAAAATGCTAAAACGCATGAAGACCATGAAGCATTAGCAACGCATTATGATGATGCCGCCAAAGAAGCCCAGATAAAACTAGCAGAACATGAAAAATTGCTTGAAAAATACCACGCTGGAAGTTACGGCAGACAAGCTCAACCGTTGAAAAATCATTGTGAGTTTTTAGTCCGCACTTACAAACAAGCCGTTGAATCTAATAAAGCGATGGCTGACGTACATCGTAAAATGGCTACAGAAGCCAAATAAAAATTTTAGATTTAATCAACAAAACCACCGCTGATTTTTTGTAAATATCGGCGGTGGTTTTTTTTCGCGCCAACAAAAAGAAAAAAGAAAAATTGATTTTAGTAACGCAATCATTATTTGATACGGTTACACGAATCAATAATTAAGGCATTAAAAAATGAAAACAGCAAAAGACACGACGCGAGAATTGCCAAACCTACCCAAACCACGCGGCGGGTGGCGCGAAGGTGCAGGACGAAAAAAGGGCAACTGGGAAACAAAACTAATCCGTGTTGACACGAGATTGATTGAAATAATGGAGATTCTAAAAGAAAAACTGAGAAGTGGCGCGATAGACGAAAAAACGATTGAAACACTGACCGAATTAGTGGCTTAATGCCCTTCACCCTAGATTTTAGGCAATAAAAAAGCCCTGCGAGCTAGTAACTCCAACGGGCTTTCAAATCATTACCAAGCAAGATAATGGAATTCAGAAATGGATAATATCACCAAATTTCCACCGCTTCACCTGTTACCTGAAAAAAATACGCCAGAATTTAACGATTTTGAGAGCGTAACAAAACGTAACAAAAACGAAAATGTTACGTTTGTTACGCCTGAAATGAAATTCCCCGTGATGTCATTTGATGACCTTATCGCCACAGAATACAAACCGAATTGGCTGGTTAAAGGTTTAATCGAAAAAGAAAATTTAGGTTTAATTTTCGGTTCACCCGCCAGCGGCAAATCGTTGTTGGTGCAAGATATGGCGTTCTGTGTCGCCGCAGGCTTGCCCTTTCACGGCAAAGAAACCACGCAAGGCAACGTTTTATATATTGCAGGTGAAGGTTTTAGCGGTTTGAAAAAACGTTTTATGGCGTTATCCCAAGAATACGGCTACCTAGCGAAAGGGCTTTATTTTTCTAAACAACCCGCCGCATTGATGGACAAACAAAACGCGCTCGATGTTGCCGAAACTGTGAAAGCGATTGGTAACGTGTCGTTAATTGTTATTGATACATTGCACCGCAACATGGGCGCGGGTGACGAAAATTCGAGCCGTGATTGGGGCGAATTTCAAAACAACATCGACAACTATTTGCGACCATTGGGCGCGGCGGTTCTTATCGTTCACCACAGCGGACACAATGAAACGGGACGCTCACGCGGTTCGAGTTCAATCCGTGGCAGCATGGACGTTGAGTTTTCAGTCACGAAAAATGGCGATAACGTCATCATGACCAACACCAAGATGAAAGACTTTGAACAGCCTAAACCAATGGCTTTCAACGTTAAGCAAGTCCAAATTGATGATGATTATTCGAGCGTTGTTTTGGAATCTACCGAATACATTGCGCGACAAAATCAAGCCAAACGCATGAGCAGTAACGATCAGAAAGTGTTAGAGGCACTGCGAAAAGTAACCGTAACAAATAGCGTAACACCGCCTGTTACGGTTAAAGAATTATTCAAAGATAGCCCCGAAAACATACCGCGAGCCGTTGTTACGCTTGGACAGTGGCGCGAATTAGCTTATTCCGTCATGACCATTAACAATGATTCAAACGACCCTAAAAAAATTCAAGCGGTGAAAAAATCAACCTTCTGGCGATGCAAAAACAACCTTGAAGAAGGCGGTTTTATTGGAATTGATACGGATTTTGTTTGGTTGGTTGATAAAAGCGTAACGTAACGTAACATAACGTAACATTTGTTACGCTTGTTACGAACGTAACGTAACGTAACACAACCCTAAGGGGTGTTACGGTTGTTACGCTCGTTACGTTGGGAATCAAAATAAACTGAAATCAAGCATTAACAAGGCTTTGCGGCGTTTAATCAAGCGTAACAACGTAACAAAATTGGACTTGTTACGCTCTGTTACGGGTGTTACGTTTCAAGAATTAAGCGTAACAAACGTAACATTTTCGTTTTTGTTACGTTTGTTACCCTGTTACGTTTTAGATTTTCGACAACTACCAACAATCGGAAATGAAGGATTAAATCAAAAGATTTTAATTAAAAAGTGAAATGGTTAGCAACTGGTTAAAATCTGCATTGGGTAGCGCGTTAAACCGTGACCCGTTAGACGCGACCAATGACGCAGAAATGTTATTTTTCATTTTGTCGCGCCGCTTGGGTGAACTATTCGCCAACTATCAGCCGCCCGAATTGCAAAATGATAGTTGTGTGCCATTGTGAACCGCGCCGCGCCGTCCCGCTCGTCCCGCCCAAAACGCGCCGCGCCCCTCAGCT
>CAIQZX010000102.1 GCA_903876445.1 uncultured Pseudomonadota bacterium | reverse complement strand
CCCCTCAGCGAAAACAGCCAAGACCCATTATGTCATCGTCGATGCCATTGGTGTCACCACCTCATTAAAAACCGCCAGTCAGCCGTTAATTACCAAGCCATCTATCCCGCTTAAAGACTTAGCCATGGGGGTTATGATGGGTGTCAGTGAGACCGATATCGTCAGTTCCTTGGCGGGACGTTTAGCCCGATTAAACCAACAACTCAGCCCTGACGATAAAGCCAAACTTAAAAAATGTGCAGGGGTTGAACTCAGCACAATTATTGGTGATTTATTTGCCGCCATTGATGTGGATAATGTGGACGCCAAAGCCTGTGAAATAGCCGGAAAACCGTTACAATCCGAGATGACTGAACAACAGCTTGAACAAGCGCAAGCCCAATTAGTCAGACAAGCGGCAACGGTATTTACGGGTGAATTGGTCGAATTGATTGACTCAATACGCCGTGCTAAAGAGCAAACCATAGACCACGATAATTTAGACAGTGTGACGTTTGCAGGTTGGACGCAAGATGCACAAACCAACGCCAAAGAAGTCAGTGAAGAATTTAGCGATTATTTAGCAACGCATAAAGACGAAATTGATGCACTCAGTATTTTTTATCGTGAACCGCAGCGCCGTAGAGAACTTACTTACAGCATGATTCATGAATTACTTGAAAAATTGAAAGCCGATAAACCACGTTTAAGTCCGTTGCGTGTTTGGAAAGCCTACAGTTTGCTCGATAATTATCAAGGCAGTGAGCCGACCAGTGAATTAACGGCATTGGTCGCGTTAATTCGACGTGTTTGCCAAATCGATGAAACACTCGTGAATTATGAAGACACGGTACGGCGTAATTTTCAAAACTGGATTATGAAACATCACGCGGGTAATCCTGATAAATTTACCCCTGAACAAATGGAATGGTTGCACATGATACGCGACCACATAGCGAGTTCGTTTCATATTGAACGTGATGAAATAGACCTGTCACCGTTTGATGGTAAAGGCGGTTTGGGCAAAATGTACAAGTTATTTGCGGCGAATATGGATACTATGTTCGATGAATTAAACGAAGCCTTAGCGGCTTAAAACCATAGAGGAAACGATTATGTACGCTATCGAATTACCCGTAGAAATTGATCACACGCATCAAATTCATTTGCAATTGCCTGACACGGTTAAAGTAGGTAAAGCAAAAGTCATCGTCATGTATGAAGAATCAATGCCGTCCCAAAAACCTTTTAAATTTGGTTTAGATGATTTTGATGTCATTAACTTATCAGGTCGTGATTGGCGTTGGATGTTAGATTTACTCGATAATCCAAACCAACCTAACCAGAAAATGACTGCCGCCCTTAAAAAATACCAAAACGCAAAACATGACGATTCAGATACTCTCTTTAACTGGCAACCATAATCGAAAAAATTTTGATTGCGGCAGAATAGAATTGAATCTTTGGTTGCAACAAATCGCAAGGCAGCATCAAGAAAAAGGATTATCTAAAACCTTCGTCGCGGCATTGCCTGAAACACCCGAACAGATTTTAGGTTACTACGCCCTCAGTTTGGCAGAATTAGCAACGCAAAATCTCCCTAAATCATGGCAAACTAAATTTCCTAGACACATTCCCGCGATTCGTTTGGGGCGTTTAGCTGTGGATAAAAACTATCAAAAGAAAGGATTGGG
>CAIQZX010000101.1 GCA_903876445.1 uncultured Pseudomonadota bacterium | reverse complement strand
TTTTCAAACTCGGACGTAACAATAACGCCGCTACAATCATTAACGGATATTCGTAAATGCCATTGAAAATAAACGGTGCAACAAACGTGTTAAACATACCGCCGAGCATTCCTGCAAATGACATAATCAAATAAAACGTTGTGAGGTGCGAACTGTGTGGACGTTGCGCGGCGAGTTCACCATGACAAACCATAATCGCAAAGAAAAACGCGATAACATGAAAAACCAAATACATCCAATACGGCAAATCTGCGGGATTGATAAACGAGTATGCGACGAAAGAAATTAAGAAAATCGGTTGCAAACGCACAAACCAAACGTGACTTTTATCGTTCCAACGTGAAAAAACAATGACGAATGACAACAAATAAACCGTGAGCGGAATAATCCAAAGCAATGGCACGGACGCGATGTCGGTGCTGATGAAATTCGTCAGACCCAGCAACAAACTCGATGGTACAAATGCCAATGCGCCCCAATAAAGTTTGGTTTTTAATGAAAGTGTTGGCGCGAGAGATGCAGAAGTTTCAACGTGTTCATTTTCAATTTTTTGATAATTTTTCCACAACGCAAACCCACAACCCGAAATCAATAAACATAATCCTACATAACCTAACGTCCAATCGGATTGTTGCGCGTTCAAGCCCCAATTTGGTTCAATCAAAAAAGGATAACTCAATAACGAAACCAAACTGCCTGTATTACTTGCGGCATAAAGAAAATAAGGATCGTGACTATCGTGATGACCAACGTGTGAAAACCATTTTTGAATTAACGGTGCTGTCGTTGAAAGCACAAAAAATGGTAAACCAATCGCCAAAGCCAGTGTTGAAAATAACCAAAAGGTTGGATTGCTTTCTGTTGGCGGGATTAAATTTTCGGGTAAACCGACCGGCAACGCTAAACAACTGAGTGAAATAACAGTGAAATGAACAATGATTTGATGATTAGCTTTTAAACGTGTACCAAGAAAATGTGCGTACAAATACCCCAAAAACAACACACTTTGATAAAACACCATGCAGCTATTCCAAACAGCAGGCGTGCCGCCAAGTAAGGGTAAAAGCAATTTTCCAAACAGTGGTTGTAACACAAACATCAGTAATGCACTGGAAAATAACGTGCTAGCGAATAAGACAATAAGAAAAAGAGAGCGATTTTGTGAAGGCATGAGTAACAACGAAGGCAATTGTTAAAAGAACAATTGGTATTTCCCACCTGCGCCGCCGTGTCCTTTCGTCCATGAACCGAAGGTTCAAGGGGGAACAAGGTCGGTTAATCGGGCTACTTATACGAAGATAAGCCTGCACGCCATAACTGAACACCCATTCCCGAGGGTAATATAGGTTCAGGAAACACCCAGCACACTCTCAAACGCCGCAGGAAATACCAGCATAGTTTAATCAGATTTAATCATTTTCTAAAACGTTTTCTATTTTATGACGCATATTTGATAAACAGTCGTTAAGATTTTGGTTTAATTTTAGGTTCTCAACTTTCAGCATTTGCAGTTCATGCGCCATATTTAACGCTACCATTACTGCAATTCTGTCATCGCCGTTAATTTTGCCGGCGTTGCGAATTTTTTTCATTTTGTCGTCTAATTGTTTTGCAGATTCAATCAGAGAGTCCTGCTCATCAAAATCACAAGCAATTTTATATTCTTTACCTAAAATAGTTAGTGAAACGGCGGATGGTTGTTTATTACTCATGAATTTTGCTCCATTGCTTTTAATCGGTTAATCATAGCTTCAACTTGAGTGCGAGCTAGCGTTGTTTTTTCGAGTAATTTCGCTTTTTCGCGCACTAAAGCGTCTTGTTTTATTTTTAGGGAAACATTTTCGACTTTAATATGACTATATTCGCTAATCAGTACGTCGAGTTTGTTTTCGAGGAATTTTAATTCCTCAGTAGGATAGGATACGTTTGGTTTCATTGCTTCATTATAATGGTTAGTAAAAACTGTATAGAAATGGGTCATTACGACAATGAACAATGGTAGCATAAGCGGGTATTAACCTACATTATTGAGTGGAGAAAAAATGAGTTACGCAACAATTGACGCAATTTTAGTGCAGTACGATGCAGATTTATCCGCCGCTGAAGCACACGGTATGGCGAGTGGATTATTAGCTTTAAATGGGAAATTCAGTAGCAAAAACTGGCTAAATGAATTATTACAAAATACATCGCCAATCAGTGATGAACATGAAGTAGAGTTAATTGGTTTGTTTGATGATACGCAAGATGTATTGATTGAGGAGGAATTTGAATTTGATTTGTTCTTGCCCGATGACAGTGATTCAACGCTAATTGAACGTGTCGATGGATTGCGCCAATGGTGTAAAGGATTTTTATTAGGCGTAGGTTTTGCGAACACATCAACAAATTTTTCGGCACAAACACAAGAAATTTTGAAAGATGTTGCCGAAATCACGAAACTTGATACTGACATCGAATTAGAAGACGAAGACGCTGAAAATGACTTTATGGAATTAACGGAGTATTTACGCGCAGCAGTTTTAGCGTTGCGGGATGATTTTTTTGCCAAATAACAAAACAAAAAAAATAGCGCGGCTTAAAAAAGCTGCGCTGAAATGTAATAACTTATTTTGTACAAATTGTACTTAGTCAATAATTTTATATTTGTCTGCAGATTCATTCACTCTATCCCGTAATTCTTTGCCGGGTTTGAAGTGTGGAACGTGCTTTTTGGCTAAAGCGACTGATTCGCCGGTTTTAGGATTTCGTCCCATACGCGGCGGACGTAAACGCAATGAAAAACTACCAAAACCGCGAATTTCAATGCGTTTACCTGATGCTAACGATTGATTCATCTGTTCAATAATACATTTGACTGCCAACTCGACATCTTTTAACGCGAGATGGTTTTGCTGTTTTGTCAGCATATCAATTAGTTCTGATTTTGTCACCTGCGCTCCTGTAAAAAATAAAAAAAGGAGACACGACAAGGCGCGTCTCCTTTCAAATCTTACGATTTTATTTTTCCATTTGTTGCTTAAAAATATCACCTAAAGTTGGTGAAGCAACGTTTTGTTGTGCTGAAGAAGAGTAATCTTTTGCAGAAACAACGTGTTCTTTTTCGGCGTGATGATGATATTCGCGTTCTTCTTTTGGTTTCATCGACAAGCTAATGCTTTTTGATTTTTTATCGATGCCAATAAATTTTGCTTCGATGCTATCGCCTTCTTTTAAGATGGTGCGTGCATCTTCAACGCGATCACGTTGAATTTCAGAGGCTCTTAAATAGCCTTCAACGCCATCTTCCAATGTTACAGTTGCGCCTTTTGCATCCACTTCTTTGATTGTGCCTTTAACAGCACTGCCTTTTTCATGGGTTGCTAAGAAATTTTGGAATGGGTCTTGTGCTAATTGTTTGATACCAAGTGAAATACGTTCCCGTTCAGAATCAACTGCTAAAATGATTGTTTCGAGTTCATCGCCTTTTTTGAAGTCACGAACTGAATTTTCACCTTCGTCCGCCCAAGAAATATCAGACATATGAACTAAACCATCAATACCACCGTCTAAACCAATGAAAATACCGAAATCCGTGATTGATTTGATTTTTCCAGAGATTTTATCGCCTTTGTTATGCGTTGCAGCGAACTCATCCCAAGGGTTTGATTTACATTGTTTCATGCCTAATGAAATACGACGACGTTCTTCGTCGATTTCTAATACCATGATTTCAACTTCATCGCCTAATTGAACTAAGCGAGATGGATTTACATTTTTGTTTGTCCAATCCATTTCTGAAACGTGAACTAAACCTTCAACGCCTTCTTCAATTTCAACAAAACAGCCGTAATCAGTTAAATTGTTTACTTTACCAAATACGCGCGTACCGGCTGGGTAGCGACGGGCAATGTTCAACCATGGATCTTCACCCATTTGTTTCATGCCTAATGAAACACGGTTTTTATCTTTGTCGTATTTTAATACTTTAACTTTGATTTCTTGACCGATTTCCACACATTCAGACGGATGACGTACACGTCTCCACGCCATATCTGTGATGTGTAACAAGCCATCAACGCCACCTAAATCAATAAATGCGCCGTAATCGGTTAAGTTTTTAACTACGCCGACAACTGTTGCGCCTTCTTCAAGTGTTTTCAACAATTCTTCGCGTTCTGCACTGTATTCTTTTTCAACTACAGCACGACGTGATAACACAACGTTGTTGCGTTTTTGATCAATTTTGATAACTTTGAATTCTAAATCACGACCTTCTAAGAAGGTGGTATCACGCACAGGACGAACATCGACCAATGAACCCGGCAAGAAGGCGCGTAAAGCCCCCACTTCAACAGTGAAGCCACCGCGTACTTTGCCGTTAATTCGACCAATAATTGTTGCGTCTTTTTCAAATGCGGTTTCAAGTTCAAACCATGCTTTGTTTTTCTTCGCTTTATCGCGGGAAAGAAGCGTTGCGCCTAAACCATCTTCAAACAAATCCAATGCAACTTCGATTTCGTCACCAATTGAAACTTCTAATTCACCATTGGCATTCAAAAACTGCCATTTTGGAATTACACCTTCCGATTTCGAATGGGTACTGACGATAATCATATCGTTTTCAATGTCGATGACGGTACCGATCAACATTGCACCAGGACTCATTTTGGTCTTAGTTAAACTTTCTTCAAGTAATGCAGCAAAACTTTCGCTCATTTTTTTTCCCAGATTAGTTTTTAAACCAATCTTTTTGTATGTTAGTAGTGAATAAAAAAACCGCAACTTTTTGCAGCGGTCATAAAAATGTCCCTAGTGGACTAAACTTAACACTTCTGCGACAACGGATTGAATACTCATTGTCGAAGAATCAATATAAACGGCATCAACGGCGGGAACAAGAGGAGCAAATTGTCGCTCGCTGTCGCGTTGATCGCGTTCTTGTATATCGGCAGTTATCTTTAAAAGGTTAGCATCAATTCCTTTTTGTTTCAACTGTTTATAGCGTCTTTCTGCTCTCGTCAATGCACTAGCTGTTAGAAAAACTTTGTATTTTGCATCGGGAAAAACTATCGTCCCCATATCACGCCCATCGGCAACTAAACCTGAAGACTGTTTGAAATCGCGTTGCTTTTGTAAAAGCGCGGCTCGAACCTCAGAAATCGTTGCAATTTTCGAAGCGATATTTCCGGTATTTTCTAAACCCAATAAATTTGTTACATCTTTTCCATTAAGTTTAACTAAACGATCGTCACCACATTCAAAATGTAAATCCATTGCAAGAGCGACTTTTACAATTTCAGAAATGTTGTCTTGTAAAATCTTTTTCTCTGTAATTTCAAGTGCCAATGCACGATAAATCGCGCCGCTATCCAAATAATTCCAGCCTAATTGTTTTGCGATTAAACGACTTACCGTGCCTTTCCCCGCGCCACTTGGACCATCAAGCGTTAAAATTGGAACGTCCATTAACTTTCCTCGCTGTTAAGTTGTAAGCCCAAATTTGTGGCAATGTTTTTAAATTCAGGAAAAGAGGTATTTACATTAGCGCAATCTAAAATTTCAATTGGTGCCGTCGCTCGTAAACCGGCAATTGCAAAAGCCATCGCAATGCGGTGATCACCGTGTGATTCGACTGTTCCGCCGCCAATTTCCCCGCCATGAATAATCATGCCATCTTTCGTTGGTTCTGCATTTACACCTAAAAGGATTAAACCGTCTGCCATAACTTGAATGCGATCAGATTCTTTAACACGCAATTCTTCTGCGCCCGTTAAACGGGTAATTCCTTCAGCACACGCCGCTGCGATAAATAAAACCGGAAATTCATCAATCGCCAATGGAACGAGATGTTCAGGAATTTCGATGCCTTTTAATTGACTTGATGTCACGCGCAAATCTGCGACGGGTTCACCGCCAACATTACGCTCATTTAAGACTTCAATTTTCGCACCCATTAAACGCAAAATATCAATCACACCGGTTCGAGTGGGATTGATGCCGACGTGTTTTAGTAATACATCTGAATTTTCGGCAATTGATGCACCAACTAAGAAAAAGGCGGCTGACGAAATATCACTGGGAATATCAATTGTCATTGCTGTTAATTTGCCATTTGAATTGATACTTGCTTCATTGCCGTTTTGTACAACAGGATAGCCAAAACCCGTTAACATTCTTTCCGTGTGATCACGAGTTGGGGCGGGTTCTGTGACTTTTGTTTCGCCTTGTGCGTACATTCCAGCCAGCAATAAACACGATTTTACTTGTGCGCTTGCCATTGGCATTTCGTAATCGATACTGTTTAGTTTTCCAGCTTTGCCAGTGATTTCTAATGGTGACGTGCCTTTTTCCGTTGTTTTAATGTCAGCACCCATTTTTGCTAAGGGTTCTGTCACACGTTTCATTGGGCGTTTTGATAAAGATTCATCGCCAGTTAAAACAGAATTAAATTCCTGACCGGCTAACAATCCGCTTAACAAGCGCATCGATGTTCCTGAATTTCCTAAATATAATGGGGCTTGTGGTGCTTTCAAACCATGTTTTCCAACACCATGTATTGTCACACAACCATTGCCGGTTCGTTCAATTTCAACGCCCATATCTCTGAAGGCTTGTAAAGTCGCTAGCGCGTCTTCCGCTTCTAAAAATCCGGAGACGTGTGTAACCCCGTCAGCTAAGGAACCAAGCATAATTGAACGGTGCGAAATCGATTTGTCACCCGCTACACGCGCCTCGCCGCGTAATGAACCACCGTTATGAACTTTGAATGTTATTTTTTTTGTCATCGTTTTTTCCTTGTTTTGGTGATGGTTCTTTGCGTGATTATTGCGCGGCTAGTATTGGTTTAGCGCGTAACATCGATGTTTTGCCGACCATGACATCCAGTGTTTTACGCAAGCGAGTGAAAACAGATTCTTGAATGTAAGGAATATCGTGTTTTTCACAAATGGCTTTTACCAATGGTTGAGCTTTTTGATACTGGCTAGCAGGCATATCGGGCAATAAGTGGTGTTCGATTTGATAATTTAACCAACCGTGTAAAAAATCCAATAAATTTGTGCCGTTTGGATAATTCACTGAACCAACGATTTGACGCAAATAAAATTCACCTTTACCTTTTGCTTTATCTTCAAACATCATCACGTCTTCACCAGTATGATTTGGACCAATAACCAAAAATGAATGCAAATTAGTAATTATTTCAGCCATTACGACGTTAATAAAAACGTTTGTGGCGGCAATCGCGCTGATGGGCAAAAATAATAAAGGAATGACGGCAAATTGCACAATGCCATAAGGCAACATACAGCTTAACCACAAATCTTTACCGGCGGGTTTTAATGGATTCCACATATCGGCGCGGGAAATTTGATTACGTTTACCGCCGGCTTCTTTTGCTTGAATGGCACGGTATTCGGTCAAAGTCGAAGACGCATAGTAAATAATTTTCCAACTCGCCGCCATTAACGCCAATAACGCATAACGCCCCCATGTTGGAATGTTCGATTTGCGTAATGTTTCCATGTTGAATTCAACTTGATCGGGATCGATTTCTTCACCTAAATGATAATGATGAATATCATTATGTTCGGTATCCCACGCTGCAGGATACATCCAATCAAGCCAATCTAAATAACGTCGCCAACCTTTTGCAAAACCCTTGCTCGTGTAATGTTCAGGAATACCGCTGATTTTATCGTAACCGCGATGTAAAACGTGATGCGCTACAGTTGTCCAGCGTGTGAAATTACCTTGACTGATTAAATATGCCGAAATAGGATTCGGAATAATCCATGCTGTGGCATAACCCAAACCCGTGCAGATTCGCCCCCAGTTTTCGATTTTTTTAAGATGTTCGAAGTCTCTCATGTTAGTGTTTCCGACAAGTTCTTTTTGAATGGCATCAATGTCTTTTGCAAGTTGTACACGATCAACTGCATGATATTTTTCTACGATCAAAGGATTCTCACTTTTCTAGTTATTTGAGGGTGTTTTTTATTTTAACAGGGTATTTTGGCGCAAAGCGTTTCAGTCGTCATCCATTTCGTCGTCAAAATCTTCATCGTCATCCATTTCGTCATCAAAATCTTCATCGGATTCCACAACATTTTTCATGTCATCTTCATCCCATTCGCCTTCAATGGCGAATAACGTTTTCAAATGACGATACAGTTGGCGCGAGGATTTTGGTGGTTTTGCGGTTTCTTTTTCTTTGATGGCATTCCGCACAAGTTGGCGTAATTGTTGACGATCTGCGTGAGGATAATCATCTAATAATTTGGTTAATGCTTCATGTCCATCATTCAATAATCGTTCGCGCCACCGTTCGACAATATGATGTTCTCGCGTAGCGTGACTACTTTGGTTTTTGAACTTTGCCACTTTCTCCAAAATTGGTTCAATCTCACTTTCCATTTTGTAAAATTGTTGTGCGACGTATTTTAATTGGCGTTTTCGTGCGCTTTTGTGTGGCATTTTAGCGATTTCACGAATTGCAGTTTCTAATTTTACAGGTAAAGATAACGCGGTAATTTGTGCAGATGGCAAAGTTGAAATTTCTTCCCCTAAAGCTAATAAAACTGCGATGTCTTTTTTGATTTGTGTTTTATTGGGACGGACGGCGTAATAAACGATGTTGCCATCGGCATCATATTCATAATCGTCTTCATCATCATTATTTGGGTTATTGCGGGTGATGTATTCAGCCATTTTCGATTGGTTCTAAGGTTTAAAGTTCAATTTTTTAGTTCCGCCATTATAGACATTACGCCCTGCTATCGCTAGCAAGCACATTTTGGTAACAGAAGTTATTTCTTGAGTAGGCTATAATCCTGTCTTTCGCTTTTTCTTGTTATTTTAAAACATCATGGCTCATTATCTCGAAATTCATCCTCAAAACCCGCAACTCCGTTTAATTCACCGTGCGATTGAAATTATTCGCAACGGCGGAGTTATTGTTTATCCTACGGATTCGGCTTACGCATTAGCTTGTAATTTAGATGACAAACACGCATTAGATCGAATTCGCCGCATTCGCCAACTCGATGATAATCATAATTTCACGTTAGTTTGCAAAGATTTAGCGCAAGTTTCTAGTTTCAGTAAAATTGGTAATGAAGCGTTCAGACTAATTAAATCGCTCACGCCAGACGCATTTACATTTATTTTGGAAGCAACTAAAGAAGTTCCTCGCCGGTTGCAACACCCAAAGAAAAAAACGATTGGAATTTGTATTCCAAAAAATTCAATTGCTCAAAAATTGGTTGAAGAGTTAGGCGAACCTTTATTTACGACGACGTTAATTTTACCCCCCGACAAAACCGCATTGTCTGAACCGTATGAGATTAAACAACGTCTGGATGACTTAGTGGATTTAATTATTGATGGCGGTGAAATCGAATATCAACCGACCACGATTATTGATTGCACGGGCAGTGCTTGTGAAATTGTTCGTCAAGGAAAAGGCATTGCAGCAATGTTAGAAGGAGATAGCTGATGAATGAATTATCGTTAGTACAACGGATTGTTGTTTGGATTTTGCCCGTCATTTTTGCAATTACCGTGCATGAAGTGGCGCATGGTTGGGTAGCAAAAAAATACGGTGACAACACGGCATCAAATCTTGGGCGTTTAACGTTAAATCCCATAAAACACATTGATTTACTAGGAACAATCATCTTACCGGGATTGCTGCTTATAACTGGTACGGGTTTTGTTTTTGGTTGGGCGAAACCGGTTCCGGTTGATAGCAGAAATTTTAAAAATCCGCGTCAAAATATGGCAATTGTTGCGCTCGCAGGACCTGCTTCGAATTTGTTAATGGCGATTTTTTGGGCATTAGTTGCGAGAGTCGGTGTGATGGTTGGTTCAGGAAACGAAACGATTGCAATGCCGTTGATTTATTCAGGCGTAGCGGGTATTTCGATTAACTTAATTTTGATGTTGCTGAATATGTTGCCGATTCCGCCACTCGATGGGAGCCGAATTTTATCAGGTGTTTTGCCAAATTATTGGGCGTGGCAATTTAATAAACTGGAACGATTTGGATTTTTTATTTTGTTAATAATGCTTTATTTCAATGTGTTGAACGTGATTTTGGCATATCCAAAATATATTCTTGAACAATGGTTTTTTACTTTAGCGGGATTGTAATTGAGTAACGAAGTCACTGTCATCGCAACGTTAAATGGCACGCCATTTCATGATTTGCCGCAAGATTTATACATTCCACCGGACGCGCTAGAAGTATTACTAGATACGTTTGAAGGACCGCTTGATTTGTTGTTGTATTTAATTCGTAAGCAAAATGTCGATATTTTAAACATTCCGATTGCTCAAATTACACGTCAATACATTGAATATATTCGTTTGATGACGGCATTAAATATCGAACTTGCGGCAGATTATTTGGTGATGGCAGCATTATTAGCGGAAATAAAATCTCGGTTGTTATTGCCTCGTCCACGAGAAATGGAAAAAGTAGATGAAGAAGATCCGAGAGTCACGTTAATTCGTCGCTTACAAGCCTACGAAATTATTAAAGCGGTCGCGCAAGAAATTGATTCATGTCCACGATTAGAACGAGATATTTTTTTGCCGAATGTTGAATGTGAAACGTTGGTATTGCCGGAAAATTTACCCGATGTATCGCTGACGGAATTACTACGCGCACTACAGCAAGTTTTAAAACGCACCGAGCAACATAGTCATCATCAAATTATCAAAGAACCGTTATCTGTACGAGAAAGAATGAGTTTGATTTTATTGCGATTGATGGACGTTAAAGAATCACTTTTTACGCAATTATTTACGATTAACGAAGGGCGACAGGGCGTAGTGGTTACATTTTTGGCCATTTTGGAATTGAGCAAAGAAGGTTTAATTGAAATCTTACAAATTGAACCCTTTGCTGAGTTGCGTGTGCGCGGTCGAATAGCATAAGTACAAAACGAGCAGTGATAAATGGTCTTTTCAAAAATTTTTCCAAGTATTTCTATTGTTTCTTTTTTAAGTCTTTGGTACGTTTTAGCGTGGTTTCTACATAGTCCTTTATTGCCTTCACCTGAAAACGTAGCGCAAGTATTTTGGCGGCACTGTCAATCTGGCGAATTACCTCATCATTTAAGCGTTACGCTTTTACGTTTAATCATGAGTTTTACTATTTCAATGTTGCTCGGTTGCGTTATCGGAATTGCGTTAGGAATCAGTGAAAAATTAAACGCTTTTTTCGATAATTGGTTAGTCATTTTTCTAAATGTTCCCGCACTCGTTACCGTTATTTTATGTTACGTTTGGTTTGGATTAACGGAATCCGCCGCGATCTTAGCGGTAGTTTTAAATAAAGTCCCCAATGTGATTGTAACGTTACGCGAAGGAACTCGTGCGTTAGATAAAAGTTTGCTTAATATGGCGAAATGTTACGGTTTTACCCGAATGAAAACGCTGCGCCACGTTATTTTGCCGCAATTACACCCTTTTTTAATGTCCGCTACCCGTTCAGGTTTAGCGTTAATTTGGAAAATTATTTTAATGGTTGAATTGCTCGGACGCAGTGATGGCATGGGGTATCAGTTACAATTATTTTTTCAATGGTTTGATATTTCTAGTATTTTGGCATACACCGTGGCGTTTGTCGGTGTAATTCAACTGTTAGAATTTTTAGTTTTAAAACCCCTTGATAATTTAGCTTTGCGGTGGCGATAAAATGACAATAGTTCATATACAAATTCACGAAAAAATTCATCACGGCGCAAAAAATCCAACTATCGTAAATTTTGATTTGACGTTAAATGCCGGCGAGTTTGTGTGTTTGGTGGGTCAATCTGGTTGTGGGAAAACGACGTTGTTAAACAGTATCGCGGGTTTAGATTCAAATTATTTAGGTGAAATTCGAATAGGTAATAAAACGCAAAATCCACAAATAGGCTTTGTTTTTCAACAACCTTGTTTATTACCGTGGCGAACAGTTCGAGAAAATATCGAATTAGTTTTCGCTAATCAAAATAGGATTCAGAAATCTCAAATTGATAATTTGTTAGATTTCATGAAATTAAAAGTTTACGAAAATGCTTATCCAAAACAATTATCCGAAGGGATGAAACGGCGTGTTTCAATTATTCGGGCATTTGCCATAAATCCAGATTTACTTTTAATGGATGAGCCGTTTGTGTCACTCGATGCACCGATGGCTCGGGAAGTACGCGAATTATTGCAACAACTTTGGAAAAATCGCCCGCATACCGTTTTGTTTGTCACACATGATTTGCGTGAAGCGATAGCATTAGCAGACAGATTAGTTTTTTTAACCAGTCGTCCAATGCGTGTTTTAAAAGAAATTCACATTCCTATTGACCGGCATCAACGTAATTCAGAAGAGATTGAAAATTTCCGGAATCAATTATTTCAAAATTATGCGGAATTGCAGCCACTGCTGTAAATTCCACCCAAAATGACGGATTTTTCTGCACCGGTAACGGTTTTTAAATTTCCGGCTTTGTGATTGAGTGTTTGTTTTGCTAACCACGCAAATGCAATCGCTTCAACATGGTCTGGATGTAAGCCAAAATCCGCCGTCGATTGCACGACACAGAGTGCATTTTCGGCAAGTAATTTCATTAAATACTGATTATGTACGCCACCCCCACAAACCAAAATTCGTGATGTTTCTGGCGCGACGCGCTCAATGGCTTCGCAAATCGTAATGGCTGTCAAATAACACAAACTCGCTTGTACATCTTCAGGCAAATAACTTTTTAAATCGCATTGTGTTTCTAACCATGTTAACGAAAAATAATCAACGCCTGTGCTTTTAGGTGGTGGCGCGTCAAAATACGGTTCTTTTTTTAGCGTTTCTACCAGTTTGAAATCAATTTTTCCGGTATTCGCCCATGCGCCATCAGCATCATAACAATCTTGACAGTGTCGCTGTATCCATTGATTTAACAATACATTTCCAGTTCCGGTATCAAAACCAATAACGGCTTCATTTGGATTCGCGGGTAAAACCGTCACATTTGCAATGCCGCCGATATTTACAATACAGCGCGTTTCGTTTTCGCAATGAAAAACAGCTTCATGAAATGCCGGAACAAGTGGCGCACCTTGACCACCAGCGGCAATATCACGGCGACGAAAATCGGCAACGGTTGTAATTCCGGTTTTTTCCGCAATGTAATTTGGATCGCCAATTTGTAATGAAAAAGGAAATTTTCCGGCAGGCGCATGATAAACAGTTTGTCCATGGCTACCAATCGCTGTAATTGAATTTGCCTGCAACTGTTTCTTTTTTAAAAGATTTTTAACAACCAATGCAAACCAATGTCCCAGTCTGGCATCCATTTCACCATAATCTTGTAATGAGATTAGTGCGTTTGGCGCACTTATTTTTTGTAATTCAAGCTGAATTTCCATAGAAAAAGGCAAATACTCAAACGCAACTAATTCAACGGAATCGTTGCTTAAATTTACGAGTGCGGCATCAATGCCATCGAGGCTCGTGCCGGACATCAATCCAATGTAAAGTTCTGAGTGTTGCATTTTTAAATTAAATCAAAGGGAAAAGGGAATTGGAAATGCCGTAATCATAGCCTAATAAATCCAAGTTTTGATAAGAAGCGTTTAAATGTGTAAATTTTCTCTTCCTATAAATGTTGATAACGTCTGTTTTATTTGATTGGAGACAGGCATGATTGTTGCTGTTTTGGATTTAAGGATTGTTTCGGCTTTCAGCCTTATTTGTTTAACCAAACAAGCGTTGGAAAAAGAATTTACTTTTTATTTAAAATTTAAAACGCAGATTAACGCATGAAAAAACTTATCAAACAATTGTTTATGATTACGATAGCCAGTGGATTTTTAACAAAGGTTCACGCTAATGAAATTGAAGAAGCTAAAGATTCAAATTTAACGAAGCGCGTTGAAACGGCTTTTTACAGTAACGAATGGCATGAAGTTCCCGATGAAATGTTGGTAAATCAAAGCAAAGTTAAATGGAATCGATTGGCAAAATCCGCGTTAAATTTACCGGATTGGATGGAATTTAGTTTAAATCAACGAACACGATTTGAAACTAGCTCTCATCCGTGGCATTCAGGTCAATCAAGCGAAACAAATGTACAGCTTCCAATGTTATCGCGGATTCGTTTAGGGGCAAATAATGAAAATTTAGGTTTTATTTTCGAGGGGCAAGATTCACGCACAAATTTTAATGAACCAAAAGATTTTGCGGGGGGGACTTTAATTGACACTTTTGATGTATTGCAATTATTTACATCGGCTTCATTAAAAAATATAGCCGGAACAAATGTGCGCGGCGATTTTGAATTAGGTCGTTTTGCGATGGATATTGGTTCGTCACGTTTTATTGGTCGCAACGGTTTTGAAAACACCACGAACAGTTTTGAGGGTGGACATTTATCATTTATGTCTGAAAACCAATGGCGATTTCGAACATTTTTTATGTCACCCGTTCAACGCTATTTAAATCAGGCAGATGAAAGCAGTCGGAATCGCTTAATCTGGGGAACACATTTAGATGTAAAATTAGCCAATTGGCTAAACACAGAAGGTTATTATATCGGCGTAAATGACAATAAAACGACCACACATAAAACGTTTTCTATTTTTGGATCACGCGCTTATTTAAAACCGATTAAAACAGAAAAATTAAAGCAAGAATTCGGGGCGTTGGATTATGATGTTGAAACGGCAATCGAAGTTGGTGAAATAGGAGCGAAAGATTTTTTTGCTTATTACAGCCACGCTGAAGTAGGTTACACTTTTAACACAACATGGCTTCCTAGATTGATGGCGGAATATGATTATTCAAGCGGTACAGAAAATCCAGATGGTCGTATGAATAATACATTTGAAAGATTGAATGGAATTCGCACAAATCTATTTATTACCAGCTTATTTGGTCCTATGTTTCAAAGCAATTTAGAATATGGCGGTTTACGTTTAATAACGCAACCAATTGATAGTGTTAAAGTAAATTTAAAACATCACGTTTGGTATTTAGCGGAAGGTGCGGATGCAATGAATGGCTCAAATATGCCAAATCAAAAACCGTTGCAAGATAAAACAGGAAGTGCGGGCAATTATTTAGGGCAAGATGTTGAACTTTCAACAAGTTGGGATTTACGTTCTAATCTAACGTTATCGGCAGGTTATGAGCATTGGTTCAAAGGGGATTATTTTTCACGCTTGCCAAAAACCGGCACGCCTGCGAATGATTTGCCAGTCGGTGGCGAAAAAGATACTGATTTTTTCTATGTTAGTAGTGATTTGCGTTTTTAAATTGATATGAGTTTTAAGCCTATTTTTGAATTTCACAATCCGACGATTGATAAATTGATTGTGCAAATTGAACAGCAAAAAAATTTGTTAGTTGTCGTGAAAAGTGTATTACCCGAAAATCTCGCTGAACACGCTTTGCACTGTTTAATTCATGACGATACGTTGTTACTTTATACTGATGCGGCGGTGTGGTCATCTCAGTTACGTTTTTATCAAGAAGCGATTTTGACAGCCTTGTCACCGTTAAGTGAGCAACCTCTTAAACGCTTACAAACTCGGTTATTAACTCAAAAATAAATTACTTGAATCAGACACAGCTTAATCTGTGTAAAATCGTACCAATTTTTTTTAATCTTAAATTTTGTAGGATAAATGATTATGCGTAGAGTTATTTTCAATCAAAAAGGTGGCGTTGGAAAATCCACCATCACTTGTAATCTAGCGGCGATTAGCGCGATAGAAGGAAAACGAACACTGGTTATAGACTTAGATGTTCAAGGTAATTCCACGCAATACTTACTGGGTAAAAAAGTAACAGATAGCGATAAAACAATTGTGCATTTTTTCAAAGACACATTAAGCGTTTCATTATTTGGAGGTGGAAAAAGTGGTTCTGGATTAGAAAATTTAATTCATGCTACGCCATTTCCAAATTTATTTGTGTTGCCATCGCATCCTGAACTTGAACCGCTGCAAGGACGTTTGGAATCCCGTTATAAAATTTTTAAATTGAAAGAAGCACTCGAAAAACTGGATGGTTTCGATGAAATTTACATGGATACGCCGCCGATTTTAAATTTTTACAGTCAATCCGCCTTAATCGCCGCCCATAAATGTTTAATTCCCTTTGACTGCGATACATTTGCGCGTGATGCGTTGTATTTGTTAATGCAAACTTTGACGGAAGTAAAAGCGGATCATAATCCGGTTTTAGAAATTGAAGGAATTGTAGTAAATCAATTTCAAAAACAAGCGAACTTGCCCCGCCAATTAGTCAACGAATTGATTGCCGAAGGCTTGCCTGTTTTAACGTCAATGCTTTCAACATCTGTAAAAGTCCGCGAATCGCATTCCGAATCAAAACCGCTTGTTCACTATGTACCTGTTCATAAATTAACCGACGAATTCCGTGCGCTTCATGCTGAAATTCACCGTCGTTAAGCATTATTGGTTGCCAATTCTTTCGGGGATTTTTATTGGTACAAGTTATATTCCGTTTCCACCGTGGGCGGCATTATTTTGTTTTGTACCGTTATGGATTTTTTGGCAACGCCAAACAGAATTAAAACCGGTTATTTTAGGTGGCGTTGTCACCGCGTTTGTTTTTACGCTGATTGGTTTTAATTGGATGACTTATTTGCTCCATGAATTTGCTAATTTGCCGTGGGCGATTGCAGTTATTGGCATGATTTTGTACGCGCTATTTGCTCATTTATATGTTCCGATTGCGGGCGCGATGTGGTTTTATATTCACCGAAAATTCAAATGTTCACCGCGATTATCGTTGGGATTGTTGGTCAACATTACAATTTTAAACGAAGCCTATTCGTTCACTTTATTCGATTGGAATTTTGGTTATTCATGGTTTGGTGCGGGAATTCCTTTTTATCAGCTTGCAGAAATCGTTGGTTTTAGTGGATTGAGCGCAATTACGTTAGCGTTTAATTTACCGTTGTATTTAGCTTGGAAAGCCCGCAATGAGCGGCAAGGTAAAATCATTTTTGGCTCTGTAATCGGTATTTTCGTGTTATTAAATATCAGCGGTTTAATTTTAAAAGAACGTTTGCCTGTGCCTGATGCGGCATTTAATGTATTGATGGTACAAGGAAATGTCGGCAGCATGGAAAAAATGGCAGCAGAAACTGGAGATGGTTACGGACAGGTGATTTTAAATCGTTATTTGTCACTAACGCACGAAGCCTTAGAAAAACATAAAACTGAAAAAATCGATTTTGCGTTTTGGGCAGAGACAGCATTTCCAACATTTTTAGGTGAAAATCTAACACCGCAAAATGATTATCCACGCCAGCTACAAGAATTTCTACAAGAACACAACGTGCCTTTAGTGACTGGGGCTTACAGTGTAAAATTTCCTGAGAGATTACTTACAAATTCACTTTTTTTGTTAAATGAAAAAGGCGAAATTTTGCCACCGCATTACAGTAAAACAATTTTATTAGCATTCGGCGAATACATTCCGTTTGAAGAGTGGTTTCCTCAAATTCGAGATTGGTTGCCACCAATTGGGCATTTTGCAAGAGGTCAAGGCGCGACAACCTTGTTTAATTTGCACGGTTTAAAAATGGCTCCACAAATTTGTTATGAAGGGTTGTTTGCGTATTTTGCGCGTGATTTAGCTAATTTAGGCGCACAAATTATTGTTAATGTAACAAATGATTCATGGTATGGAACATGGCAACAGCCGTATCAGCATTTTTATATGACATTAGCGCGAGGCGTTGAATTCCGTCGCCCTGTCTTACGAGTCACAAATACCGGAATTTCTTCAGTTGTGTTAGCGACGGGAGAAATTTTACAGCGTTCACCAATACATGAAATGTGGGCGGATGTTTATCATGTGCCGTATTTAAAAAATCCACAACCAACTTTCTATCAACAATGGTTTTATTTGTTACCGTGTTTGTTTTGGATGAGTTTTATTGGTTTGTGCATTTTGGCATGGCGTGGTCGCCATTCAATTCCGCCAGCGTATTGATATTTTCAAAACCGCTTGTGTTTTCACCAAAATTGACAAAGTGCGTATGATGTTGTGTAAACCACAAGCGCACTTTGTGATTTCCATTTGCTAAATAAGATTCTAAACTCGCCCGCAAATTGGGTTCTACATTTAAAACAACAAAAACAGCATGAATTTGATTGCCCGTGCAAGCAACGGTAATTTCTGCGCCATTTTTTTCATGTTCAGAAAACAAATACTGTAATTGCGTAGTCGAAATGAATGGCGCATCACACGGGGCAACGATTAAAATCCCTTCTTTTGAATAGTGCATTGCCGCTAAAATTCCCGCTAACGCGCCCGAAAAATTTTGTGTTAAATCCGAAATTATCGGAACACCAAATTTTTGGTAAACATTTACATTTTGGTTAGTGTTAATAATCAATTCATCAACAATCGGACGTATCGCGTTAAACGAATAAGAAATTAACGTCTGCCCATTAAAAATTTGTAATCCTTTATCTTTGAAATTCATTCGTCGCGCCTGACCACCCGCTAGAATCACGCCAGTTACTTTTGTTTGTGAAGTCATAATGTTAAGCTGTAAGTTGTATTTTTATTTGTATTAAAAGGAAAAATTTGAAATGAAAAAATCATTAAAAACGCTTTTTTTAACGGGAAGTTTTGCGTTAATTATCTCAGGTTGTGCAAATAATCCTGAAAAAGTTGTCGAGAATGTTTCCACGCCAACAACCACAACATTAGCAAATGATTATCCAACTCGTGATCGAGTCGAATACGTTTTAAATTGTGTCGCACAGCATGGTGGTTTGAGTTACATCAATCAATATGCGTGTGGTTGTAAAATAGATAAAATTGCGGAAAAAATGAGTTTTAACGATTACGATGCGGCAAAAACATTTTCTTATTTAAAATCAACGGCGGGTGAAAATGGTTCAATTTTCCGAGATCCAAAACAAAGTAAAGATTTACGCAAATTATTAAAAGAAGCCGAAGAAATCGCCGAAAAAAGTTGTTTTGTGAAATAAAAGGTGACAAATCCAATTCTGGAGTCAGCTACTGTTCTCAAAAAAAAGAACAGTAGCCATAAAAGTTTTTGAGTTTACTGCATTAAAAACTCTGTGAAAAAAGCGTCTTTGAATCCAGCACTTGGTAATTTTGAGTAATCTTTTTTCTTATCTTTTTTGTGCGGATTCGCTTCAGCAGGAGCCGCTTCAGCATCTGCTTCTTCAGCACCTTCTGCTTTATCAATAGTTTGATGTATTGTTTCAATTGCCGCTTGGCGCAAGGATTCGCGTTGTTCCATTGTTTGCAAACTTTCGATCGAATGATCACTGAACAGCATAATCAATTCATGTTTGATAGCAGGCAGATGTTTTTTAATTTTTTCAGCCATTGGCTTGCCTTCAACTAATAATTGAACATTGATAGACAAATACTTTTTAGGTTCTGTTAAATTAACAACAAACTTGGGTGCAATTTCTAAATACTCGACCCCTGTACCGTCATCTTTTCCTTCACCGCCACCACCTTCACCACCGCCTTCATTCGCAAATGCAAAATTAGAAGCAACTATTAAACTAAACAGTAACAAAAATAAACGCATAAAACACTCCATCGAATTCAAAAAAATAGTAATCCTTAGTATAGAGTATAATCGCCGATTTTTGTAACGGCATCGCTAAACATTATTTACTAAATGACAATGAAATTACTTGCTCTTGATACATCTACCGAAGCCTGTTCAGCCGCCTTATTTATTGATGGTGAAATTAGTCAACGCTTTGAAATTACGCCGAAAGCGCACACAAAATTATTATTACCGATGATTGATTCGTTACTTGCCGAAGCAGAATTAAACTTATCGCAACTCCATGCACTTGCGTTTGGCTGTGGTCCCGGTTCATTTACGGGCTTGCGAATTGCAACAGGTGTTGTGCAAGGATTAGCATTTGGCGCAGATTTGCCTGTTGTTCCCGTTTCAACATTAGCGGCATTAGCGCAGCAGTTTTTGCCGCCGCTTGCATTTGTCGCGACCGACGCTCGAATTGGCGAAATTTTTTGGGGCGTATATCAACGCAACACCAATGGATTTATGGAATTAGTTGGAAAAGAAGCGGTTTTACCCGTTTCACATATTGAATTTCCAACCCAGTCTGCACTAGGTATTGGTTCGGGATGGCGCGTTTATAAAGATGAATTACTTGCTCGTACAGACAATTTTGTTTCCGAAATCGAAAGCGATGTTTTGCCACAATCTAGCCTAATTGCCAAATTAGGTGTTTATGGTTTTCAATGCGGTTTAGCTGTAGCCGCTGAACATGCTCAACCTGTTTATTTGCGTGATAAAGTAGCGCAAACTGAAACTGAACGGACTCAGGCAAAAATGGATAAATCGGCGGCTTTAATGGATAATGCGCCTTAATTTTTAGACTATTTGTGACATCATGAAAAAACAACTCGAAACCCTTATTTCCGAAGCTTTACTGACTTTAAAAACACAAAGTATTTTAACCGATGATTTAAATCCCGTTATTCACGTTGAACGTACTCGTGATGTTGCACACGGTGATTTTGCAACAAATATCGCGTTAATACTGGCAAAAACGGCAAAGAAAAATCCACGTCAACTTGCAGAAAATATTATTGCTGCTTTGCCGACTAACGAGGCTGTTTTGAAAGTCGAAATTGCAGGGGCGGGTTTTATCAATTTTTTTATAAATCCAAACGCACAATATCAAGTTATTGTTGATATTCATGCCACTGGTGAAAATTTTGGAAAAAGCAATCGTGGTGAAGGTAAAAAAATCCAAATTGAATTTGTTTCTGCAAATCCAACCGGTCCATTACACGTTGGTCACGGTCGTGGAGCCGCTTACGGTTCAGTCGTTGGAAATTTATTAACGGCGACTGGTTTTTATGTGCATCGTGAGTATTATGTTAATGATGCGGGGCGGCAAATGGATATTTTAGCCACGAGTGTGTGGTTGCGTTATTTAGAAATCTCTGGCGAAACGTTTGTTTTTCCAAGTAATGCTTATCGCGGCGATTATGTACGAGGAATTTCACAAAAATTATTTAATCAGTATGGCAAAAATTTTGTGCATACTGCGGAAACTGTTTTTGCAAATTTACCTTTAGATGAACCTAAAGGCGGCGATAAAGAAATTTACATTGACACTGTAATTTCCC
Source organism: uncultured Pseudomonadota bacterium (assembly GCA_903876445.1). GTDB lineage: Bacteria > Pseudomonadota > Gammaproteobacteria > Methylococcales > Methylomonadaceae > UBA10906. The sequence goes on along the minus strand of CAIQZX010000101.1, from coordinate 21,420 downwards.
GCGCTAAAGAATTATTAAATAAAGATTATCGAATCGTTTTCGATATGGGACTGAATGATATTTTAGAAGACATTAAAGAGGATTTAATAGAATTTGGTACGACCTACGATCAATGGTTTTCAGAACGTTCGCTTATGGACGACGGCTCAATTGATAAAGCTCTAGCTGTTTTAAAATCCAATAATTATTTGTACGAAAAAGACGGCGCGATTTGGTTTAAATCCAGCGAATTAGGCGACGAAAAAGATCGGGTTGTTATTCGTGATAATGGACAACATACCTATTTTGCTTCGGATATTGCTTATCATTGGAATAAATTAGAACGTGGTTTTGATACGTTAATTGATATTTGGGGAGCTGATCATCACGGTTATATTCCTCGCGTGAAAGCCGCTTTAACCGCTTTAGGGGCTGACGAAAAAAAATTAAATGTATTATTAGTTCAATTCGCAAGTTTGTGGCGCGGCGAAGAAAAAGTATCAATGTCTACTCGTTCGGGAGAATTTGTCACATTACGAGAATTGCGTGATGAAGTTGGTAGAGATGCCGCACGGTTTTTCTATGTTATGCGCCGTTCTGAACAGCACATGGATTTTGATTTGGAACTTGCTAAATCAAAATCGAATGAAAATCCGGTTTTTTATGTCCAATACGCCCATGCCAGAGTTTGTAGCGTTCTCAGACAATTACAAGAAAAAGGTTTTACCAAAAATGCTGTGCTAGGAATGGCAAATTTAAGCGAACTTAACACTGAACATGAAACCGCGTTATTAACAACGTTGGCACGTTATCCAGAAGTCATTGAACGAGCCGCTACGCAATACGAACCGCATTTGTTAATTAACTATTTGCGTGAATTGGCAACAGATTTTCATACTTATTACAACGCGCATCAATTTTTAGTTGAAGATGATAAATTACGAAATGCGCGGTTAAATTTAATTATTGCTGTTCAGCAAGTTTTAGTTAATGGATTGACGTTGCTAGGTATTAGCGCACCAGAAGCGATGTAAATGGCTAGTCAAGATTATAAAAGCCGCAACAAAAATACGCGAAAACGTCCATCTCAAAAATCAGGAAGTGCGTTTAAGTGGATGTTAATTACTGGATTAGTCATTGGATTAGTGGTTTTTGCTGTCTATTTGAAAGGTACGGGTTTGAAAAAAATCAAGCGTCAATTAGAACAGCATCCGATTACAACTCCCGTGGTGCAATCTGTTTTACCGCAAGGATTGTCATCAGAAATGGCAAGGCAGCTAGAGCAACAACCTGATGTTACGTTGTCGCCAGAAGCGGTAAATGAATTAGAACATGATGCCCCGCAGTTTGATTTTTATACGATTTTGCCAGATAAAGATGTTGTCGTACCGGATCATGAAATTATCACTCGAACTCGTGAAGAACGTGTCGCAGCCCCACCCGTTGATTCTGTTACAACAGATACGCAAACGAAACCGACGATTGCTTACATGATGCAAGCCGGCTCGTTCAAAGATGCGGTTGATGCCGAGAAATTGAGGTCAAATCTAGCGTCAATGGGAATTGAATCTAGGGTAGAGCGAGCAAAAGTTGGGGAAGTGGTTTGGCATCGAATCAAAATGGGTCCTTACACGCAAATGAGTAGTGTAAGTGCGATTCGAGCGCGGTTACGACAAAATGGTATTGACGTCATTGTCACCGAAACGGGTGTGCGCTGAATGCAAAAAATGTAATTATAAATTATGGCACGGCGTAATAAACGTCGTGTCAAATTATAAATTAAAAACTAAAAGGAGATGTAAAATGAGTACAAATTATGATGATGTGCGCCAAAATTTGATTTCAATGTTAGAGGAGTTAGATGAACGTTTAACGACGATTACGAATGATATTCGTCATGCCGATGGAGACGTGGAAAAAGATTTTGAAGAAATGGCAACACAAAATGAAAACAATGAAGTACAAGATTTTTTAGGAAATTCCGCCCGAGTAGAAATTGCGGCAATTAGGAACGCCATCGCCCGTATTGATTCTGGTGAATATCATATTTGTCAAACTTGTGATGAGGTAATCAATCCAGAAAGATTAAAAGCGGTGCCTTATTCTGTACAGTGTATTAAATGTGCGAGCTTGAATGAAAAAATTTAGTAATTTATTTTGAGCATAAAAAAAACCTTGTAACACTGTTACAAGGTTTTTTTATTATCTGGCTCCCCCGGACGGATTCGAACCGCCGACCCAATGATTAACAGTCATTTGCTCTACCGGCTGAGCTACAGGGGAATAAACTTGTGGTGCGCTCGGAGAGATTCGAACTCCCGACCAATCGGTTCGTAGCCGATTACTCTATCCAGCTGAGCCACGAGCGCGTCGCTAAAGACATTATTATCATTTTTAATTGAATTTTTGTCAAACAAAAATTTATAAAATCTAACGTTAACGCATAGAAAATAAACATAAATAAAATAAAATCAAACAATTATAGAAAATCAGCCTATAACTTTCGGCACTAAATACAGACCATCTTCGGTTTGTGGTGCGATAGTTTGGACGTAATCCCGAAAATTTGTTTCGGTCACAAAATCCATACGCAATCGTTGGACTTGATCCATTGGATGCGCCATTGGTTTAATCCCTTTTGTATTTAGCTCTGACATTTGTGTCATTAACGCCAATATATTATTCAAATCATTTGCATAGGCATCAACATTTTGTTCTTCAATTCCTAATCGTGCTAAATGGGCGATTTTTTTTACTTCTACTGTAGATAACATTTGCTTTAACTCCACTGAAAAAATTTTGATTTTTGTATTATCATGTTAGCAGATTTTAACGCTTGCTCAATAATGCGCTTGATTGCTAAAGTAACTTCATTTTATTGCTCACATAGGATACAGCTAGAAATGTTCAAGAGAATTCGTGGTCTTTTTTCCAACGATTTATCCATTGATTTAGGAACCGCTAATACACTAATTTACATCCCAGGGCAGGGTATTGTACTCAATGAACCTTCTGTTGTGGCGATTAAAGAAGACAAAATTCGTGGCGCAAAAACAATTGCTGCTGTCGGTCTTGAAGCGAAATTGATGCTCGGTCGCACTCCGGGTAACATCACAGCGATTCGTCCATTAAAAGATGGTGTCATTGCTGATTTTGCTGTCACTGAAAGGATGCTGCGTTATTTCATTGAAAAAGTGCATAAAAGCAAATTTTTACGTCCAAGTCCTCGAATATTGATTTGTGTTCCCTGTGGCTCAACTCAAGTTGAACGGCGAGCGATTCGAGAATCAGCGTCAATGGCTGGCGCACGCGAAGTGTATTTAATCGAAGAACCCATGTCAGCAGCAATGGGAGCGGGATTGCCAGTTGATCAACCCTGCGGGTCAATGGTTTTGGATATTGGCGGTGGTACGTCTGAAGTAGCCATTATTTCAATTAACGGAATTGTTTATTCAAATTCAGTACGAATTGGCGGTGACCGTTTTGATGAAGCGATTGTTAATTATGTGAAACGCAATTACGGAACGCTTATTGGCGAAACAACGGCTGAAAAAATTAAACAAGAAATCGGCAGCGCGTATCCGGGTAGCACAATGCGCGAGATGGAAGTCACAGGGCGCAATTTAGCTGAAGGTGTGCCACGCAGTTTTACTTTAAACAGCAATGAAATTTTAGAAGCCTTACAAGAACCGCTTTCTGGAATTGTCGGAGCGGTAAAATTAGCACTCGAACAAACTCCTCCGGAATTAGGTTCAGATGTGGCTAATCGCGGTATTTATTTAACGGGTGGTGGCGCATTGTTAAAAGATATTGATCGTTTAATTGCAGAGGAAACAGGATTACCCGTTCACATTGCGGATGATCCATTAACGTGTGTCGCACGAGGTGGTGGAATGGTTTTAGAAATGCTAGATAAAAAAGGCGTTTCTACTTTTTCATTAGAATAATCTTAGTGTCTAAAACGTTCACAGGTCTTTTTTATTAAACTCTTATTTGCCACGAGTTCTTCGATTAACGTGCGTTTGCTGATTGCGATTATTGCGGCTGTTATATTACTAATTACTGAATATCGTAGTGAACGCTTAATGCCATTACGCGCGACGTTATCGTTATTCACGGATACGCTGAAATATGGCGTTGATTTACCAGTTAGTTTATTTGAATCCATTTCAGAAACGTTAACCAGTTACGAGATGCTTAAAGATGAAAATACAAATTTACGGCGTGAACAACTCATTAACAAAATGCAATTGCTTAAATTTGAAGCACTCGAAAAGGAAAATATCCGTCTTCGCGCGTTGCTTGAAAATTCGTTTAAACTTGGCGAACAAGTTTTAATTGCAGAATTGTTATCTATCAATCTTACGCCCTACGAACATATCATGGTCGTTAACAAAGGCACGCGCTTTGGTGTTCATCAACAACAGCCTGTTTTAGATACAAATGGTGTAGTCGGACAAGTCTTTCGAGCGTTACCGTTTTCGTCTGAAATTATGTTAATTACAGATCCAAATCACGCGATTCCTGTGCAAGTTAATCGGAATGGTTTGCTCACTATTGCAGTGGGTAGTGGCGTTTCAAATCAACTTAACTTACCTTATTTACCTAATAATGCCGATATTCAAGCCGGTGATTTATTGATTACTTCTGGCTTGGGTGGCACTTTTCCAGCCGGTTATCCGGTTGCTGTCGTGGATAATTTCCCTCAAACATCTAATAAATCGATTACTCACATCACGGCTACGCCAAAAGCACAGCTTGACCGCAATCGTGAATTATTGATTGTTTGGACAAATAATGTGTCAATTCCATTGATAACACCTCTAGTTAAAACGCCCGCTCCAAATGAATAACGAACACGGTTTCGTTCGGATTTTTGTAACATTGATTCTCGCAATGTGTTTACGGATTTTATTTTTGCCAGAAAGTTTAGCCATATTTAATCCCGATTGGGTTTTGTTAGTGTTAATTTATTGGAGTTTGGCACTTCCAGAACGTGTAGGTATTAGTTATGCGTGGTTTTTTGGTATTTTGACAGACGTTTTAATGGGGCGGTTTTTAGGGCAGTACGCCTTATCGTATTCGTTGATTGTTTATTTAATTTTAATTTGGCATCGCCAATTACGCCAATACCCACTTTTGCAACAGAGTGTGTTTGTATTTGGGTGTTTATTGATTTCGCAATTATTGTTGTTTTGGTTTGAGAATTTGAAAGTTCCCGCTCAATTACACGGTGCATTTTGGCTGCCCGTGTTGAGCGGTACAGCGAGTTGGTTTGTTGTTTATCATGTTATGCGTTTTGTTCGACGTTTCTAGCCATGCCTCGTCTTTATTCTCTAAAAGACAATTCAGTCGAAAATCAAGTTTTTGTTAATCGAATTATTGCCGCCTTTTGTATTGTTGTATTACTAACTTTAGGGCTAATTGTTAGATTAGTTTATTTGCAAATTGTTGGACATGAACATTACGCTACGCTAGCGAAAGAAAATAGCGTAAAAATCCAGCCACTCGTTCCAACGCGCGGCATGATTTATGATCGTAACGGAAAAATTCTCGCTGAAAATACGCAATCATTTAGTCTGGAATTGATGCCGGAAAAAATCAGCGATTTGGATGGTACATTGTTACGATTACAAGAATTATTAAACATTCCAAATGAAAAAATTGAACAATTTCAAAAACAACGTAAAAGGCAAAAACGATTTGTTAGCACACCGCTTTTACTTAGTATGACCGATGAAGAAATTGCAAAATTTGCCGTTATGCGTCCTTATTTTACTGGTGTTGATATTCAATCACGTCTTGTTCGTCATTATCCTTATGGCGATTTAGCGGCTCATGTTGTGGGTTATGTAAGCCGAATCAATGAAGCGGAAATGAAAACATTATCCATGTCGGAATATCGCGGCTCAAGTCATGTTGGAAAATTAGGAATTGAAAGTTTTTACGAAACGCAATTGCACGGCAAAACGGGTTATGCAGAAATAGAAACGAATGTTCAGTCACGCGCCATCAATACATTTAACACCACACCGCCTGTTGCAGGCACGAATCTTTATTTAACACTCGATATTGATTTACAAAAAACGGCTTATGATGCGCTTGAAGGTTATAACGGTGCGGTCGTTGCTCTCGATGTGCAAACAGGTGGCGTGTTAGTTTTTTCAAGTCGTCCCGGTTTTGATCCCAATCCATTTGTGGTGGGAATTGATTATGAGGCTTATCAAGCCTTGCAATCGTCTGAAAATCAGCCACTTTATAATCGCGCCTTGCGAGGTTTATATCCGCCCGGCTCAACGATGAAACCCTTTATCGGTTTAGCGTGATTGGAATTTAATGCAATCAGTTTTGAACAAAAGCATTTTTGTCCGGGTTTTTATCAGTTACCGAACGCACCTCATAAATATCGTGATTGGAAACATAGTGGTCACGGCGCAGTTAATATGAGTGAGGCAATTACAGAATCGTGTGACGTGTATTTTTATAGTCTCGCATCGATTTTAGGCATTGATAATATGCACCAATTTTTACAGCAATTTGGTTTTGGCGAAAAAACGGGCATTGATTTAGTTGGCGAAAAAAGTGGTTTATTGCCGTCACGCGAATGGAAAAAAGAAAAGAAAAATCAAAATTGGTATCCCGGTGAAACGTTAATTACAGGAATTGGTCAAGGTTATTTACAAGTTACACCAATTCAATTAGCTCGAGCGACCGCAACTTTAGCAAATGGTGGAAAAGTAGTTACACCATTTTTGGTGGATAAAATTGTTTCAGCAACCGAAACGCGAGTGATGTCAGAAACAAATAATAAAGTGATTCCATTGAAAACAGAAAATGTACAACACATAACGGAATCGATGGTAAATGTGGTGCATGATTCGCATGGAACAGCTAAAAATATCGGTAAAAAAATTACCTATCATATCGCCGGCAAAACAGGAACGGCACAAGTATTCAATATCAAACAAGAAGCAAAATATAACGAAGAGGCGATTGATTTCAAATTAAGAGATCACGCACTGTTTATTGCCTTTGCGCCAGCGGAAAATCCTAAAATTGCTGTGGCTGTTGTTGTTGAAAATGGTGGACATGGCGGTTCAATTGCTGCGCCAATTGCCGGAAAAGTAATTGAACAATACTTAGCTAATTTTGAAATCCAGCGTTAATATAATCTCGCCGATTTGATGCGGCTCCTCTCTGTAAATTGTTTCAAAGAAACGATTTTTTTGTTTCATTGAAACATGAGACACACAAAATATAACGACAATAAAGACCCTGAAAGCGCGTTGTTATTGGTTTGTTAAAATTGGCATAAACACTGCAAATGCTTTAGTTGACTTTCTTCAGAAGTGGCAAAAGCAAATGTACAACTTCAATCCAACTTACATTTAAAAATTCGGAGTAACAATTATGTTTAAACAATTATTCGATCCTGCAACATGGACTTACACTTATCTGATTGCTGATGATGCTAGTAAAGAAGCGGCATTTATCGATCCTGTCAACACACATTTAGACACCTATTTAGATTTGTTGAAACAACACGATTTGAAGTTAATCTTTTCTTTTGAAACACACGTTCACGCGGATCACATTACAGCGAGCGGTTTGTTACGCCAACACACAGGAGCGAAAACCTGTGTAAGTCAACACGGTGGCGCAAAATTAGTCGATGTTGCCATTCAAGATGGTCATGTTTTCATGTTAGGTAGCGAACAAATCAAAGCGATTGCAACACCTGGTCATACACCCGGTTGCACCTCTTTTTTATGGTGCGGGCGTTTATTTAGTGGTGATTCACTTTTCATTGGTGGTTGTGGTCGTACAGATTTCCAAGGTGGAGATGCTGGTTCTTTATACGATGCGATTACGCAACGTTTATTTACACTGCCAGACGACACGCTTGTTTATCCAGGACACGATTATCAACAGCGGTATGTGAGCAACATCATTCAAGAACGCACCACAAATCCACGTTTGGCGCATAAAACTCGTGACCAGTTCATTGAAATTATGAACAATTTAAACTTACCTGCGCCACGTTTGATTGATCAAGCGGTGCCAGCGAATCGTTATTGCGGTTTAGATGAAAATGAACGCACTCAAGCTGTTAAAACTCGTGACGCTGAAGCTCCAGTTTGTGTGATGCAAGTTCAAGGCGGCACAACAGGACAAGATTTAGTTGCTTTAGCAAAACAAAATATCGTTGAAGTGAATGCTGAAATGGCACGGAAATTATTAGCAGAAGAAAATATCACGCTAATCGATACCCGCGAAGAAAGCGAATTTGCAGCAGGTCATATCAATAATGCAATTTTGTTACCACGCGGCGTGTTGGAATTTAAATTAAATACGATTCCAGAATTGGCAGATAAAACGAAAGCCGTGTTAATTTATTGCCGCACCGGTGGACGTTCAGCTCTTGCCGCGCAAACATTGCAACTACTTGGTTATACGAATGTTTTATCGTTAGCAGGTGGTTTTGAAGGTTGGAATAAATAAGTAAAATAGGAGCGCGATTCGTTCGCGCTCAACGCAGTGAAAATAACTATAAAACTGAGGATTTAAAACATGACACAACATCATACTTTGTTAATTGTTGGTGGAGGCGCAGCAGGCGTTTCAGTGGCTAACAATATGCGTCGCGTAAATGGAGAAATCGATATTGCCGTTATCGAACCAAGCGAAAAACATTATTACCAAGCGGCATTCACGATTATTGGTGGCGGTGAATCAAAATTAGCCGACCACACACGAAACGAAGCGGATTTAATTCCATCTAGTGTGACATGGATTAAAGAATTTGCTGACACCTTTCAACCCGATAACAACACGGTAACGTTAAAAAATGGGGACGTAATCAGTTACGATTATTTAGTCGTTTGTCCCGGTTTTCAATTGGATTGGCACAAAATTGCCGGTGCAAAAGAAGCATTAAACAAAAATGGCGTATGCAGCAATTATTCCCCTGAAACGGTTGAATACACTTGGGAATGTATTAAAAATTTGGGAGCAGGGCGTGCATTATTTACCATGCCAGCTATGCCAATTAAATGTGCTGGAGCACCACAAAAAGTGATGTATATGGCGGCGGATAGATTCCGTAAAAAAGGGATTTCCGACAAAATCAGCGTTGAGTTTTTCAATGTTGGCGCGGCAATGTTTGGTATTCCATTTTTTGCCAAAGCACTTGCAAAAATTGTGGACAGTTACGGCATTAAAACGCACTTTGCTCACAACTTAATCGCCGTTGATGGTGAAGCAAAAACAGCGACCTTTGAATTTACTGACGCGAATGGCAACAAACAGCAAACAGTTGAAAAATTCGACATGATTCATATCTCTCCACCACAAAGCGCACCGGATTTTATCAAAACTAGTCCGCTTGCAAATGTGGATGGGCGTGTTGATGTGCATCCTAATACGTTGCAACACAATAAATACGCCAACATTTTTGGTTTAGGTGACGCGGCTTCAACAACTAATGCAAAAACAGCCGCCGCTGTTCGCAAACAAGTTCCTGTTGTTGTCGATAACATTTTGCATCTTATGAAAGCAGAAAGTTTATCGCCTAAATATGACGGTTACGGTTCTTGTCCGTTAGTAACTTCGCTTGATAGCGTTATTTTGGCGGAATTTAGTTACGATGGAAAAATAACACCTTCTTTCCCATTTTTAGATCCGCGCGTGCCACGTTGGATTTGGTGGATTGGTAAAAAATGGGGCTTCCCGTGGATGTATTGGGATTTAATGTTGAAAGGCATTCGTTTCGATATTCCACACAAGTCGGATTACGCTAAAAAGTTTGTTGATAACGATTAAACCATGTCTTTCTTTCCAATTTTCAGCTGGTTAAAAACCTATCGCCGCGAAGATTTTAATGGCGATTTATTTGCAGGCATTATCACTGCAATTTTACTCGTTCCGCAGGGTATTGCTTACGCACTCTTGTCCGGTTTGCCGCCAGAGTTTGGGTTGTATGCGAGTATTTTGCCACCACTTTTTTACGCTGTTTTAGGAACAAGTCGTACGCTTTCAGTTGGTCCTGTTTCGATTGCGGCGATTATGATTGCTAGTGCATTAACGTCTCCAGCTGTTAGTGAACTCGGAAATCCGTTGCAAAGTGCGGTGATTTTATCGGCAGAAAGTGGCGCGATTATGGTGCTGATGTCGATGTTTAGAATGGGGGGGTTGGTGAATTTTATTAGTCATCCTGTTCTCACTGGTTTTACGAGTGGCGCGGCGTTACTGATTATTGGAAGTCAATTACCGCAAACGTTAGGTTTAAAATCGCCCGTTTGCGGCATCGATTTAAACTGTTATGAATCCTATTTTCAAAATACGAATTTCGCCACATTGGTTATCAGTCTTATTGCTTTAGCCATTCTTTTATTTTTCAACAAACCGCTGTCATCTTTATTGAAAAAAATGGGAGTTCCGCCTTCTTTTGTGAATTCATTTACTAAATGCGGCGCGATTTTCACGGTTTTAATAACGACATTGATTGTCACAAAATGGTCGCTGAATGTATCTGTTGTCGGTAATGTTCCAGCGGGTTTACCATCGTTAAACGTTGATTTTATTGATGTAGAAAAATGGCGCGTTTTATTGTCTTCCGCCACATTTATCGCATTGATTGCTTATGTTGAAAGTGTCGCGATTGCGAAAGTCATGGCAAATTTGCGTGGCGAAAAAATTGAGCCAAATCAAGAATTGATTGCATTAGGCGTGGCAAATTTTGCGGCGGCAATTTCTGGTGGGATGCCTGTCGCCGGTGGTTTTAGTCGAACAATGGTAAATTTTTCGGCTGGCGCACGCTCACAAATTTCAATGGTTATTGCAGCGATGCTTTTAGCTTTTGCCGTTGTATTTTTCAGTGCATTATTTAGTCAAATCCCTAAAGCAGCCTTAGCGGTCATTATTTTGGTTGCTATTGTCCCGTTGGTGAAATTTTCTAGCGTTCGTCATACTTGGAATTACGATAAAGGTGACGGTATTGCAGAAGCCATGACGTTGATTGGCGTGTTGGTTTTGGGTATTGAAGAAGGATTAACGCTAGGGATTTTTCTTACATTTATTAGCCATTTACGCAAAACAAGTCATCCACACATTGCTGTACTCGGACGCATTCCAAATACGCCTTATTATCGAAATGTGAAAAACCATTGCATTGATTGTTTAGAAAAATGGGACAACTTGCTGTTATTACGCATCGATGAAAGTATCACTTTTGCAAACATCAATTTTATCGAAGAGTTTATTGATAGCGAACTAAAATTAGCTCCAAGCATAAAACATATCGTGTTGGTTTTTACATCGGTAAGCGATATAGATATGACAGCATTAGAAGCCTTAGAACAATTGAATTCGAATTTAAAAGAGACAAAAATTTCGTTGAATCTTGCAGAAGTCAAACATTTTGTACAGGTTAAATTGGAAAGAGGTCATTTGTTAACACAATTGAGTGGTCAGGTATTTTTTGATACGAACGAAGCCGTTAACAAATTGAATACGCTATGAAAGCAATTAACCGTTTTCGCTGGGAAATGACATTCGCCATCATCATCAAATTTACATTGTTTGGACTTGTGTGGTGGTTTTGCTTCGCTGGACAAAAAATCCACATTGATGAACAGCATCTTGCTAATCGGTTGCTAGGCGACTCAATATCAAAAGAGGAAAAATTAAAATGATTACCAATGAAGTTGTAGATTTATCAAGGATGCAATTCGCCATTACTGCGATGTATCACTTTTTATTTGTGCCGTTGACGCTGGGATTGTCATTTATTTTGGCGATTATGGAGTCGCTTTATGTGATGACAAATAAGCAAATTTACAAAGACATGACGCGCTTTTGGGGTAAGTTGTTCGGTATTAACTTTGCGATGGGTGTAACGACCGGTTTGACGATGGAATTTCAGTTCGGCACAAATTGGGCATATTACTCGCATTATGTTGGCGATATTTTCGGCGTTCCATTAGCTATCGAAGGCATGATGGCATTCTTTTTAGAATCTACATTTGTTGGTCTCTTCTTTTTCGGTTGGGACAGAATGAGCAAAATGCAGCATTTATCAACAACATGGTTGCTTGCGCTTGGAACAAATTTATCGGCGTTATGGATTTTAATTGCGAATGCGTGGATGCAAAATCCGGTTGGTGCAGAATTCAATTACAACACGATGCGAATGGAATTGACCAGTTTTTCTGAAATTTTCTTTAATCCTGTCGCTCAAGTGAAATTTGTTCACACAGTCGCCGCCGGTTATGTGACAGGTTCGATGTTTGTGCTGGGTATCAGCGCATTCTATTTATTAAAAAATCAAGACGTTCCATTTGCACGACGTTCATTCCGGATTGCATCAGGTTTCGGTTTAGCCGCCATTTTATCGGTAATTGTTTTAGGTGATGAAAGTGGTTACACCGTTGGCGAAGTACAACGTGCAAAACTTGCGGCGATTGAAGCAGAATGGGAAACCGAAGAAGCTCCCGCCTCTTTTACGTTAATTGGTTTTCCAAATGAAGAAACAAGAAAAACGGATTATGCCGTTACGATTCCCTATTTACTTGGGTTAATTGCAACCCGCTCGATTGACGAAAAAATTGATGGGCTTGATACGATTCGAGAACGCAAACGTCATCGCATTGAAAACGGCATGATTGCTTATGAAAATTTGCAAATTTTGCGCGAAGACAAAACTAACGACGTTGCCAAAGCGATTTTTGAGCAACATAAAAAAGATTTAGGTCACGGTTTGTTACTCAAAAAATATACGGAAAATGTCGTTGATGCGACACCAGCTCAAATTGAATCTGCGATTAAAGATTCGATTCCCAAAGTTGCGCCGATGTTTTGGACATTTCGCGGCATGGTGTTTTGTGGTGTGCTGATGTTATTCATTTTTGTCGCTTCGTTTTATTTCAATGTTAAGCGCGATGCACATAATCAACGCTGGTTGTTAAAAATGGCATTTTGGGGAATTCCACTTCCTTGGATTGCGAGCGAATTAGGTTGGGTAGTGGCTGAATATGGTCGTCAACCTTGGACAATTGCTAACATTTTGCCCACGCATTTAAGTACATCAAGTTTAAGCAGTGGTCAGCTTATGGGTAGTATTACAGGCTTTGTTGTGATGTACACCGCATTGCTAATTATCGAATTATTTTTAATGGTGAAATATATTCGTTTAGGCGCAAGCAGTTTGCATACAGGTAATTATCACTTTGAAAAACAAGGAGCCGGTCATGTTTGATTATGAATCGTTACGCATTATTTGGTGGGCAATTTTAGTTTTCTTAATTTGCGGTTTTGCGGTGATGGATGGCTTTGATTTTGGCATTGCAATTTTGTTGCCGTTTTTAGGTAAAACCGATGATGAACGGCGCGTCATGCTCAATACCGTTGGTCCAACATGGGAAGGTAATCAAACGTGGTTAGTCACATTGGGCGGCATTACGTTTGGCGCGTGGTCAATTGTTTATGCGGTGTTATTTTCAGGCGTTTATTCAGGATTGCTTTTACTTTTGTTTGCCTTGTTTTTACGTCCCGTCGGTTTCGATTATCGCAGTAAATTAGCAAATCCGGAATGGCGTAGTTTCTGGGATTGGGGTTTGTTTGTAGGCGGAACTGTTCCCGCAGTCGTATTAAGTTTGGCGGCCGGAAATTTAATGGTCGGGTTGCCGTTTGAACTCGATGCCGATATGCGTTCAACTTACACAGGCGGATTATTTGATTTGTTTCAATTATTCCCAATTCTTTGCGTATTAGTTGGTGTGTCGTTATGCGTGATGCACGGTGCAGTTTATTTACATTGGAAAACCGAAAGTTTTATTGCGGAACGCGCTCAAGCTGTGATTCGTTGGAGTAGCATTTTGTTTGTAATGTTGTTTTTATTGGCGGGTGTTTGGGTGGCTTTTGGTTTGGACGGTTATAAAATTACGTCTGCCATCGACACAACGATTACGGCAAATCCGTTACACAAAACAGTCGAGAAAAGCACAGGTTTATGGCTTGCAAATTACAGTATTTATCCATTGCTTTTACTTGCGCCTATTATGACTGTTATTTCAGCTTTATCCGCGCCATTTTTTACCGCTAAACAGCATTCCGCCACGGCGTTTGTGTTGAGCAGTTTGGCAATGATTGGCGCGATTGTGACGGCGGGCGGTTCGATGTTCCCGTTTATTTTGCCTTCGACGCTTTCAATCACCAGCAGTTTGACGATTTGGGATGCTAGCGCAAGTCATTACACAATGAAAATGTTACTCGCCGCGACGATTGTATTTATGCCGATTGTGATACTTTATACGAGCTGGGTTTATCGCATCATGCGTGGCAAAGTAACGGTTGAGCAAGTTCAAGCTAATGAACATACGATGTATTAACAACTGATAAAAATAATCATCAACATCAATAATGAGGAAAGAAAATGGCTTATTCCGAGAAGTTTATTCAAATGGGCGAAGCCGCCCGCGCACGAATTTCACCTGTACAACCGCATGAAGTCGATGCTCTTTTGGCAGACGGCGTGTTAGCGTTGGATATTCGTGACAAAGAAGAACACGATGCCAATCATATTGCAGGCTCTAAACATATTAGCCGTGGCAAATTGGAAATGAACATCGAAGAGGAAATCCCCAATTTAGATACGCCCATCATCACTTATTGCAATGTGAATTACCGTGGCGCATTGTCAGCAGATAGCTTGCGTGCTATAGGATATAGTAATGTGCGCTATCTCGAAGGCGGATTGAAAGCCTACCGTGCATGGCAAAATAAGTAACCTCAACGCCGTGAGTACATTTTAAACTCGGAGAAAAATTATGTGGTATTTTGCGTGGATTTTAGGAGTAAGTTTGGCGGCAGCATTGGCAATTATAAATTCAATGTGGCTTGAAATTGGAGAAGATGCAAATGCAGATTTTTAACAAAAAATTATTACTACTTGGTTTGTTTAATACGTTTTTATTAAGCGCGTGCAACGAAATGCAACAATCAAAACCCGCAACGCAATCTGTGACGAAATACACCGCAACATCTATTTTAATTTCTGGGAAAGTTGAAAATAAAACGGGCAATGTTGAAGCGTTAGACGATGAAAATGTGATTGCTTCGGCAAATGTTGAAAATGGACGTTATCAATTAGAAATTCCTGCTCAAACAAAATTGCCGATTGTGTTGCGTTCTGATAATTTAATTTCGGTTGTAATTGACGCAGAAGTAACAAATTACGACATCAATTCACTAACGACCAATATAGCTGTGAAGGCAAAATTGTTGGGTGGTTACACGCGCCAAAATATGATTGTAGCGGCAAGTAACAGTGTCAACACGCCAGATGCGAATAAAACCAGCACCGGTTTTCGTGGTGATCCAACGTCACAATATGGTGGTTGGCATTGATAAAGCCAATTTTCAGATTTTTGGTAATCTGTTTTGTTTTGGCGAAAAGTTCGTTTGTTTTAGCGGAATGGACGTTTAAAACGGATAATGCACTGTATTACACCGATGACGTTGCGCTTTTTTCGGCAACGCGCCGTCTTTCGCTTAAAGATGATCCAACACAGCCAAATATCGATAAAATAGGACAGGGAAGTGATTTTGTCTACGAACCAAGTTTAGAAACTGAATGGACTGAGCATAATTCGTTTGGTGAAATTAGTTTTTCTGCAGATGCCGGTGGCTATGTTTTTAAAAATAAAACCGCATTTACACATGGATTATTCGATTTTGAATTAGCGCAATCATTTGAAACCAATACAAAATTGAGTTTACATTACAACTTCGTTCCCGATTTATTTTTAGGCAAAAATACGTTTATTCAGTCAACAGGTGAAGAAGCGGAACACGACGAAACATTAACAAGTCATTATTGGTCGTTTCACATTGACCAGAAGTTGAATGAAGATTTTACATTTCGATTACTTAGCCGTTACGGCTTACGGAATTACAATCAGCCTTTTATTCATCGTGATACGCAATTTTGGACAATTGGACCGCATCTTGAATGGAATATAAGTGAAGACGTTGAATTTTTAATCGGGTATCACTACGAAAAAGGTAGCGCAGAACATCATCGCGTAACCCATTTTGCCGATGATTTGTCTTACACAAATCATTACGCTTCAGCCGAATTTAAAGTAAAATTACTTGAAAAATTAACTACAAATTTAATTTTTGACTATGAACATAATGCGTCAATGAGTCATATCAAAGAAGATGAACGGTTCGGGGCAAATGAAAATATCTATCAAGGTGAACTTGAATTGGAATATGAATTGACAGAGGCGACACAACTGAAATTAGGCTGGCAACACGGAAATAGAAAGTTAAATACGGAAATGATAAACGTAAAAAATAATAACCTTTGGCTTGGTTTTGAGTATAAGTTTTAGCCGGTATTGCGTTTTTATTGGCAGACGTTGAGTCATCAGTGAAATACCAACCACTAAAAGCTGTCGCGTTCTATTAGTGGCTTCGATTGACCCGAACTGAGAACAATATCAGCACCTTTCACATCTACACGAGCTTTGACCCGTTTAGAAGATGGGCAACGCTTTACAGTCACGACAGAACCTGCTTTCTCAAATTGGTTGCACAATCCGACTATGATTGGTTTAGATTGCAAATAGGTTTGCTTTTCCATACATTGTTAGTCTCTTGGTTTTCAATGACCAACAATGTAAGCGCATAGGAATTTTACAGCATGAATAAGAAAGTCAAAAGCCGCTTCGCGGAAGGAATGCTATCCATCCCCACCCAAGCCTATCAGCTCTGGGTGGAAAATTTCGCACGGTAAGTTAAACAACCAAGTCCGGCAAAGCCGTCCCAGCAAAATAAGCGGCTAAATTTGCCAATACTTTTTCGCCCATTGCGGTGCGTGTTTCCAATGTTGCGCTGCCTAAATGTGGTAATAATGCGGCATTTTCCAGTTCTAAAAAACCGGCATTTAAATTCGGTTCATTTTCATAAACATCTAAACCTGCACCCGCAATTTTCTTCGTTTTTAACGCATCAATTAACGCTAAACTGTCCACAACATCACCGCGTGCTGTATTGATTAAATGTGCGGTTGGTTTCATGAATTTTAACGTTTCGGCATTGATTAAATGTTTTGTGTTTGCACCAGCAGGGCAATGTAGGGAAACAAAATCCGCTTGCCGTAATAACTCCTCTAGCGTATTGCAGCGTTTAGCATTTAAATCTTGTATGACATATTCGTCGGCAGCACTCGGATTGAAATAAATGATATTCATGTCAAAACCGTGATGGGCTTTGCGTGCCATCGCTTGCCCAATACGCCCAAAACCAATTAGCCCCAGCGTAGCACCCGTTACATTTGAACTCAACATACTGGTTGGACACCATCCCGTCCATTTTTTTGCTCGCACTAATCGATCGCCTTCTGCACCGCGTCGCGCCGTCATTAACAATAAAGTCATCGCAATATCAGCAGTGCTTTGCGTTAAAACATTGGGTGTATTTGTCACAATCAAACCATTTTCTTTTGCCGCCGCAATATCAATATGGTTATAACCAACGCCAAAATTTGCCAAAATTTTGCATCGCTTATTTTCAACATTTAAAACATCGGCGGGAAACGAATCACAAACGGTTGGGCAAACGGCATCGTAATTTTGCAATGCAACTTTGAATTCATCAGGCGTTAATGGTCGGTCAGATTCATTTAATGTTACGTCGTACAAATTACGCAGTTTCGTTTCGACCGATTCTGTCCAGCGGCGGGTTATAAACACTTTTTTCTTCATAAAAACTCCAAAAAATTCAAATTCAAAACGTAAATTGCGTTACCGTAAGGATACGGTCAAAAACAAGTTCCCTTTTTGAATTTGTATTACATTTGAATGCCACATAAAACATGGCTTCCACAACTTAAAAAATTAAAATCGGGACGTTATATTTGACCGTATCCTAATTGATGAAATTAAATCTGCGGTCCTGCTTTTGTAAAATCAAAATCATGATTTTCAGAGGTATATTTTTTGAAATTTGTTACAAACATGCCCGCTAACTTTTGCGCGTTTTCATCAAAACTGGCTTTGTCTTCCCACGCATTTCGCGGATTTAATAAACTGGTTTCAACGCCGTCCAATGTTGTTGGAATGCTTAAATTGAAATACGGCATTGTTTCAAATTCGCAATGATTGATACTGCCGTCCAAAATAGCATTAACACAGGCGCGAGTACCTTTGATGCTCATACGTTTTCCTACGCCATAACCGCCACCCGTCCAGCCTGTGTTAACCAGATAAGCATGAACACCGTGCTGTTCTAATTTTTTTCCTAACAAGGTAGCATAAACGGTTGGCTGCAAAGGCAAAAATGCTTCGCCAAAACAAGAGGAAAAAGTAGCTTGTGGTTCGGTCACACCGCGTTCCGTACCGGCTACTTTTGCGGTATAGCCCGATAGAAAATAATACATCGCTTGTTCTTTTGATAATTTCGATACCGGCGGTAATATCCCAAACGCATCACACGTTAAGAAAATAACATTTTGTGGCATTCCAGCGCGTAAATTTGGCTCATGATTTTCGATATGTTGAATTGGATAAGAAACGCGCGTATTTTCAGTTTTTGAGCTATCGTTGTAGTCAGGAACGCCATTTTCGTCATAAACCACGTTTTCTAATAGTGCGTCACGACGAATTGCGCCAAAAATTTCAGGTTCATTTTCTTCTGCCAAACCAATACATTTTGCGTAGCAGCCGCCTTCGAAATTAAATACGCCTTTATCATCCCAACCGTGTTCATCGTCACCAATCAATTTACGATGTGCATCCGTGGAAAGCGTGGTTTTTCCTGTTCCAGATAAACCAAAAAATAAGGCAACATCGCCAGATTTTCCAACGTTTGCGCTACAGTGCATCGATAAAATACCGTCTAACGGCAACCAGTAATTCATCATGGTAAAAATGCCTTTTTTCATTTCGCCGCCGTACCAAGTGCCACCGATAATCGCAACATTTTTTTCAACGTTGAAAATACAAAAAACTTCCGAATTTAAGCCATGTTTTTGCCATTTTTCGTTAGTGAAATTGCTGGCATTATAAACGCGAAAATTAGGTGCAAAACTGGCTAATTCTGTTTCATTTGGGCGAATAAACATATTTTTCACAAAATGCGATTGCCATGCGAATTCGGTAATAAAACGCACCGATTTTCGTGTCGTTCCGTCGCCGCTAAAGCCATCCGTGACATAAATATCTTTGCCTGATAAATAATCGATAACATCGGCATAAAGTTCGTCAAAAACAGCGACTGAAACCGGTTTATTTACATTTCCCCATGCAATGTGTGAGTTTGACGGTTCTTGTTGAACAAAAAATTTATCTTTCGGCGAGCGACCGGTGAATTTCCCTGTGTCTACAGTCATTGTGTCATTGCTTAACACTTGTCCTTCTTTGTTGGCGACTTCGTGATTAAAAAGGTCATCATAATTTAAATTGTGATAAACCTGACCCACGTTGTGAAGTCCCAATTTTTCTGCACTCAACTCACTCATTTCTATCGCTCCAAAAGTTATTATAAAACGTTTATTTTCGCGGTTTTTAACCGTATTTGTAAATGTAGCCGATATTAGATTTTTAGACAAGGATTTGCGTTTTATTGATGATATGAATGCGTTATTATTCACTTTCATTTTTCAACTAAAACTAAAAACGCCAATCTATGAATGTAAATTTTCAACAAGAAAATGCTCAGTCACTACTTGATTTTATTGATAACAGTCCAAGTCCATGGCATGTTGTTACAACACTTGAAGCGCAACTCACTTCATTTCAATTTGAACGTTTATATGAAACAGAAATCTGGACATTAAAAGCAGGTGGGCGTTATTACGTTATACGCGGCGATTCATCGATTATTATTTTTATACATGGTGAAAAATCTGTCGCTGAAAGTGGCTTTAAAATTATCGGCGCACACACCGATTCGCCAAGTTTGCGCGTTAAACCAAATCCTGTCACTAACGTCTCAAAACTTGAAAGGCTTCATGTTGAAATTTACGGCGGCGCAATTTTAGCGACATTTTCTGATCGTGAATTGAGTTTGGCAGGTCGTGTGAATTATCAAAATTTTGCCGGTAATTTGTCGCACTGTTTGGTAAATTTTCCAAAGCCGTTAATGCGTTTGCCAAATTTGGCAATTCATTTAAACCGTGGTGTGAACGAAGAGGGTTTAAAATTTCAAAAACAAAATGAATTAGCGTTAATTTTGGCAAATGTTTCTGCCCAATTACCGTCACAATTTGAAACGCTATTAAAATCAAAATTACCTCATGATGCCGAACGAATTTTAGCGTGGGATTTAAATGTTTTCGATACGCAAAAAGGGAATTTTTGGGGTGCAAACAACGAGTTTTTTGCTAATAGACAAATTGATAATTTAGCATCATGTCATGCTGCAATTAGCGCATTGCTGAATGAAGAGGTTTTAAAAAACGATAACAGCACGTTAGTTTGTGCTTTTTTTGACCATGAAGAAGTGGGTAGCGAAAGTCACTGTGGTGCGTCTGGAAATTTTTTAACCGATATTTTGCAACGAATTAGCACAGCGACTACCCAAAATTCGCAAGATTTTTCAAGAGCATTAGCGAAAAGTTTTATTATTAGCGCGGATATGGCACACGCTTATCATCCAAATTTCCCGCAATGTTACGATGGTCAACATACCGTTCACGTCAATCAAGGCGTGGTCATTAAAGTGAATGTGAATCAGCGTTATGCGTCTGACGGAATCTCGGAAGCGATGTTTATACAGTGGTGCGAACAAGCTAAAGTTCCCTATCAAATGTATTCTCACCGAAACGATTTTCCTTGTGGAAGCACAATTGGTTCGATTGTTTCGGCGAAATTAGGCGTAAAAAGCGTTGACGTTGGAAATCCGATGTGGGCAATGCACAGTTGTCGTGAAAGTGCGGGTGTTTTTGATCATTCTTCGATGATTCGCGTTATGAAACAATTTTTTGTAGCGTAGCAAAATAAAGTAAATGCTTACATCTCGTCGTTATTTTTTACCACTTATGATGGGATAGTTTTTAGATGAATTTAAAAATTAAACCAATATAAACAAAGTATTAGTTTTTTATCGCTCTAGTAGCGAAAAACCTCGCCGTTCAGGGCTAGGATGTAAGCGGCTCAATTTCAAATTTTTCATAGTCTGCAAAAAATCTATCCTGTGTTAAAATCCACTCAAAATGTGACCAGTAGCGAGTGTTAGTACCATGGTGACATAGCTGTTTTAGGCTCGAGACCAATAAAACACATTCATCGAAAACCAAGAGAACAGTGTTAGGATTCGCCACAAAAATCAAAAACAACCCGAGGTCTATCGGGGGCTAGTCTGTGAAGTGAACGGTGTGGTAATGCCGTCAGCAGCAGAAACCAGCAGGTAATAGCGATATACGCCTGCTCCTGA
>CAIQZX010000100.1 GCA_903876445.1 uncultured Pseudomonadota bacterium | reverse complement strand
TCGTGAAAGGAGCATTGAGAGTTGTCAATGCTATACGAACGCAGAGCTTATGTAAGACTAATGCGAGTTATCGCGGCAGCAGTTGGCGTTGAAGCGTTTAGATGAACATAGATACTTTTCTATGGAATTCACAACTATTACCGCCATTACTTGAAAAACAGTAATACATTGAGATTATCGAAAAATCTTCTCGGGTGAAAGATGAGCCTGTTGAACCAATCGAACCTAAAAGTTCTCAATAGGAATGTTATCAAGAGGCAATGCCACTGCCTTCAAAATCATAAATCTAAACCGTCGAAAGGCGGTTTTTTATGGCGATTATTTTTGATGTTTTTATCGTCACTTGTTACCGTTTATTGTGGGTGTTTTTTTCAACTGCGACAAAATTGAGACATTTTTTAAAAATGTGAGAAAAAGATTTTATGAGATGCTCTACAAGCTTTGTGGAATATGGAGCCAATGACGGGAGTCGAACCTGCGACCTACTGATTACGAATCAGTTGCTCTACCAACTGAGCTACATCGGCGGATGGAGGCTGCGAGCGGAGTCGAACCGCTCTAGATGGCTTTGCAGGCCACTGCATAACCGATTTGCTACGCAGCCAAAGAATGACTAATAAAAAAAGCCGCGAACTTCGCGGCTTAAAATTTGGAGCGGGAAACGAGATTCGAACTCGCGACCCCAACCTTGGCAAGGTTGTGCTCTACCACTGAGCTATTCCCGCGTTTCAATGTTTGAAACGATTTGAGTATGATAAAAAAAAAACGACAGTTGGTCAACCTTTTTTTTAAATTTTTAAAGATTGATGCCTAATACCCAGCCGATTGTTCCGCTACAATTCCCTTCATCTATTTGAACTTTTGCATACAACACGCTGCTTACTTCTTGTTTGTCTAAGACAGAAACATTTGTTCCGACAGGAAATTTACGGCATTCTTCCTTTTTATTTTCGTCGTCATCAAACGCAGAAATTGCACCAGGCGTAGAAACTAAACGAACAGTAAGTGTTTCCCCTCCTTCTACCGCAGCATTTGGACTTTTTAATGTGTATTTCTGTCCAGCCGCTAAACCTTTAGATTCTGCTTTTTTCAAAATTTCATCGCTGCCACCTAGTCCTAATGCTAATAATGCAATAACAATTAAACCTACACCGCCCACAATACTGTAAAACATATTTGCATTACTTTCTTTCAACGCCATCATAGATCCAAGCGGATTGGCTTTTGGTTCAGCTGCAACCGATTCCACTTTTGCTGTTTCTGGAATTGGTGTTTCAGTCGTTGCATTTCCTGCATTCACATTTTCTTCACTCATTGTTTGTATCCTCACTTTTTCATTTATTATTATGCCAAGGCGTTCATTTGAACGAGACGCATTTTACCTGCTTTAACCCTTGCGCGTCATCATTCCTTTCGATGGATTGTAACCAACAATAGCGGCTGTCATAAATATCAAAAAAGCGACCGCCGTATAAAAAAATGCAAAGGAATTAAATTGTCCATACAGCGCGAAACGTATCAGTTCGACCGCTTGTGAAAAAGGATTGTACTGCGCCAATAAATATAAAAAATCGCTCGACTCTTTCATTTTCCACAGCGGATATAATGCCGTAGACATAAAAAATAGTGGGAAAATCACAAAATTCATCACACCAGCAAAATTTTCAAGCTGTTTAATAAACGATGATAATAACAAACCTAATGCACCCAGCATCAATCCCGACAAAACTAACGGGAAAATCACCCATAAATAACCTTCTAATGGCGCACGAATATCATAGCTCCACGCAATGGCTAAAAAGATATAGGCTTGTAAAATCGAAACCCCCGTTCCGGCTAATAGCTTGCTCACTAATAAAAACCAACGCGGCAAAGGACTAACAAGCAAAATTCGCATACTTCCCATTTCACGATCATAAACCATTGAAAGTGAACTTTGCATTCCGTTAAACAGTTGAATCATTCCAATTAAACCTGGAGTGATATAAACTTCATACAAAATATACGTTTCATAAGGTGGTGTAATAGCAAGTCCTAAAGCGGCTCTAAAACCCGCTGCAAAAACAAATAACCATATCAATGGTCGTACTAATGCCGAAATAAATCGCTCGCGTTGTGTGACAAAACGGCTTAATTCCCGTCCGATAATTCCTGTCATAGCTCGCCAATAATGAATCATAATAAACCTATAAAATGGATTTTCGTTTGTGAGAAATTTCTTGAAATGAATTCAATTCATTTTTACAAGATTCAAATAATTAACGTTTTCGATGAATTTTACAGAGATTCCTTAATCCGTGACAATTCATCATTATTTTGAGAGAAATTAGGTATATAACAATGAGAATCGTAAAACTGGGCGGAAGTTTATTAAAAACAGGGCAAATTTTTGATTGCTTACTTAAAATTTCAAATTCAAATGAATTAACAATTGTCGTTTGTGGAGGAGGTGATTTTGCTGATGAAATTCGAAAAGCGCAAAAAAAATGGCATTTTGATGATATTGCCGCGCATGAAATGGCAATTCTCGCCATGCAACAAATGGCGATAATGTGTCAGAACTTACAACCTGAATTTATTATTACGTCATCGGTTTCTGAAATAAAAACGCATCGCCATATCATTTGGTTTCCTACTGTTTCTGAGTTAAACGCCGCTGAAATTCCGCCAACATGGGAAATTACTTCCGACAGTTTAGCCGCATTTTTAGCAATAAAACTGAATGCAAATAAATTAGTTATCGTAAAATCTTGCGATGTGAATTCTGAATTAACAGCCATCGAATTAACACAAAGGTCTATTGTTGATGGAATGTTTAGCGAATTTGTAGAAGATGCTATTTTTGATTGGTCGGTTATTTCCGTAGAGGAGTTTTTAAAGCCTTGACATCCTCCCCGCCCTAAAGGGAACGGGGATTCCTAGGTTTCGCAATCTAGGTTTCTGTTTCAAAGAGTGTAGCTCGAAGGTAGCTTGGTTATCGCCGTAAAATCCCAGAGGGAATTTTACGGTGTCGAACCAACCCATATTCCCCCAAGACTCACACACTCTCCGCAGACTTAACATTCCGCAAGCCCTGCGGTAGGTCTAAAAAGACGGAGTTAT